>JAQBQJ010000350.1 GCA_028287065.1 Labilithrix sp. | reverse complement strand
CACGATGCGCTCGATGATGGCGTCGACGCTCGTCTCGGCGGTCGCCTTCCCGGGCCCGATCTCGCGCGCGAGGCGCACGAGATCGAGGCGCTCGGGCTCGGGCACGTTGGTCCTGCCGAGCGGCGCGAAGAGCACGCGATCGGCGTGGCCGAACGCGGCGACGTACTCGTGCTGATGGAGCGCGCGGCATGCCGTGGCGCTGCGCGGCTCGAACACCGCCCACAGCTTTCCGCCGGAATGGCGTGCGCGCAGGGCGCGCAGCGTCTCGTCGACGGCGGTGGGGTGGTGCGCGAAGTCGTCGTAGACGGCGATGTCGGCGGGACGCCCGAGAAGGTCCTGGCGCCGTCGTACGCCTTCGAAGGTGGCGAGCGCGGTGCGTGCCGCGGCGACGCCGACGCCGAAGCCCTCGGCGCACGCGGCGATCGCGCCGACGGCATTCCGGACGTTGTGCGCCCCCGGTACCTTCAGCGCGAAGCGCCCGCAGAACGATCCGCCGGCGTAGAGATCGAAGGGCTGCGCCCCGTTCGAAGGGTCGGGCGCCACCATCGCCCCGAGCCACGTCGGTGTGATGTCGCCGGTGTCGTCGCCCTCGAGGCCGTAGAAGAGCGTCTTCGAATCGGCGTGCTCGCGCACGATGGCGCGAACGCGGGGATCGCGCGCGTCGCAGGCGAGGAGGCCGTCGCCGGGGATCATCGCGACGAATTCCTCGAACTGCGCCTCGTAGGCGCCTACCGACGGATAGATGTCGATGTGATCCTGCTCGATGCTGGTGAGGATCGCGACGTCGTCACGGCCGATGCCGACGTAGTCGAAGAACTTGGGCCGCTTGTTCCAGTACACGGCGTCGTACTCGTCGCCTTCGACGACGAACGGTGCAGGCTTGGCCGACGCGCCGAGCGCGTTCGTGACGAGCTTGCGCTTCGTCGAGCCGATGGCGGCGCCCGACGGGAAGTTCTTCGGCAGCCCGCCGATGAAGAAGCCGGGCTCGAGGCCGGCTTCGTGGAGGATCCAGGCGCACATCGACGAGGTCGTCGTCTTCCCGTGTGTCCCGGCGACCACGAGAGGACGGCGGCCCGTGAGGAAGTGCTCGCGGAGCGTCTCCGACATGCTGGCGCGCGATCGGCCGAGCTCCTCGGCGCGCATCGCCTCGGGGTTGTCCTTCCGGATCGCGTTGCCGACGACGACGAGCTCCATCGACGCGTCGATGTGCGCCGCGTCGTAGCCCTTGAGGCACCGGATGCCGGCCGCCTCGAGGGCGGGGCCCATCGGCGGGTCGAACGCCATGTCCGAGCCGCTGACGTCGTGGCCGGCGTCGCGCAAGAGCAGCGCGAGCTGACCCATTCCCGTACCCGAGACGCCGACGAGGTGAACGCGCATGCGTCGCCGACTCTAGCGCGATTCCGCCGTCGATCGCGGATCCGGTTTCGGCGTCAGGGCATGCGCGCGGACGTCGTCTCGGTCGCTGCCGGAAGGCTCGCGTCGATCTCGTCGAACAGCTCGCTCATCGAGGCCTTCACATACGGCGCATCGAGCGCTGCGACGGGCGCGCCGCTCTTCGAGTACTGCGGCTGCGCATGGACGACGGGTCCGGAGGCGGTCTTCTCGACCTCGACCGACCATGCGATGGCGATCGGCGCGTGCTCCTTGATGACGACGGTGCGCGGCTTGGTGACGACCTTGCCGGCCGCGGCGTCCTCGACGACGACCTCGAAGCCGAGCGTCTCGAGCGCGGTGGCGCTGGCGCGGACGAGCGCGGCCGCGTCGTGCGCCTCGTAAGGACGCGCGCCGCTCGCGGCCATCTGCGCGGGCGTCATCATGGTCGAGGCGCATCCCGTGGCGCCCGCACCGACCCCGGCGAGGACAAGAAGCGCGGCAAGCGCGACGGCCGTGGAGGGGAGGCGCATGTGGGAGCATGTAGCACACGCCAGCCCCCAAGCCACCCCCTCGAGGGCCTCGATTAGCATGCTAACGGTCTCCTCGATGGCGTGTGGTTTCGAGCGTTTACGGGCCTTTCAGCCCTTCACGAACTTGAAGCCCTCGCCCTCGACGTCGACACGCACCGTCGCGCCGTTCGGATACCCGCCCGACAGCAGCTCCTCCGCGAGCGGATCCTGGACCGCCTTCAGGATCGCGCGCTTCAGCGGACGTGCGCCGAACGCCGGCTCGTAGCCGATGTCGACCAGGCGCATCTTCGCCGCCTCCGTGAGCTCCAGCTTCAGCTCGCGATCGGCCACCAGCTTCTCGAGTCGACGGAGCTGGATGTCGACGATGCCGCGCAGGTCCGGCTTCGACAGCGGACGGAAGATGATGACGTCGTCGATGCGGTTCAGGAACTCCGGACGCAGGAAGTTCTTCAGCTCCTCGCGGAGCACGTCGCGGAGCGCATCGCGGCCCTCTTCCGATTCGAAGAGGCTCGCCGGCGTCTCGAGGATGCGCTGCGAGCCGATGTTGCTCGTCATGATGACGACCGTGTTCGAAAAGTCCGCCGTGCGACCGCGGCCGTCCGTGAGGCGGCCGTCGTCGAGCACCTGCAAGAGCAGGTTGAACACGTCGGCATGCGCCTTCTCGACCTCGTCGAACAGGAGCACGCTGTACGGACGGCGACGCACGGCCTCGGTGAGGAAGCCGCCCTCCTCGCTGTCGACATAGCCCGGCGGCGCGCCGACGAGACGCTGCGCCATGTGCTTCTCCATGAACTCGCTCATGTCGATGCGGGTCATCGACTGCTCGTCGTCGAACAGGAACTCGGCGAGCGCCTTCGCGAGCTCCGTCTTTCCGACGCCGGAAGGACCGAGGTAGAGGAAGCTGCCGATCGGCTTGCCCGGATCGCGCAGACCGACGCGGCCGCGCCGGACCGCCTTCGACACGGCGCGGACGGCCTCGTTCTGACCGACGACGCGCGCCGACAGACGCTCCTCCATCTTGAGGAGCTTCTCGCTCTCGGCCTCGAGCATGCGGGACACGGGGATGCCGGTCCAGTCGCCGAGGACCTGCGCGACCGCCTCTTCCGTGACGATGCGCGACACGCCTTCCTTCAGGCCCGCCTTCTCGACCGCGGCGTCCGCCGCCTCGAGACGGCGTCGCACCTCGGGCATCTGGACGTGCTCGAGCTCCCCGAGCTTCGCGAAGTTCTGCTCCTTCCGCGCCGCTTCGAGCTGCGTGTGGAGCTTCTGCATCTCGTCCTTCAGCGCCGCCTGCGCCGCGAGCGCGCCGCGCCGCGACTCGAGCTTCGAGCGCATCTCGATGACCGTCGGCTCGAGCTCGGCGATCTCCTTCTCGAGCCGCTCCTTCGTCTTCAGGCTCATCGCGTCGACGTCGTCCTGGAGGCCCGAGAGCTGCGCCTTCAGCGACGCGACACGACGGATCGCGTCGTCCATGTGGGCCGGCAGTCCGTCCATCTCGACGCGCTTGCGGGCGCACGCCTCGTCGAGGAGGTCGATCGCGCTGTCGGGCAGCGCGCGATCCTGCACGTATCGCTTCGCCAGCCGCACGGCCGCGACGCACGCCGGATCGCCGATCTGCACCTTGTGGTGCGCCTCGTAACGCGTGGCGATGCCGCGCAGGATCTCGATGGCGCGATCGGGCGTGGGCGGATCGATTGCGAGCACCGTGAAGCGCCGCAAGAGGTTCGGATCCTTGTCGGAGAGCTTGCGGATGCCTTCGGGCGTCGTCGACGCGAGGAGGCGGATGTCGCCGCGCGCGAGCATCGGCTTCAGGAGATCGCCGACGCCGCTGCCCGCGCCGCCCTGTCCGAGCAGCGACTCGAGCGAGGAGATGTAGAGGAGCGTGTCCTGCGACTTGATCTGCGAGATGACCTGCTTGAGGCGGTCCTCGATCTCGCCACGGAGCTTCGCGCCCGCGACGAGCTGCCCGATCTCGAGCTCGAGGATCGAGAGGCTCGCGAGGTTCTGCGGGACGTCGCCGGCCGCGATGCGCATCGCGAGCGCGCCGACGATCGCGGTCTTGCCGGTGCCCGGTTCGCCGACCAGCAGCGGATGGTTCTTCTGGCGGCGCTCGAGGATCTGCAACAGGCGCCGCACCTCGGTGTCGCGGCCGATGACGGGGTCGAAGCCCTTGTCCCGCGCACGCGCGGTGAGGTCGTTGACGTAGCGGTTCATCGCGTCGGCGGCCGACGCACCGCCGCCCGAGCTCGCGCCCGGGACCTCGCGGGGCACGCTCTTCAGCGCCGCCATGTGGGGGCGCAGCGACCCGGGCCCGAGCGCGAACGCCTGGAGGACGACCGCGGCCGGACCGCGGATCTCCTGCGAGAGCGCGTTCAGCAGGTGCTCGACGCCGATGGCCGATTTGTCGGCTTCCTTCTCGGCGCGCGCGAGGAGCGCGAGCATCGCCGAGGAGAGGTACGCGAGCCCGGCGCCCGCCTTCGCGAGCTTCGAGAGCTGCGACTCTGCCTCCGCGACGACGTCCGCCGGATCGGCGCCCGCTTTCTTGAAGACCTCGGCGACTCCACGGTCCCGGTCGAGCGCGCGCGCGAGCAGATGGATGGGCTCCACCTGCACGTGCTTTCGCTCGTCCGCCAGGGACTGCGCTCCGGCCACGAGGGCCTTGGCATCGGGTGCGTAACGCTCGAGGTGAATGGTCTGTTCGGCCGCCATCGGGGAGGAGAACGTAACACGCAGGGAGGCCCGTTTCTGCCCTCCCGTCGCAGACCAAATCGCGGTCTTCCCGTCGATTTCTCACTCGCCCTCGCAACGTGCAAACGCGGTGTTACGTCTAAGAGCATGGCCGCGCGCGTCCGCATGTACACGACCTTGGTCTGCCCCTACTGCATCCGAGCGAAGATGCTCCTCAAGTCCAAGGGCGTCGCGTTCGAAGAGATCGACGTCAGCAGTGACCACGAGACCCGCGCGTGGCTCGTGAAGGCCACCGGCGGTCGCCGAACGGTGCCGCAGATCTTCATCAACGACGAGGCCATCGGCGGCTTCGACGACATGCGTGCGCTCGACCTCGCGGGCGAGCTCGACAAGAAGCTCTCGCAGAGCGCCGCCTGAGCTACTCGGCGAGCGCGTCGACGAGCCGCGGGACGTCCTTCTCGGCGACCGAGCAGAGCGCGACGCGAAGCGCGCCCTTCGCGGGCACCACGAAGACGCCCTTCTCCTTCATCCGCATCGCGCGCTCGTGCGCGTCGTCCGTGAAGACGGTGACGAAGAACCCGCCCTCGTAGCGCGGGTACTTGAGGCCCCGCGCCGTCGCCGCGTGGTTGAACGCCGTGACGCGCGCGCCGAGGAGCGCCTTGAGCTCTTCGCGCTCCGCGTCGCTGGACCGCGCGAGCGCCGGCTCGGTGAGAAGGCGCGTGATCGCACGCATGCCTCCGCGCGAGCAGTTCGACCAGGTGCCGCGGCACGAGTAGCTGAGCGCGGCCTCGGTCGCGGCGCGCTCCTTCGCGTCCGGAACGCACGCGACCATCGCGCCGACGCGAAGCCCGTAGTGCGTGAACGTCTTCGAGGCGCTCCACGCGAATCCGAGACCGACCTTGCCGAGCAACGGGCGGAGCTCCTTCAGGAACGCGCGAGGATCGGGGCGCGCGGCATACGCGAAGTACGCCGTGTCGCAGAGCAGCGTGATCGGGCCCTGCGCGGAATGTGCGAGGAGCCGCTCGACGACCGCGCGCCACTCGGCCGGCGTCATCGAGTAACCGGTCGGGTTGTGGCAAGGATCGTTGATGAACAGGAGCGCGCGCTTCTGCGTCGTGAGGTGATCGGCGAGCGCCTTGTCGAGCGCGACGGTGTCGAGCTTGCCCTCGCCGTCGAACATCGAGAACGTCGCCAGCTTGCGGTCCGACTCGTCGCAGAGCGTCTGGTACGGCCCCCAGAAGAAGCTCGTCGTGAGGAGCGACTGGCCGGGCTCGAGGTAGTTCGCGATCGCATGGCGGAGAGCGCCCGTGCCGCCCGGCGTGGCGACGGCGACGGCCGAGGCCTTCATCTCCGGCTCGGTCGAGAAGAGATCGGTCGACACGGCATCGAGGAAGTCCGGCGCGCCGGCGATGGGAGCGTAGGGCGCCCACTCCTCGGCGGGGACCTCGTGGACGGCGCGCGCCGCGGTCGGGAGGATCGCGAGACGATTGTCGTCGTGGAGGAGCGATCCCACCGTCGCGTTCACGATCGACTCGCCGCGCGCCCTCCGCGCCGTCGCCTCCTTGTTCAAGGCGAAGATCGGGTCGTCGGAAGGCCTGCCCTGGTGCGCGGGAATGACGTTCATGTGCAGGTCGTAGCTACCGCTCGCGCGCCGGGACGTAAAGCGATCGCGCCGCGGACCCGCGAATCAGGGCGTGTACGACGGCGGCGCCGACTGCACGCCGCAATCGGTGCAGAGCATGCGTGCGACGGAGGCGGCGCGTCTGCCGAGCTCGTCGTCGCCGCCCGAAGGATCGTTCAGGTAGCTCGACACCTGCGTCTCGCCGTTCGTCGCGGTGTAGTAGCCGCTCGTCGTGTCGCCGGGCGCGACGTGCTGGAAGCGGAGGAGATCGCCAGGCCGTTCGCCGCCATGACACCCGTTGCACGTGGCCATGCTGAGCGCGTGGCGAACGTCCTCGGGCATCGTGTTCGAAGGCCACTGGAAGAACGACGTTCGCATCGGCGCGGCGCCCGCTTGCATGCCGCCGGGGAGCACGTGCGTGCCGGCGAGGACCTTCGACGCGTTGTCCTGCGCCCACGCATCGAGCGACGGGCTCCGTTCGAGCTCGATGCGCGGCGTCGTCGCGAGCGGCACCTCGACGAGGCGCGCTCCGCCGGGAGACGGATCCAGTCCGAACTCCCGCAGCTCCCACGGCAAGCCGAGCTTCGCGCCGAGCGCGACCTCGTTCGTGCGTACGCGGGTCGCCGAGCGCGACGCCTTCGACGTGATCTCGGCGGTGAGCGTCGCGAGCGCTTCGTTGTAGTCTGCACCGAACGGCAGCTTCGCGATGTCGTGCCAGCGTGACGCCCAGTCGCGGGGTGTGCGCGAGGCGGGGTAGGGGACCTCGACGATGACCGAGAATGGGATCGCGAGGCGCGTCTTTGCGTCGACGGCCGTGTACACGAAGCGCAGCTCGCCGGACGCACCCTCGCACCCGAGCGGGTTCTCGCGGAGATCGAGGCGGTTCGCGATCGCGACGAGGCGGAACGGTGCGCGATCGACGGCGAGCGGCGCGCTCGCATCGTAGCGCCAGGGGGCAAGAAGAACGTCCTCGACGGCGGGGCGCGGCGTGACCGGTGCGCCGTCTGCACCGACGGACGTGCGCGTCTTCCATTCGTCGAGCCATGCGGCGGCGAGCGCGGGGGCGTCGTCCGGAGAGCCGGCGAGCTCCTCGAGACGCGTTCGGAAGCTCCACGGCGCGCCGGCGACGTCGTTCTTCGCGCGGCGATCGAGGAGGACGCTCCGGTTGATCACGAGGAGCTCCTTCCAGCGATCGAGCTTCACGTCGCACGTCGGCGCGGCGCCATCGGCGGACGAGGGGGTGGAGGACCCTCCCCGCGCGGGCTCACGGGACGAAGCGGCGCTCGACGAGGTGTCGCGGCGATCGTCGCTGACGTGCCACTCGCAGGCGGCGAGCGCGAAGAGAGGAAGGAGGGCCAGGAGAGAAAGAAAGCGTTTCATCGGGACTCCGTGGAGGTTGAAGACAAAGCGCGGCCATCCGCGTCGGTGCACGCGTCCGGTCGTTCGAGCGTGGCGGGAGATCAGTCGAGCGTTCGAAGGAGCTCGGCGGCTTCGTCGCGGCGATAGTTGCCGTACTCGCCGTCGGCGAAGGGTTGGAGCGCCGCGCGCGCTTCGCTCGTGCGGCCAGCCTTCACGAGAGCGACGGCGCGGTTGTAACGAGCCTCGAGCGTGAAGCGCCCGCCGGGCCCGGCGGAGGCGAGGTAGGCGTCCCAGGCTTTGATGGCGGCGGGGTAGTCGCGACGGGAGAAGTGGGCGTCGTGGGCGGCGCGGTAAAGGGCGTCGGGGTTGGGCGGAGGCGCGACCGAGACCGCGACGGCGGACGCGACGGCGGAAGCGGAGGCGGGCACGGGCACGGGCACGGGCACGGGCACGGGCACGGGGCTCAGACCATTTCCATTTCCATTTCCATTTCCGTTTCCACCATTCCTCTCGCTCTCCCCAACGCTCCTCTCACTCTCGTTCCCACTCTTCATCCCCAGCCACGCGCCGAGTCTTCCCGACGCGCTCGCCCACGCGCTCACCACCAGGAACACCGCCGCGATCGGCATCGCCACGAAGCGCGTCCACTTCCTGCGGCGCGACGACCCGAGCGTGCGCGCGCCGCTGAGCGAGCGCTCGATGCGGGCGAGCGTGAGCGCGCCGTCGTCGTCGTTCGCAGCGCCGGTCGATTCGCGGAGCGCCTTCGTCGCGCGTCCGAGGAGGTCGTCGCTCATCGCGCGACCTCCTTCGATGCGAGCTTCTCTTTGAGCTTCTTCTTCGCGTGGAAGACGCGGCTCCGGATCGTCGCGTCGTTCTCGCCGAGCATCCGCGCGACCTCCGCGCTCGTCCGCTCCTCGACCTCGCACAGCACGAAGGCGATCCGCTGATCGAGCGGCAGCTCGTCGAGCGCCGCCGTCAGGACGCGTGCGAGCTCGGCGCGTTCGAGCTCGGCGTCGGGCATCGGCGCGACGTCGCGTGGCTCGAGCGCCATGCGTCCCTCGGCGGCGCGCCTTCGCTGCGCCGCGCGCACGTGATGCTGCGCATGCCGAACGGCGATGGCGACGAGCCAGCTCTTCAGCGTGCAGTCACCGCGATAGCTCCGCATCGAGCCGGGCAGCGCGACGAACACCTCGTGCACGAGGTCCTCGGCGATCATGGGATCTCCGACGAGCCGTCGCGCGAACGCGCGCACCTGGGCATGGTGCGCTCGATAGGTCTC
>JAQBQJ010000335.1 GCA_028287065.1 Labilithrix sp. | reverse complement strand
ATGACGAATGCGCCACCCTCGACGCACGCGCGATCGCTCGCGACCGTCGTTTTGCATGCGCTGCGCTCGGCGGTGCCGACGACGCTCGTCGACGGCGTCGAGAGTTCGGGCTCGAGCGTGACGAGCTGCGCAGGCGCGAGGGCGCCGTCGTCGCACGTCGCGAGCGCGGCGCCGTCGAGCCTCGCAGGGATCGCTGCGCATGCGGCGCGCGCGACGACCTGCGCGCGTCCGCGCTCGCCGGGACGGAGCCGCACGAGCAACAGGCGATCGACCGTGAGCGCAGGCTCGGGCTCCGACAGCGGCGTGACGTCCGCGCCGCCCACGACGAGGCGCGGTCCCGAGACGACGTCGCGCATGCGCTGTCCGTGCACGCGGACGCGGATCACGACGTCGCGATCGCGGGCGTCGTCGGCGGCCTGCACGCTGAAGCTCGCGGGCCAGTCGCGCGGATCGCGGAGCGCGATGTCGCGTGATTCGAGCCAGGTACCGTCATTCGCATACGTGTCGACGCGCAGCGCGGAGACGACGCGCGGCACCGGCAGATCCGTGTCGACGACGACCACGACCTCACCGAGCGGCGGGAGCTCTCGCGTCGTGCACGCGGTGGCCGCGACGAGCGCGATCGAGCACGCGAGCGCACGTGCGGTCGTCATGGCGTGCGGAGCACCCATCCCAGGCCTCCGCCGTTCGCTGCCGGTCGCTCCGGATCGGGGCGTGTCGCGAAGTACGTCGTGACGGTCGCGAGCGCGACGACGCCGCCGGCGACGGTCCAGAACCACCAGGTCTTGGTGACGGGCGTCTTCTCCGGCGCGAGCGGCGCCGAGAGCTCGACGCGGCCACCGGGCTCGAGCACGGCGTCCGTCTCGAACGGCACGAAGCCGGTCTTGCGCACGGCGACGTGGTAACGCCCTGCGGGACGACGCACCGTCACGGGCGCCGCTCCGACGTCGATGCCGTCGACGAAGACCGCCGAGCCGGAGCGATCGGCGCGGACGTCGAGCGCGCCGTCGAGCCGCGCGAGGACGAGATCGAGCGAGCTCGGTCGTTCCTTCGCGAAGGTCTCGCGGCGCACGACGTCCTCGAAGCCGGGCCGCGCGAGGACGAGGACGTGCGCGCCGGGATCGAGCTCGAGGCGGAAGTCGCCGGAGGGCGGCGCGTGTCCGGGACCGGGCGCGGCGAGGCCCGCGGTGAGCGTGGGCACCGCGCCGGCCGTCGTCGTCTCGAGCGGGCGGCCGTCGACGGCGATGGTCGCTGTGGGAGGATCGAGATGCACGTCGACGATGACGAGGATGGCCGCGATCTCCGCGAGGAACGCCTCGACGTCGCTGCGCGCCGACTCGGGCAACGTACCGCTCTTGCCTGCGCGATCGAGCTCGCGCGCGCGGAGGAGCGTGCGACGCGCGCGCGCGTAGCTGCCGAGCGCGCGCTCGCATGCGCCGATGTCGAAGAGCGTCACGGGATGAGGCACGAGCGCGAAGCTCCGCTCGAATGCGGTGAGCGCCTCGGACCACTTGGCGGCCTTGACGAGCTCGGCGCCGGTCGCGAACAGCTCGCGAGCCTCTTCACGCGGCTCGGCGCGCGCGATGCGCGGCGCGGCGACGGAGAGCAACGCGGCGGCGAAGAGTGCCGTCAGCGTGCGCGCGGCGAGCGAGGGCATCGCGGGCGAGTGTAGCCGACGCGGGGGAGGGGAGCGGGAGCGCGCTCTCTCAAAACGGCGCGGTGATGATCACGTGGCCTGGGCCGGTCGCGCCGGCGTCCGTTGCGGCGGTCGACGCGACGGGGGCGGCTTGCGCGGAGGCGGTCGGTGGTGGCGTGCGGATGGCGATGGGCGGCGGCGCCGGGGTGAGGGGGTGCGAGGAGGCGGACGCGGACGCGAGGGCGGAGGCGGAGGCGGAGGCGGAAGCGGAAGCGGACGCGAGGGAGGAGGCGGAGGCGGAGGCGGAGGCGGAAGCGGGAGGCGGCGGCGACGCGATCACGTCCCTCGAGACCGCCGGCGCGCGCGTCCAGCCCGCGGCGAGCGCCGCGAGGCCCGCGATCGCGAGCAGGGCCAGAGCGACGAGCGCTCGCAGACGCGGAGGCTTCGAGGTCGGTTCGACCTCCGGAGGCTCTGTTGTGCACGACGCCAGCACTCTCGCGATGCGGGCCATGTCGATCTCGCGCGCCGCGGCGTCGCGCTCCAGGAGGCGCCCGAGCAACGATGCGAGCTCCGCCGGGACGACGGGCACCCGCTCCTCGACCGGAACGATGCGCTCCTGCGTGATGCGCTTGATCACCTGGCCCAGGTTCTCCGCCTGCGTCGGGCGCTCGCCCGTCAGGCACTCGTAGAGCACGATGCCCAGCGCCCACGCATCCGCGGCCGGGCCGACGTCGCGTTCGCCGAAAGCCTGCTCCGGGGACATGTAATACGGCGTTCCGAGCATTGCCCCCGTCTCGGTCAGGTTCGTCGTTGCCTCCTCGGTCGCGACGATCTTCGCGATACCGAAATCGAGCACCTTCACGACGGGCTCTTCGCCCACGAGGAAGATGTTCTCCGGCTTCACGTCGCGATGGACGATTCGCGCCGCGTGCGCCGCGCCCAGCGCCTCGGCGACGGGCCGGAGCAGCGCGCACGTCTCGCGGACGCTCAACGTCCCCCGACGCTCGAGCCGTTCGCGGAGTGACTCTCCTTCGAGCAGCTCCATCACGAGCGCCGGCGCGCCGTCGGCATCGATCACGTCGAGCACGGGCAGCACGTTCGGGTGATCGACCGCGCACGACGCCCGCGCCTCGCGCAGCAGACGCGCGCGCGAGGCGGCATCGTCGTGACCACCGCTGCGCAGGAGCTTGATCGCGACGCGTCGCTTCGTGACGAGGTGGATCGCGGTCCACACCACGCCCATGCCGCCCTGCCGCGACAGCTCGCGTTCGAGGCGATAGCGCCGCCCGACGACGGAGCCTTCTTCGAGCGATGTCACGGCCACCTGACGAGCGTATCGAAATGCAGAAAACCCGCGCCACCTCTCGGCCGGCGCGGGTTCTCTCGAGCCTCGTCAGCTCGCTTTCGCCGTCACTTCGTCGGCATGCACATCATCATCGGCATGCCGCCGCACATCATCATCATCGGCGCGCCCATGGCCATCATCGACGTCATGGCCTCGCAGCGCTCCTGCATGCGCGGCATCATCGACGCGTCGGTCGGCATCATCTTCATCATCATGCCGTCCTTCGTCATCTCGCAGGACATCTTGCACATCATCGGCATCATGCCGTTCATCATCATCGGCATCATCATGCCCATGCGCGGCATCATGCCGTTCATCATCGGCTTCATGCCCATGACCATGCCCGGCATCATGCCCATGCCCATGCCCGGCATCATGCCGTTCATCATCGGCATCATGCCCATGCCCATGCCCGGCATCATGCCCATGCCCATGCCCGGCATCATGCCGTTCATCATCGGCATCGAGCTGCCCATCATGTTCATCGGCATGTTCATCGGCATCTGGCTCATCGCGTTCATGGTGTCCTCCATCGGATTCCTCAGCAGGCGCGACGTCGCCAGCGGGGCAGGCGCGGCCTCGTGAATTACGTTGCGACGCTAGTCCCGCATCCGACGGGGACCCAAGCTTCGTACGCGCTCGCGGTGTCGTTTCCTCTGTCTTAGCGGACGGTCGTCCGGCCTATTTTTCCGCGTCGGCGTGTCATCGCGGTGACGTCGCAGCGCCACCGTAGCCGATACGGTCGAGCCACAAGAGCGCCTCGATCGTCCCCGCCTCGCGAAGCCATGGCTGATCGTGCGGTCCGGGCACCACGCGGTACGTCGCCGCGAGGTTCTTCGCCTTGAATGCCGCGGCAAGTGCGTCGCTCGACGCCTTCCAGTGATCCTGCGTGCTCGTCAGCAGCAGCATCGGATGCGGGCCCTTCCATTCGCTTGCGATCTTCTCCGCGTAGCGCGGCGCGGCGAAGGTCCCGATCGCGGTCTGCACGCCGGCCCACGCACCGAAGAGGTTCGGCAGACGCGTGAGCATCTCGAGCGAGACGTACCCGCCGAGCGACACGCCGCAGAGATACGTCTGCGCGGCGCTCTCGCTCGCCTGCGTCTCCTTCCGGACGCGCGGAACGAGAGACTGCTCGATCCACCGCGCGTACGCGTCGAGCTCCGCGGCGCTCGAAGGGTTCGGCATGAACGGACACGCCATGATCATTCCGCGGAAGGGCCGCGCCGCGAGCTCCGCGTTCACCTCGGCGAGCCGAACGTCCGTCCATTCGCCCCGGGTGCTGGTCCGCTCGAGGGGCGCCCGCTTCATTCGCTGCCAGGCGCTGCCGAGCCCGTACTTCTCGACCCAGGCATACGCGCCGAGCCGCTCGTTCGTGGTCTCGCCGAGGCCGTGGAGCAGCACGACGAGGGGTAGCTTTCGACCCGGCTCGAGGTACTTGGGGGCGACCACCACGAACCGGCGACCTCCTTCGGTGAGGTCGAGAAGCGTCAAATTCCTCAGATCATCGCTGAGTTCCGAGCTTTCGTCCGCGCCGGCGTGACGGGTCGTGAGCGCGGCGGCCATCAAGCCGGCGAACTCTCTTCGCCCGAGACGAAGAAAAAATTTGCGCGGAGGCCGATCCCAGGTCATTTCACGGTCCCCGTCGGGTGGTGTGGGCTGGATCCATAGACGTCGTACCTCTCCTCCATGAGGGGTGGCAAGGTCTCGGGCAAGTTCTGCATCTGTATGAAGTCCCTGCGGAAAACCGGAATAAGGAGTGAGCCACTCATGCTCAATCGCTCGCGTCTGACCACTCTCGCACCCCTCGGCCTCGTCGCCGCTGGAGTTGCCCTCGCCATCGCTGCGTGCAGCAGCCCGGCGAAGCGGAGCGGCTTCGTGCCCGAAGACAAGCCCGACGCGGGATTCGAGGGCGGAACCGGCTTCGTCCCCGGCGCGACGCCGTGCCAGGGGCTCGAGTGCAAGCGGCAGAAGTGCGCGGACGACGCGACGACCACGACGATCACCGGCAAGGTCTACGACCCCGCCGGCGCGAACGCGCTCTACAACGTCATGGTCTACATCCCGGGCGGTCCGAACGGCGATGCCGATCTCCCCGAGATCACCGAAGGCGTCAGCTGCGAGACGTGCGCGAGCGTCGCGCTCAGCCCGATGGTCAGCACGCTCACCAACACGAAGGGTGAGTTCGAGCTCAAGGACGTGCCGGTCGACAAGGACGTTCCGATCGTCATCCAGGTCGGCAAGTGGCGCCGCAAGCTGAAGTTCGACGTCACGAAGAGCTGTGACGAGAACAAGGTCCCCGATCGCGAGTTCCGTCTTCCGAAGAACGGCTCCGAAGGTGACATGCCGCACATCGCGGTCACCGCCGGTGGCTGTGACGCGCTCGAGTGCCTCCTCCGCGGCATCGGCATCGACGACAAGGAGTTCGTGCCCGGCGCGGACACCTCCGGACACATCCACGTGTTCAACGGCTCCGGCGGCGACTTCCCGAATGCTCCGCAGGCGGGCGGCTCGGGCGCGAACCTCGGCGAGCTCTGGAACGACCAGACGAAGATGGCCAAGTACGACATGGTCATGCTGTCGTGCGAGTGCAGCGAGACGAACGAGAACAAGGGCGGAGAGCCCCTCGGCAACGGCGCACAGCCGCCGGGCGCGCGCCAGGCGATGTGGGACTACGCCAACATGGGCGGCAAGATCTTCGCGACGCACTTCCACTACACGTGGTTCAAGAACTCGCCCCAGCAGGACTGGCAGCAGGTCGCGAACTGGAACGCGAGCGGCGGCGGCTCCGGCGCGTACAACGTCGACCAGACGTTCCCCAAGGGCGCATCCTTCGCCGACTGGCTCGTCAACGTGAACGCCTCGTCGAGCAAGGGTCAGATCCAGCTCACGGACGTCACCAACTCTCTCTCGAGCGTCAACGCTCCGGCGCAGAGCTGGATCAAGAAGAGCGACAACGAGGTCCGTTACTTCTCGTTCAACGCCCCGACGGCGGCGGCGCCCGAGGATCAGTGCGGTCGCGCGGTCTATTCGGACCTCCACCTCATGGGGATCAGCGCCGGCGGCGCGTCCTTCCCGAACGGCTGCCCGGCCCCGGGCGGACTCTCGGCGCAGCAGAAGGCGCTCGAGTTCATGTTCTTCGACCTGTCGGGTTGCGTTCAGTCCGACGACACCCCGCCGGAGCCGCCGCACTAAGCTCGTACTGGGCTCGCATCCGAGAAGACTGAGAAAAGCGCGAAGGCGCGAAGAAGAGAGGACGGGCAAAGCTCGTCCTCTCTTTCGTTTAAGCGCGACGAGACGTGACGAGAGTGAAAGAGAAGCGCGGAAGCGCGGAACGAGAGCTGGAGGGTTGCCCCTCTGTTCCTCGCTGGACCCGCGTCGCCGTTCGCGAAACTCGCTCACCAATGGGAGATCTCCGATCCGAGCTTCCAGGGCGATCCGCCATTTCACCCTCGTGCTACCGACTCACGTGCTCGGAATACGCCCGAAATTGCGGGATCTGCTGGCAGGTCGGGTCGGAGACTCCATTAAGTGAGCGAAACTCGGAGCACGCTCCCGCGCGCAACGCGCGTGGGAGCGTGCTTAGAGTTTCGCGAACAGCGACGAGGGCAAAACAAGAAATAGAGGGGCAACCCTCCAGCTCTCGTTCCGCGGTTCCGCTTTTCTCTGTCCCTCTCGTCTCGGGCTCTACACCTTGGCGCGTGCGGTGAGCTTTTTGGCTTCTCTACGCGCTCGTGAGAGCACCGCATCGTGGTCCAGCAGCTGGTGCTCGCCGTTGCGGACGACCTGCACGCCGTCGATCAGCACATGCACCACGTCGGTCGACGTGCACGCGTAGACCAGCCGCGAGAACACGTCGCCGCACGGCTCCACGTGCGCGCCGTCCGTGCGGACCACCACGATGTCCGCGCGCTTGCCGACCTCCAGCGAGCCCGTCACGTCGCCGAGGCCGAGCGCGCGCGCGCCGTCGATCGTCGCCAGGCGGAACGCACGTCGCGCCGGAAGCGCGGTCGTCGACGTACGGATCTTCGCGAGCAACGCCGCGAAGCGAAGCTCCGTCCACGGATCGAGGTTGTTGTTGCAGGGCGCGCCGTCCGCTCCGAGCGCGAGCATCACGCCGCGCGTGTCGAGCTCGTGCACGCGCGCGATGCCGGAGCCGAGCTTGAGGTTCGCACTGGGACAATGCACGATGCGCGTGCCGTCCTCCGCGAGCGCGTCCGCCTCGTCGTCGCGGATCTGCACGCCGTGCGCGAGGAGCGTCTTCGGCCCTGAAAATCCCCAGCGCCGCAGGATCGCGAGGTCGTCGTCGCCGAGCACCTTCCGTACTGTCGCGCGCTCGTCCGGATGCTCCGCGACGTGGCTGTGGAGCAGCGCGTCCGTCGCCTTCGATCGCTCGGCGGTCCCGCGGAACAGCTCCTCGGTGCACGACAGGATTAACCGGGGCGCATACGCGTAACCGAGCCGGCCGTTGCCTTTGCCGGTCCACGTCTCGCGCAGCCCGTCCGCCTCGCGCAGGCTCTGCTTCGTCGTCTCGCGCAGACCCTTCGGCACGCCGTCGCCGGCGTCCATCATCGTCTTGCCGCCGAACACGCGGATACCGGCGCGCTCGCACGCATCGAAGACGGCGTCGTACGCATGCACGGTGCCCATGTCGAGGATGGTCGTCGTGCCCGCGAGCGTCATCTCGAGCAGACCGAGCTCCGCGCTCGCGGCGAGCGAACGCTCGTCGTGCGCGGCCTCGTACGGCCAGATGCGCTGCCTCAGCCACTCGAGCAGCGGGAGATCGTCGGCGGCGCCGCGGAAGAGCACCTGGCAGAGATGGACGTGCGCCTGCACGAGCCCGGGCGTCACGGCGCAGCCCCTCGCGTCGAGCACCCGAACGAGGCCTCGCCGCCCTCCCGCTTCGCCGCTCGATTCGAGCAATCGTTGCGGCACCTTGCCGACCGCCACGATCCGGCCGTCCTCGACGAGGACGTCGCCCTGGATGGCCTGGTCGTCGGTGCCGTCGCCCGCGCAGGTGACGAGCGTCCCACCTCGAATCAGCGTCTTCACGAGCCACCTAGTTTACGCGGTTTCCGTGGGCGCTGTCGCGATGGTAACGTCGCGCGAGCCCGCGGCCCGCCCGGAGTCCGGCGCCGGCTGACCCCCCACCCATGAGCTCGCGCATCCTCGTCGTGGACGACAGCCCCACCATTCGTCGGGTCGTGTCCGCGATCCTCGAGAGGCACGGCTACGAGGCCGCGCTCGCGTCCGACGGCGAAGACGCGCTGTCCGCTCTCCAGAGCGGCGAGGTGAAGGCCGATCTCGTGCTGCTCGACTTCGTGATGCCGCGCATGAACGGCTACCAGTTCTGCCGCGCGCTCCGCGCCGATCTCGAGCTGTCGATGACGCCCGTCGTGCTGATGAGCGCGAAGAGCGATCGCATCCGCGATCAGTTCGTGCAGCAGACCGGCGCCATCGACGCGATCACGAAGCCCTTCGACGCGCAGGCGCTCGTCGCCGTCGTCGAGAACGCGCTGCGCCGCGTGAACAGCGGTCTCGCGAGCTCCGCACGCCTTCCCGATCTCGATCCCGAGGAGCCGCCGTCACCGCCCATCGAGCTCGAGACGCGACGCACCCACGTCGCGCAGATCGTCGCGACGAAGCTCGCGCACATCGTCACGCGCACGATGGGCGAGAAGCCGAACGCGAGCCCCGGCGAGCTCGCTGCCGCGCTCACGGAGCGCCTCGCGAAGGACGCGCTCCTCGAGATGGTCGAGGCGGTGCACGACATGGAGCGCGGCGGAGAGAACGCCGGCCGCGCGGTGCTCAGCGGCGATCTCGGGGTCGTGCCGATCGGCGCCATCCTCCAGCTCCTCCAGGTCGAGAACCAGACCGGGGTGCTCGTGTGTCGGAGCGGGACCGCCGACGTCGTCGCGACGTTCCGCAAGGGGCTCATCGATCTCGTGCAGTCGAACGGCGCCGGCGACGAGTTCCGTCTCGGGCGCTACTTCGTCGAGGAAGGCATCCTCACGCCCGTGCAGATCGACGACGTGATGAAGCGGCGACGCGCGAGCGAGGCTCCGGACGCCGGCGACGAGGCTCCGCCCTCGCGCGTGAACGTCCGCGACGGCGGCGCGGCGCCCGGCACCCAGCCGAGCGAGCCGCTCATCAGCGTGAAGGGACCCGATACCGAGCGAGACGATCCGCACGGGCGGGTCACGATGCCCGGCCTTCCCACCTCCGTCGCCACGGCCACGCGACCGTCGCGCGTTCCCGGCTCGCTGCCGCCGGAGACCGAGCCGGATCCGCGGCGGCGCTTGCTCGGCTCGGCGCTGCTCGCGTACGGCAAGATCACCGAATCGCAGCTCCGCAACGCGCTCACGCGGCAATCGAGCGAGCTGCTGTACGAGGTGCTCCGCTGGTCGAAGGGGCGCTTCGACTTCCGCGCCGAGCCCGCGAGCGACGTCGTCGAGAGCGCTCAGCTGGGAATGCCGGTCGCGTCCGTCGTGATGGAGGGCTTCCGCCGCGTCGACGAGTGGCGTGTCCTCGAGCGCACCATCGGCAGCTTCGACGCGGTGCTCGTCCGTGACGACCTCGCGCTCCGCTCGATCGACATGGGCACGCTGCCTGCGAAGGAGAAGGTCGTCCTCGACGCGGTCGACGGCGAGCGCACCGTCCGCGCGATCATCGCGGCGAGCCACATGTCGAGCTTCGATGCTTGCCGCGTGCTGGTGCAGTTCCTCGAGGCGCGCGTCCTCCGCCGGAGGACCGCATGAGCGCGGACGCGGATACGACCGCGACCGCGACCATGACGGGCGGGGTGGTCTTTCGCGTCGGCGACGCGCAGTTCTTCCTGCCCGCGACGATCGCGGCCAAGGTCCTGCCGATGCCCGGCGTCGCCCGTGTGCCCGGCGCGCCGGTCGATCTCGTCGGCGTCGCGCTGGTCGAGGGCGAGATGGTCCCGGTCGTCGCGATCGGCGAGCTCGACGGGCGCGGATCGCGACGCCCCCCGCCTACCCAACGCTCACGCGCCGACAACCGACCCATGCTCGTGTGCACCTACCTCGGCGAGCGCGTCGGGCTCGTCGGCCTCGAGATCGTCGCGACGGGCTTCTTCGAGGCGACCGATCCCGAGCACGTCGAGCACGGCGGTGCGCCGGCTCCGCTCTTCGACGTCGGGGAGGTCGTCGCCCGCCTTCGCGAGGGCCGCTGGGCCGTATGAAGGTCGTTTGAACGGGTGTAGCCTCCAGCTCGATGTCGCCGCCTTCCGACAACTCGAAGCGACGCCTCTTCCGGCTCCTCCGACGCGGCTCTCGCACCAGCCCCACGAACGGGCGTAGCGCGATCGAAGAGAGCGCGCTCTGGGCGGCACATCAGCGGGCCGCGACCGCCGTGCGCGATTCGGGCGAAGCGGCCCAGCGGATCGCGTCGCATGTCGCGAAGCAGCGCGGCACCGTCGATGCGCTCGCCGATCGCGCGCGCGCCGTCTCGGCCCGCGCGCAGGATCTCTCGACGAGCTTCGGGCGCATCGTCGACTCGTTCGCGCGGCTCGAGCTCGTCGCGCTGAATGCCGGCCTCGAGGGCGCGCGCATGGGCGAGGGCGCCTCGCAGGCGCTCGGGCTCGTGTCGGACGAGGTCCGCGCCCAGTCCACGCGCGGCTCGGAGGCTTCGCGCGAGCTGTCGACCACGCTCGCCGAGATCGGCAGCGAGCTCCTCCAGGTCAACGCGAGCCTCGATCGGACGCGTGAAGCAGCCGCCGAGGTCGCGCAGGAAGCGGCTCGCGTGAGCGGCGCGTCCGCCGACGCCGAGCGTGCGCTGGTCGACATCGGCGATCGCCTCCGCAAGGCGACGGGCAGCGATCCGGAGACGGCGCGTGCGATCGCCGAGGCGACCGATCATGCGCGCGCGCTCGTCGCGGCGCTCGGCACGTTGAGCGGCAAGGTCCCGCAGACGCTCGTCGTCAGCGCGCTGCGTCCCGTCCTCGAGCCGCTCGCGCGCATGCTCGACGGCGAGGACGACGAGCCCGGCTGAGGAGCGTCTTCGATGTCGACGCGCGATCCCGAGCTCACGCGCCTCCTCACGATGGAGCTCGAGCGCCATCTCGTCTCGCTCGAGCAGAACGCGGGAAACCGCGATGAAGGCGCGCTCGAAGCGACGCGTCGAACGGTGCATGCGCTCAAGGGCTCGGCGGGGCTCGCGGGCGAGCCGGAGCTCGCGAGCGCGATGCAGCGTCTCGAACGACGGCTTCGCGAGGGTGAGCACGCTGCGCTCGAGGACATCGTCGAGACCGTCAAGCGCGCGATCCGCCGGCTCTCCGCCGGTCAGACCGCGATCGATCATGCGTGGCCCGAGCCGCCGCCCGATCTCGTGCCGGGCATTCTCGAGCCGCTTCTTCGCTCGCAGTACGTGGCGGAGATCGTCGATCGCCTCGCGCAGATCGACGAGGCGCTCGGCAGCCACGTCGACGCGATCGATGCGACCTCGACGATCTATCGCCACATCCACACCATGAAGGGCGCCGCGAGCGCCGCGGGTGACGAGCCGATGGCGTGGTTCTGTCACGGCCTCGAAGAGCGGCTCCGCAACGCGGCGTCCACCCGCGAGAGCGCGACCGCGGCGTTGCAGGAGGTCGCGAGCTATCGCGCCGTCCTCGGCGGTCTCGTCGACGAGCCCGAGGCCGCCCTCGCCGCGTTGCGCGGACTTCCTGCGCGCCCGCGTCCGCCGCATCGGCCTTCGCAGCGTCCGAGCGCATGGCCCGACGACGAGACGCGCACGAGCGAGACCGACGCGACGATTCGCGTCTCGGCGCAGTCGGTCGATCGTCTCCTCGATCACGTCGGCGGCATCGCCGTGGCGCGCGAGCGCGTCGCCGCGCGCGTCGTTCGTGCGAGCTCGCAGGCGCGCACGCTGCGGCGCCTCCGCGCCGAGCTGGCCGAAGCGCTGCGTCTCATCGGTCCGCCGCGTCCGTGGGGCGCGCCCGCTGCCGCGCTCCGTCGTGTCGAGCGCGCAGCGCAGACGCTCGCGGAGCTCGGCGACGAGCTCGATCACGTGTCCGAGCAGCTCGAGGAGAGCGATCACGCGCTCAAGGACAACGCCGGCGCGGCGAAGAAGCTCCTGTCGGCGATGCGCCAGACGCCGATCCGCGGGATGTTCGCGCGACTGTCGTCGGCCGCGCTCGCCGAGGCGCGTCGCACGGGGCGCCTCCTCGCGATCCGCACCGTCGGAGCGGACGAGCCGATCGATCGCCGTCTCGCCGAGCAGCTCGTCGAGCCTTGCTTGCAGCTTGCACGCAATGCGATCGCCCACGGCATCGAGACGCCCGACGAGCGCGAGGCGCTCGGCAAGCCTCGCGAGGCCACGATCACGTTCTCCGCACGCAAGATCGCGAGCCGCCTCGTGGTCACGATCTCCGACGACGGCGCCGGCGTCGATGTGTCGGCGGTCCGCGCGCGCGCCGTCGACTCGGGCGTCGTCACCGAGGTGCTCGCGGAGGCCGCGGACGATCAGACGCTGCTGGAGCTCCTCTTCTTGCCCGGCTTCTCGACGCGCGGGCAGAGCCCCGATCTCCTGGCCGGACGCGGCATCGGTCTCGACATCACCCTCGCGTCCGTGCAGAAGCTCGGCGGAACGATCCGCCTGTCGAGCCGTCCTCGCTGGGGCTTCGAGGCACGCGTCGACGTCCCGATCGAGACCGGTCTCGGCACCGTGCTGTGGGTCACGGCGGGTGGCATCGAGCACGCGCTGCCGGCGCTGCACACGCGCGGCGTTCGTCTGAACGACGGTCCGGAGGCGGAGCGCGTCCCGCACCTGGCGGCGTGTCTCGATGCGGCGAACATGGACCGTGCACCGTACGTCGTCGATCTCGAGGTCGGCCTCGAGGTCTCGTCGCGTCTCGCCGTCGGCGTCGATGCGGTCGGCATCACCGAAGAAGTGCTCGTGCGCGAGCTCTCGCCATTGCTCCGCGGCATGGGGCCGTTCGCCGGCGCGATCGTGCGGGGCGACGGCTCGCTGCGTCTCGCGCTCGACGTGCATGCGCTCGCGCCGCGTCTGCGCGCGCTCGGCCGCGTCCCCGAGGGCCGCGTGAGCGAGCCGCCGTCGCGTCCACCGCCGGGCTCGCGTCCGCCTCCGTCTCGTCCGCTGGTGTGAGCGGGGTCGACGCATGACCGCGATCGACGCGATGACGGAAGCCGATCTCGAAGCAGCGATCGACATCGATCTCGAGGCGTTCGTCCCGAGTGAGCTCGGCGCCGGTGCGGAGGATCCGCGCGTGGTGCGGGAGCGGAGCCTGCGCGAGGAGCTCGTGCGCCCGTGGGCGCGCCTGCGCGCCGCCCGCGATGAAGCGGGTCGCCTCGTCGGCTACGCGCTCTTCTGGCACGTCCTCGACGAGGTCCAGCTCCTCAATGTCGCCGTGGCGATCCCATCACGTCGCCAGGGCATCGGCCGCGCGCTGATGAACGATCTCCTGTCCTACGCGCGCGGCCACGCGGTGACGCGCATCCTCCTCGAGGTCCGCGCGAGCAACACGCCGGCCATCGCGCTCTACGAATCTCAGGGCTTCACCCGCTTCAACATCCGCCCGCGCTACTACGCGGACGACGAAGACGCGGTCGAAATGCTTCGTACTCTTTGACTCCCAAAAACTCTCCCGAAAGTTGGCCCGCTCTCAGCGTTGGAGCGAACCCTGTGCGCATGGATAAGGTCGCCATCCGCGTCTCCGGGGATCCTTCGTTCTTCGAGGAGGTCACGACCGAGGCTGCTCGCCTCGATCGTTCGCCGAGCTGGCTGCTCGTCTACTGCGTCGGCACCACGCTCCCGAAGCTTGCTTCGTCGATCGTCGTCGCTGCGCCGAAGGACAGCGGCGAGTCGATGAAGCGCAAGATGTGGACGTTCTTCGTCCCGCGCGATCTCGTCGAGCACTGCGGCCGACTCGCCGCGCGCCTCGGCATGACGAGCGACGACGTGCTCGCGTACGCGTGGCATGCCGGCAAGGGCAGCGTCCGCGCGATGCCGTCGTCGTAGCCGCTCGCGATCAGTTCGTCGCGAAGCAGTAGATGCGGCCGTCGCCGCCGACGGCGTTGAGCTTGCCCTCGGAGCAGCCGTTCACGACGTGGGCGTTGTTCCACTTGTCGGCGGCCATGCCCGCGGTCGTCTCGGAGTCGGCATGACCGACGAAGCCCTGCACCGCGTTGTTGTTCGAGTTGGACGTCCAGTTCTGACAGTTCGTCGTCAGCGCGGTGCCGTCCGGCGCGGTGCCGGTGAGGATGTCGTGGCGGTTGGGGTTTACGACCGGCACCGCCGCGCCCTTCTCGTCGATGTTGTCCGCGGTCTTGATGTTGAACGCCGCGCCGTGGAGCTCCGCGACCGTGTTCGCGATGAGCGTGCCCTTCTTGTTCCTCCACGGGCCGGCTCCGATGCGGCTCTTCGCATCGACCTTCGTGCCGCCGTTGTTGGTGTTCGTGCTCAGGTACGCCTTCCACGTGTGATCGCCGCCGCCCGCAGCGGTCGCGAGCGTCTGGCACTTCGCGTCCGCTCCGGCGAGGCCGCCGAGGTTGCCGCCTTGTGCGCCTGACCCGGTGCTCGTCACGAAGAACGTCATCACCGACTTGCCGTTGCCGCCGTCACCGCCCTCGGCCGCGTCCGAGCCGGAGTCCGGCGTGCCGCTCGTGCCGCTCGTGCCGCTCGTGCCGGAGGTGCCGCTCGTCCCGGACGTCCCGCTGGTACCGCTCGTCCCCGATGTCCCACTGGTACCCGACGTACCGGAGCTGCCTGGATCGGGGTTTTGTGCCCCCGCGTCGTCGTCCGGTAGGGTGGCATCGCCTCCACTGGAGCATGCCTGGACCAGACAGAGTGCAGCCGAGAAACCCACCGTCGCGAGCGTGATGACGAAGCGCATGCCGATCACCGTGCAATGCGTGCGCCGCGCGAGGGTCAGGTTTCGCTCGCGGGCGCAGCGTCCGCTCTCGCTGCATTGATCTCGTCACGCTTGTCGTGGAGGCGATCGATGCGCGCCATCTCGAGCGCCTCCTTCGCGAGCCGGGCGAAGAGCGGCCCGAGGATGAACCCCCATCCGCCGAAGATCGCGAGGCCGCCGAAGATCGACGTGAGCAGCACGAAGGTCGAGAGCTCGAGCTGTCCGAAGCGCGCGAACATCGGGCGCAGCACGTTGTCGACCGTCCCGATCACGAGCACGCCCACGCCCGCCATGACGATCGCGGCGACCGTCTTGCCGGCAAGCGCGAGCCCGATCGCGATGGGGACCCACACGAGCGCGGTGCCGATTGACGGAATGAGCGACGCGACGCACGTGAGCAGCCCGAGCACGAGCGCCCGCGGAACGCCGAGCGCGACGTACGTGATCGTCGCGACGATGCCCTGCGTGAGCCCGGTGAGGCCGACGCCCACGAACAGCCCGCGTCCCGTCTCGACGAACGTCGCGGCGAGGCGGCGCGTGTGCTCCAGCTCGAGGGGCGCGTGCTTCTCGATCCACTCGTACATGCCGGGCCCGTCGACGAGGAAGACGTATACCGCATAGAGGAAGACGAAGAGGCCGACCAGCGCCTCGGTCGCGGCGCCCGCGACGCCGCTCACGATCTGCATCGCCTGCGCGCCGTGCTCCCGGAGCAGCGACACGATCTTCTCCGGCGACTGGAGGACGCCGCCGGCATCTCCTCCCGATTCGGACGAGTCGCCGGAGACGATCGCGACGAGCGCGCTCTTCGCGCCATGCGACTGCAGGAGGCTATGGCCGAGATCGATCGCGCCCCGCGCGAGCGACACCGCCGACCCCGCGAGCGGCACGAAGATGATCATGACGAGGAGCACGACGAGCGCGCCGGCCGCTCGATGACGACCGCCTGTCGCATTCGAGATCCTCAGCATGAGTGGCCGCGCCATCACCGCGACCCAGCACGCGAGCACGAGCGGCGCCCACAGCGGGAGGAAGGTGAGCGCAGCCGCTGCGACGAGCACGAACACGACACCGCGAAACGCGACCGTCTGCTGGCGTGGAGAGAGGATCGTCATGACAGGCGCAGGGTATTCCTCCCCTCACCAAAGGGCGCACGTTCCGCTACGTTCCATGTTCACCGATGCGTCGCATTGTCCCTCCTTTCGTGGTCGCCGTTCTCCTCGCATCCGGCACGCTGGACGCGCAGCCGAAAGCGCCCGCTTCGGGTCCGCTCGCGAACGGCCTGACCGCCCTTGCGGCGAGCGATTATCCGACCGCGGAAAAAGAGCTCGCGCAGGTGAAAGGCGCCGGCGAAGCCGATGCGAAGCTCGGGCTCGCGCAGGCCGCCCTCGAGCAGGGCAAGTACGCCGATGCAGATCGTCACGCCCAGGCCGCCGCGTCCTCCGCGCCGCACAAGGTGAAGGCCGCCGTCCTGCGTGCGCAGGTGCTCGCGGCGACCGGCAAGAAGCTCGACGCGATCAAGCTGCTCGACTCCGTGAAGACGGGCAAGGGCGCCGACGTGCGTCGCGCGCGTCTCTTGCTCGGTGAGTACCTGATCGACGTCGGCAAGCGCTCGGACGCCGACGATCCGCTCCACAAGGTCATCGAGGAATACAACGACGGCACGATCACGAGCCAGGACGCCGAGGGCAACGCGCACGTCGGTCGCGCCGCGTTCCTGCTCCGCAGCCCAAAGGACGCGAACACCGCGTTCAAGGAGAGCGAGAAGGCGGACAAGAAGCGCGTCGAGACGCTGCTCTGGGCCGCCGAGCTGTTCCTCGACAAGTACGACGCCGGGCACGCCGAAGAAGAGATCAAGGAGGCGCTCGCCGTCGCACCGAAGCGCGCCGACGCCATCGTCATGCTCGCGCGCGTGAAGCTCGATCAGACGCTCGACTTCGAAGAGGGCGAGAAGCTCGCCAAGCAGGCGCTCGCCATCAACCCGAAGCACACCGGCGCGCTTGCCGTGCGTGCCGGCATCGCGCTGCGCGACATGGACATCGCCGGTGCCGAGAAGGCGATCGCCGAGGGCCTCGCCGTCGATCCCAACGACCTCGAGCTCCTCAGCCTCAGGGCGGCGTCGCGTTTCCTCGACGACGATCTCCGCGGCTTCGAGGCGATGAAGAAGGAGGTCCTCTCACGGAACCCCCAGTATTCACGGCTGTACGGCATCATCGGCGAGTACGCGGAGTGGGAGCATCGCTACGACGACATCGTGTCGATGATGAAGGAAGCGACGAAGCTCGATCCCGACGACGGCAAGGCGTGGGCCGAGCTCGGCCTCACGCAGATGCGCGCGGGCGACGAGACCTCTGGCATGGCGAGCATCCAGAAGGCGTGGAGCAAGGACCACTTCAACGTCCGCGTCTTCAACACGCTCAACATGTACGAGAAGGACATCCCGAACGAGTACGAGCTGCTCGCCGACGGTGTCTTCAAGGTGCGCTACGCGAAGGACGAGCGACCCGTCATGGAGCGCTACGTCCCGCGCATGCTCGGCGAGGCGTTCGCGTCGATGAAGGCGCGCTACGGCTTCGTGCCGACCGTCCCCGTGCAGGTCGAGATGTACGGCTCGCGCCAGACGTTCAGCGTGCGCACGAGCGGCCTGCCGAACATCGGCATCCAGGGCGTGTGCTTCGGGAGCGTGGTCGCGGCGATCAGCCCGAAGGCCGAGCCCTTCAACTACGGCAACGTTCTCTGGCACGAGCTCGGGCACGTGTTCGCCATCCAGCTCTCGAAGAACCACGTGCCTCGCTGGTTCACCGAAGGCCTCTCCGAGTACGAGACGATCGCGCGCCGGCCGGAGTGGGCGCGCGAGCTCGATCCGGAGCTCTATCAGGCCATCAACAGCGGCAAGCTCCCCGGCGCGGTCGACATGAACCGCGCGTTCACGCACGCGAGCGACGCGAGCGACGTCACCGTCGCGTACTACGCCGCGAGCCAGATGCTGATCTGGACGGTCGAGAAGTTCGGCATGCCGAAGGTCGTCGAGGCGCTGAAGCTCTGGGGCCAGGGCAAGAAGACGCCGGAGGTCATCAAGGGCGCGTTCGGCGTGACCGCGCAGGAGTACGACGCCGGCTACCGCCAGTGGCAGCTCGGGCGGCTCTCTCGCTACAAGAACCAGTACCTCTTCACGCTCAAGGGCAAGGACCTCGAAGAGGCGAAGAAGAACCTGCAGAGTGCACCCAACGACGCGAAGGCTCACGTCGAGATGGCGCTCGCGCTCGTTCGCGCGCGGAAGGCGAAGGAGGCGAAGGCGGAGATCGACGCCGCGCTCGCCATCGACGCGCGGAGCCCGGATGCGCACTACGTCGCGGCGCAGCTCGCGCGCGGCGACAAGGACATCGAGACCGCGAGAAAGCACCTCGACACGATGCGGAGCAACGGCAACGACGGCTACGTCGTCCATTCGATGCTCGCCGATCTCGCCGAGGAGCAGAAGAACGACGTCGCGATGCGCTTCCACCTCGAGGCCGCGTATCGCTTCGACCCGAGCCAGAGCGAGCCGCTGAAGGGGCTGTTCGATCTCGCGAACCAGTCGAAGCGCGAGGGCGACGCGCTCGCCGCGCTCGAGAGGCTCGCGCCGCTCGAGCAGCACGATCGCAAGGTGTGGCGGCTCCTGCTCGAGAAGCTCGTCGCGGCGAAGCGCTGGGACGACGCACGCCGCATCGGCGAGAGCGCGATCTTCGTCGACGTGCTCGGCGCGCAGACGCACATGCTCTACGCAAAAGCGCTCTCGGCGCAGAACGCGCACGACACGGCGGTGTACGAGCTCGAGACCGCGGTGCTGTGCCCGGGCAAGCCGCCCGAGAAGGCGACGGCGCACGCGCTCCTCGCGCAAGAGCTCGTCGCGCTCAAGCGCAACGTCGACGCGAAGAAGCATCTCGACGAGGCCGTCAAGCTCGACCCCGAGAACGCCGAAGCGAAGAACGTGAAGATCCCATAGCGCTCGAAGGACACCGAAAACATCGCGTCGGGGACCCCCGCACGGCCGGCTCGCGGTGGGGTGCGGTTCGCAAGAATAATCTCGTGTCATTCTCGTCCGTTGAGCGGACCCCATGCACGGGCTCCGGCGAGCATCCGCAGGGCGCGCTCTCGGCGCGAGTCACCGAGCGATGCGGCGCCTAGGATGCGCCGCATGTGCAGCCTTCGTTCCGCCATCGTCGTCCTGGTCACGGCCGGTCCGCCGCTGTTCGTCGCGTGCGAGAGGCCGACGCCGCCGTCGAGCGACGCCGCCCCTCTGCCACGATCCGCGTCGACCCGCGCCGCAGCCATCGCCCATGGCGGCGTGGGCTCTCCGCCGAAGAACGCCGATGGTTGCCGCGCCGCGGTCGACGCGGCGCTCCACGCGCTCGAGGCAGGAGCCGATCCCGTCGATGCCGCCGTCGCGGGCGTCGTCGTCATGGAGGACGATCCGCGCTTCAACGCAGGCACCGGCTCTCGCGTGCGGCTCGACGGCGTGACGGTCCAGATGGACGCCTCGGTCATGCGCTCCGACGGACGATTCGCCGCCGTCGCGGCGATCGAGGCCGTGAAGAACCCGGTGAAGGTCGCGCGCGCGGTGATGGACACGCCGCACCTCGTCCTCGCGGGCGACGGCGCGACGCGCTTCGCACGAACGCTCGGCATGGCGCCGTACGATCCCGCGACGGACGAGTCGAAGAAGCGGACGCGCGAGCTGACCGACAAGCTCCTCGCGGGCGATCCATCGACGCCGCCGGCGTGGCGGACGTTCGACTGGCGCGCGCGCTGGAATTTCGAGGCGCCTCCGCCGCGCGCGAACGATGCCGGCTCCATCGACGCGCGGCCGATCGATGCCGGGTCCGATACGGTGGGCGTCGCCGTGCGCGCCGCCGACGGCCGCTTCGGTGTCGCGCTGTCGACGGGCGGGACGGCGATCACCTTGCGCGGCCGCGTCGGCGACGTACCGATCCTGGGCGCGGGTCTCTACGCGGGCCCGTACGGCGCCGCGGCCGCGACCGGCACCGGCGAGCGCATCATCGAGCTCGGCCTCGCGCGCAGCGTGCACGAGCACCTCGCATCCGGGATGCGTGCCGAGGATGCGGCGAAGCGCGCGGTCGACGCCCTGCGCGGGAAGGACATCGGCGTGATCGTGATCGATCGAGACTCGATGGCCGCTGCAGCGGACCGGGACATGGCGTGGGCGGCGCGCGAGGCCGGCGCGAGCACGTGGTCCGGACCGACGCCGCCGTGACCCGCGTTCACCGGGGCGCCGCTATTCCGAGGCGAGACGCTCTGTGATATCTTCAAGCATGCCGCACACGATCCCGCTCGACGTCATCGAGAAGCTCCCGAAGACCGACCTGCACGTCCACCTGGACGGCTCCCTTCGCCTCTCGACGATCCTGGATCTCGCGGAAAAACAGCGGGTCGAGCTGCCCGCGCGCGACGAGGACGGCCTTCGCAAGGCCATGAACCTCGGCGAGAACTGCGGCTCCCTCGTCGAGTACCTCAAGGCCTTCGACGTCACGCTGCGCGTCTTGCAGACCGCCGATGCGCTGACCCGCGCCGCGTACGAGCTCGCGGAAGACGCCGCGCGCGAGAACGTCCGCTACATGGAGGTCCGCTACTCGCCGATGCTCCACACGCGTCGCGGTCTCGCGCTCACCACCGTCGTCGAGGCCGTGCTCGAGGGCCTCCGCGCCGCGCAGGACAAGTACGGCATCGAGTCGAACGTCATCCTCTGCGGGATCCGCAACGTGTCGGCCGAGAGCTCGCTCGAGATGGCGGAGCTCGCGGTCGCGTACAAGAACCGCGGCGTCGTCGGCTTCGACCTCGCCGGCGCCGAGTACGACCACCCGGCCAAGCACCACAAGGCCGCGTTCCAGCTCGTTCGCGACAACAACATCAACGTCACCATCCACGCCGGCGAGGCCTACGGCCCCGAGTCGATCCACCAGGCGATCCACGTGTGCGGCGCGCATCGCATCGGCCACGGCTGCCGCCTCCGCGAGGACGGCGACCTGCTCCACTACGTCAACGATCACCGCATCGCGCTCGAGTGCTGCCCGTCGTCGAACGTGCAGACCGGCGCGATCCGCGACCTCGCGAGCCACCCGATCAAGCTCTACAAGAACCTCGGGCTACGCGTGACCGTGAACACCGACAACCGGCTCGTCACGAACACCACCGTCTCGAAGGAGCTCTGGCTCTGTCACAAGGAGATGGGGTTCACGTTCGACGACCTGAAGCAGGTCATCCTGAGCGGCTTCAAGAGCGCGTTCCTGCCCTTCCACGTCAAGCAGCAGTACCTGCGCCGCGTGAGCGACGAGCTGAACGCGTTCGTCCACGAGCAGGCCGAGGAGTCGACGCGCAGCCTGCAGCACGTTGCGGTTGCGACGTCGCCGCTCCCCGCCGTGTCTCCCCATTCGAAGCCGACGGTTCAGCTCGAGGCGAAGAGCAAGAGCAGCTGAGCGGCGGCGCCGCCCGCGCTCACGGGCAGCAGTAGACGTTGGCGGAGCCCGACGGCGAGAGCACGCACTGCGGGCTCGGCGAGCCGTTCGGGCAGTCCTTGACGGTCTGACGCGACGGCATGTTCGGGCAGTAGAAGCTCGGATCCTGGAGGTTGCTCGGGAGGCACGTGTCGGTCGAGCCGCTCGTTCCGCTGGTGCCGCTCGTTCCGCTGGTTCCGCCCGACGTGCTGCCGCCGCTGCACGCCGCGACGCAGGACTGCTGCTCGCACGAGACGAGATTCTGCGCGGCGCTCTGCCCGGTCGGATGCGCATCGAGGCAGCCCTGCGTGCATTCGTTCGTCGTGCACTCCGCCGCGCACGAGAAGATGGCCCTGCACTCGACGTCGTTCGAGCAGGCGAGCGTCGTGCTGCAGCACGACTTCTTGAGGCATGCGTTGCACGCGTCGTCGCTGCTCGATGCGGAGCAGGAGGCCGGGACCGTCGAAGGCGTGCCGTTGCCGCCCGTCGTGTCGCCGTTCGTGCCGCCGCCGGCCGGGTTGCCGAAGAGGCCGCCGCCCTTTCCGCCGTTCGTCCCCGACCCGGTGACGGTGCTGCTGCACGCGACCACTCCGGCCAGTGACGTCACCACGCAGACCGTCATCGCCGACCACGTCTTGATTCGTTTGCTGCGCATGTTCTGGACCCATTTGTCTACGGGCATGGCGCCCGTTTCGCCAGTACTTCGTTTCGCCGCACGCTATGTTCGAAGGCGGTACGCGCGCGCATGTCGAAGATCCTCCCCCATCCGAGCAGACTGAGCGACGTCGCGCAGTCGCGCGTCGGCACGCGCATCAAAGGCAAGTGGAAGGTCGACAAGCTGCTCGGCGTGGGCGGAATGGGCGCCGTATATGCGGCGACCCATCGCAACGGAAGCCGCGTCGCGCTGAAGATCCTCCATCCGCAGCTCTCGATGCTCGGCGACATCCGCGCGCGTTTCGCGCGAGAGGGCTACGTCGCGAACGCCGTGAACCACCCTGGCGTGGTGCGCGTGCTCGACGACGACGAGACGGAGGACGGCGCGGCGTTCCTCGTCATGGAGCTGCTCGAGGGCGAGACCGCCGATGCACGCGCCCGGCGCTTCGGAGGAAGGCTGCCCGTCGACGACGCGCTCACCATCGCGGACGGCTTGCTCGACGTGCTCGCCGCCGCGCATGCGTCGGGGATCGTCCATCGCGACATCAAGCCGGAGAACGTGTTCCTCACCAAGGACGGCGTCGCAAAGGTCCTCGACTTCGGGATCGCGCGCCTCCGCGCCGTCACGCTCGGCGACGAAATGGATCCCGACAACGCGGCGCCCGGCGAGGCGGAGGCCGAGGCGGGCCAGCCCGTGCCGCACCTCCGGACGCGCACCGGCGTGACGATCGGAACGCCCGCGTTCATGCCGCCGGAGCAGGCGCTCGGACGCACCGAGGAGGTCGACGCGCTGAGCGATCTCTGGGCCGTGGGCGCGACGCTGTTCTCCCTGCTTTCCGGGCGGATCGTGCACGACGCGAAGACGCACATGGAGGTCGTGATCGCCGCCGCGACCGCGCAGGCGAAGTCGCTCGCGCCGTTCGCGCCCGATGCTCCGAGGTCGCTCGTCGAGATCGTCGACCGCGCGCTCTCGTTCAAGAAAGAGGATCGCTGGCCGAGCGCGCGCGCGATGCAGCAGGCGCTCCGCGCAGCATTCCCGAATCCGCAGCGCGCGTCGCGCACGTCGGTGCCGATCATCTCCGCTGCGGCTCCGTCGGGGCATTCGTCGGAGGCGCCCGTCAGCCTCGGCCTCGGCTCGCAGCCGCCCGCCTCCGCGATCGGCAGCGGTCGATGGGCGGAGGAGCGAAAGCTCGCCACCGTGGTCTTCGCCGACATCGTCGGGTTCAGCGCGATCGCGAACGACCTCGAGCCCGATGCGGTACGCGAGCTCGCGAACGCGTTCTTCGAGCCGCTCTCGCGTGAGGTCGAGCGCGAAGGCGGCACGGTCATGAAGTACATGCGCGACGGCGCGATGGCCGTCTTCGGCGTGCCCACCGCGCACGAGGACGACGCATCGCGCGCCGTGCGTGCAGCCCTCGCGATGACGTCGCGCGTCCGGGAAATCGCGCGCGAACGCAACCACGAGGTCGCATTGCGCGTCGGGATCAACACGGGCCTCGTCATGGTCGGCACGGTCGGCGCGGGCACCCGCGCGAGCGCCGAGATCATGGGCGCGACGGTCAACGTCGCGAGCCGGATCGAGAGCTCCGCGGCCCCCGGCGAGGTCCTCGTCGGCGGCGCCACCGAACGCCTCGTCCACGATCGTTTCGAGCTCACGAGCGTCCCGCCCGTGCAGGTGAAGGGCGTCGCCGAGCCCGTCGTCATGTTCAAGGTCGATCGCGAGCGTGACGACGACGCGGCGAGCTCGGTACGCCTGCGCAGCGCGTCCGGTACGCCGTTCTTCGCGCGTCACAAGGAGCTCGAGCTGCTGCTGCGTCTCTACGAGACGGCGTCTGCGAACGGGACGATGCGCGTCGCGGAGATCGTCGGCGAGATGGGGCTCGGCAAGGGCCATCTCCTCAAGCAGCTCCGCATCGCGCTCGGTGCACGCGAGCCTGCGCCGCACGTCCTCCATGCGACGCGCCTCGTCGCAGGCGCGCCGCTCGGCTTCGTCGGGAAGATGCTGCGTTCGCGCTTCAACGTGCGCGTCGACGAGTCGCCCGAGGCCGTCCGCGGTCGTGTCGTCGATGCCGTCGCGACGGCGTGGACCGGCAACGAGGTCGAGGACGGGCGCGAGGCAGGACGTCTCCTCGCCGATCTCGTCGCGCCCACGCCGGTCGCCCCGCTGCTCGAGACGGAGATCTCGACCGACGCGACCCGCACCGTCTCGGCATTCAGCGACTGGATCCGCCGCCTCGCGCGCCAGAAGCCGGTGGTGCTGCTCGTGGAGCAGGTCCAGTGGACCGATCGAGGCTCGCTCGACCTGCTCCAGTACCTGATCCGCGCGCTGCGACGCGAGCGCGTGTTCCTCGTGATCTCGGCACGGCCCGAGGCGACCGAGCACGTTCCGGCGTGGATGACCGGCTCGGACATCCGCACGAACATCGAGCTCGCGCCGTTCAGCGAGGAGGTGATGGAGCGCTTCCTCGACGATCTTTTCCGGCAGGTCCCGAGCTTCCCGCGCGACGTGAAGCGCGAGATCATCCGTCGCGCCGAGGGCAACCCGGAGCTCTGCAAGGAGCTCGTGCGGCTGCTCGTCGACCGTGGCGCGCTCTCCGTCGACGAGCACCACATCCCGATAAAATGGGACAAAACGCGATCGGCGAAGCTCGATCTCCCGGACACCGTGCGCGGCGTCCTCCAGGCGCGCCTCGACGGTCTGCTCCCTGCGCACAAGGAGATCCTGAAGATGGCGTCCGTCATCGGGCGGGTCTTCTGGGTCGGCGCGCTGCGCGAGGTCCTGCCGCCGGAGCTGTCCGCCGACGAGCTCGCCGCGAGCCTCGACACGCTGCGCGCACGCGAGCTGATCAAGCCGCAGCCTTCGTCGAGCGTGTCGGGAGAGCGCGAGCTGTCGTTCGCGACGCAGGCGCTGTGCGATGCGTCGTACGAGCTCGTGCCGCGCGCGCAGTCGATCGTGGCGCATCGCAAGGTCGCCGACTGGCTCAGCGCTCGCGGTGAGCTCTGGGAGGGCGGGCACGCGAACCTCGCGTCGCATCTCGAGGCCGCCGGCGAGAAGTCGCGCGCGCGCCGTCTCTACCTGAGCGCAGCCCGCCACGCAGTGAACGTGTGCGCGTATCCCGAGGCGGTCGGCTTCTTCGATCGTGTGGCATCGCTCTGGAGCGCCGAGAGCACGAACGACGACCGCATCGCGCGCGCGGGAGTCCTGCGCGAGCGCGCCGTCGCCGAAGGACGCACGGGCCGCTTCGAAGAGGCGCTCCGCTCTCTCGACGCCGCCGAGGCGGATCTGCGCGCGGCCGGCGTCGCGGACGACGACGCCGTGCACGCCTGGGTGCTGCTCGAGCGCGGCTCGGTGCTGAAGGAGTACGGGCGCATCGAGGAGTCGATCGAGACGCTCTCACGCGCGATCGACCTGTGCCGCGCGCAGTCCGCGCCGAGCGTGCTGCACATGCGCGCGTACGGCGCGCGCGCGTTCCAGCGAGCCGCGAAAGGCGATCGCGAGCTCGCTCGCAAGGACGTCCAGGAGGGCCTTCGGATCGGCGGGCTCCTGCACATGCGCGATGCCGCGTGGTACGTGGCGATGGCGCGCCTCAAGGATGCCGAGGGATCGATCTTCTTCTTCGGCGGCGAGCTCCCCGAGGCCGAGGCCGCCTTCAAGGCGTCGCTCGAGCTGAGCGAGCTCGCCGGCGACACGAACGGCATGCCGGACGGTCTCGTGAACCTCGGCGGCGTCGCGTACACGCGCGGCGATCATGCCGCGGCCGCCGCGTATTACGAGCGCGCGCTCGCGGCGGCGAAGAAGGCGCGCTGGACGGCGCGCGAAGCCGTCGGGGAATCGAACCTGGGACAGGTGAAGCTCGCGCTCGGCGAGCACGAGCTCGCGGCGCAGCATCTCGAGATCGCGTGCCGTCTCGGTGAGGAGGGCGGGTACCTCGACGTCCTCGCGGACAGCGCGCGTGCGCTCGCGGAGGTGGAGCTCGCGCGTGGCGCGGTCGACGCCGCGATCGAGCGCGCGGCAGTCGCGATCACGCACGCCGAGCGGTCGAAGGCGCCGACCTTCCTCGGCATGGCGCACGCGACGGCGATGGACTGCTGGCTCGCGAAGCTGCACCGCGATAGAGACCGAGCGGCGTTCGAGAAGGCGCGTCTCCACAAGGACGAGGCGTGTGTCATCCTGCGCCAGATAGGCCAGGCCCACACGGCGGAGAGCGTCGCGCGGCGCTTCGGCCAGGGAAGCAATGCCACGATCGACGCGTAGGATGGGCCTGCCATGACTCTGTCGTCTTCGTTCGTCGGGATCGTCGTGCTGGGGCTCGCCGGCGTCGCCGCGCTCCCCGCCTGCAGCAGCTCGTCGAGCGTGTCGGGCTCGGTTCCGCCGAGCCTCGGCATCTCGTGCTCGACGACAACGTCGGTCAGCGACGCGGCCTCCGCGAGGAGCACGCTCGCCGCCGCGTCGGCGGGGACGTGCGTGGTCCTGCCTGCGGGCACCTACGCCGGCCCGTTCACCGTGCCAGCCGGCGTCGCGCTCGTGGCACAGAACGGCTCGCGTGCCACGATCACGGGTGGCACGGCACAGGAGCCCGCCGTTTCGCTCGGCGAAGGCAGCCAGCTCGGCGCCATCGATCTCGTCGACTCGGGCGGCGTGGGCATCGCGGTCCGCGCGGCGAACGCCGTCCTGTCCAACCTGACGGTCACCGGTTCGAAGAATGCCGCCGTCGCGGTGCTCTGTCGCGAGACCGCGACCCCCGGCTGCGGCACGGGCACGGTCACGATCACGGACGTCCTCCTCTCGAAGAGCACGCTCGGCCTCTGGGTCTCCGGCGCGCACGTGGCGTGGAAGGGCGGCGGCAGCACGAGCCACGCCGGCACCGCGCTCGCGTCCGCGGCCGGCGTCGTCGCGCAAGACGGCGCGAAGCTCGATCTCGAGAACGTCACGATCGAGAAGAACGAAGGCGTCGGCGTGCTGGTCGACGGCGCGAAGACCACGGCCTCGATCAAGAACGCGACCGTCAACGAGAACGGCGAGCGCGGGATCTGGGCGCAGAAGGTGAACGGAACGATCGACGCACCGGCGCTCCGCATCGAGGGCTCGCAGGTCACGAAGAACAAGATCGTCGGCGTGGGCGCGATGGAGTCGCACGGCATCATCATCGTCAGCGGTCGCATCGCCGACACCGTCGCCGCGCCGCTCGTCACGAATCTCGAGAGCACCGAGCAGATCGGCGACGGCCTCGGTCTGTTCGCGGGCTCCGGCGATCTGAAGGTCGAGGACGCGCTCTTCGAGACGAACGCGCGCGCCGCCGGCGTCATCGACGGCAGCGACCGCGGCATCATCATCGTGAGCGGCAAGGTCGGCGCCGGCGGCTCCGGCCTCAAGTTCGTGGTCCAGAACTCGAAGACGACGGAGATCCAGATCGCCGAGGGCGACCGCTCCGTCCCGCCGAAGCCGCTCGGCATCAGCGCGCCGGCGCTGTCGTTGCCGCCGGTGCTCTGAGCACTGCGATCCGTGTGACGAACATTTAACATCTAAGGAGAGGCGAAACCCGCCTCCTCGCTCGGCCGTGCGCCGCCGTTGACACGGAAATCGGCGTAATTAGGATGCCGCCGGAGCCGGGACCGAAGCTCGTTTTCCCGACGGAAAGCGCGTTTCGGGCCCCTTTCTAGGCGGTTCGATGGTTTGGGGATGCGCTCGAGCCCCCCGTCGACACCCGGCCGCGCTTCGCGACAAAGGGCGCCGGGACGGCGCGGGACTTGGGCCAGGGGAAGAAATCCGGTAGGTAGCTCGTTCCGCGCGGCGGCAGCAGCTTGCTTCCACGTGCCCAGGGCCCGCATCACGACGATCTGGCCCGCTTTTTTGCGCTCTTCGGAGGTTGGATGTCCACCGACGTGATGATCTACGCGAACGGCCTCACCAAGCGGTACGGCGCCTTTCGCGCGCTCGACGACGTGAGCTTCGAGGTCCGCCGTGGCGAAGTCGTCGGCTTCCTCGGCCCGAACGGGGCCGGCAAGTCGACCACCATGCGCATCCTGACGTGCTTCATCGCCCCGACCTCCGGGACGGCGAAGGTGCGCGGCCAGGACGTCTTCGACGACACGCTCGCCGTGCGTTCGAGCCTCGGCTACCTCCCGCAGCGCGCGCCGCTCTACCTGGAGATGACCGTCTTCGAGTACCTGCGCTT
>JAQBQJ010000315.1 GCA_028287065.1 Labilithrix sp. | reverse complement strand
GATCCCGCGCAAGACGGGCGCGTCGCGGTCGTCTTGCGTGTCGGAGCGGACGGACGCGTCGCGCGCGTCGAGCAGTACGCCGCGTGCGAGATCTCGGTCGAGTCGCTCGGGTGCATGAACGCCGCCGCAGCCCGCCTTCGCTTCCCGCCTCCCGCCGGCGGCTCGGACACGGTGCTGATCCCCGCCGTCTTCACGTCGCGCGACGGCGTCCGGCGCACGACCGGCACGGCCAACGACGCGTACACGGCGCGCGCGTATCTCGTGATGGAGTCCGCGCGTCCCGGCCTGCACGCATGCGACGAGCGAGCCCGCCGCGATCTACGCCCGTTGCAGGCGACGGGCACGTTCACGCTCACCCTCGGCCCCGACGGCAAGGTCACGAAGGCCCATGTCGATCCGTGGTCCGGTGAGCAATCGATCCTCGCGTGCGCGGCTCACGAGCTCGAGAAGCTTCGCTTCGCGGCGCCGCCGAATGGGAATGGCTTCGTCATTGCGAGACTCAATTTCAATCCACGTCAAGGCAGTCGTTGATCGAATCGTCGATCGATCGCGTCACGACAAACAATCCACGCACATGGACGATCGATCGATCACACAGCTTGTGATCTGCTTCAGCTCACGGCATGAAACTATGGATGCCGAGTCCGCGAGCCGTAGTCATCCCCTTCGGGGTTCCCGATGATGGACGTGGTCTCGGTCTCGGCCTCGCAGCGCTCGTTCATAGCTTCGCGCAGATCGACGGCGAGAGCGTGGCGCTCGCGCAGCTGCTCTCGCAACAGCCGGCGCAGTCACGCAGCAGCCGCTCGCAGCGGTCGCGCGACGACGAAGACGACGACGACGACGACGACGACGCGGAGCACGACGACGACGATCACGGTGAGCATGGCGAGCACGGCGATCGCGAGTCGATGGAGGTCCTCACGGAGCCTCGTCCCGTCGAGGCGTTCGTCCCGCCGCGCGCGTGGAAGGACCTGACCGGCTCGAGCAACGAGCCGAGCGGCGTCAGCTTCGTGGTCACGGGCGCCTTCGAGCCCCCCACCGCGGGCCGCGGGCTCATCCAGCTGCTGGTGTTCGAGGCCAAGGACGGCCGCACGCGCGCGAAGGTCGAGGCCCAGGTCGACGGCGAGAACGCGGGCCGCGCGGTCCTCGCCGCGCTCGACGAGCTCTGGTCGCAGCTCGATACCGGATCGCAGCTCGGCACGATGCGCGACATCGGCGATCTCTCGTGGGAGGCCCTCGAGAGCGTCCTCCGCGCCGAGCGCTGCGCCCTCCACGATCCGCTTCGCGGCGGTCCGCACGATCGCCTCGCGGCGATGGTCCACCTCGGACGCGCGATCGGCGACGCCCCCGACGCGCGCTTTCCCGCGAGCCGTCTCGCGTCTCTCGCGCTCGACGTGGCGGCGTTCATGCCGGCCGATCGCAAGCTCGCCGATGCCGCGCTGCGTGCGCTCGTCCGTGCGACCGCGGACGCGCCGTCGAACGCCGATCTGCTCGAGGCGATCGCCGCGCTCACGCTGCGCGTCGGCAACGGCGACGACGCCGAGCTCCGCGCGGCCGAGGCGCTCGCGATCGATCCCGAGCGCCCGCGTCTCTACGCGCTGCTCTCCGAGGCACGTCGTTCACGCGGCGATCTCCCCGGCGCGCTCCTCGCCATCGAGGAAGGCCTCCTGCGCGGCACCGACGATCCGCTCCTGAACACCGAGCGCGGCATCGTCCTCGCGGAGCGCGGGAACCACGACGAGGCCGAGCGCGCATGGCGCATGGTCCTCGACGAGCGCCCGCTGTATCCGCCGGCGTTCACGAACCTCGCGTCGCTCGTGATGGAGCGTCGCGATGCCGTGGCTGCTGCGCGCCTCGTCGACGACGCACTTGCTCGCGGCCCCGCGCATCCGGACGTGTTGAAGCGCGCGATCCAGCTCTCGCTCGCGGCGGAGCCGGAAGGCATCGCCCGCGCGGCCCGCGTCGGAAAGCTCGCACATGCGCTCGTCGAGCGCGTCCCGAACGACGCATGGGCGACCCTCGTGCTCGCGCGCTCGCTCGCGCAGACCGGCGACAAGATGGCGGCCGTCCGCAGGCTCGCGCATGTCGAGGACATCGCTCCGGCGTCTTCCCTCGCGGCCGAGGCGCAGCGTGCGCGCTTCGCGCTCGAGGATCCGCAGGCCTCGCTCGAGATCGACGCCGTGCTCCGTGCCGCGTACCAGGCGCCCGTCGAGGACCTCGACACCATTGCAGCGCGCGCGCGGAAGCTCGCGATCGTCCACGCCGCGTGGGCGGCGTACTTTGCGGTCGGCATCGCGGAGCGGCGTCTCGAGCGATGGCGCGCCGCGCGCGACGCGTTCGGCGAGGCCATCCGCGTCTCTGCGGGCTGCACGCCGGCCCACCTCGAGATCGTGGCGGCGCACGTCGCGCTCGAAGATCCCGAGGCTGCGCTGGGTCATGCCCGCCGTGCGTGCGAGCTCGACGGCGACACGGCGCGCACGCTGGCGGTGCTCGCGACGGCGCTCCTCGCCGCCGGCAAACGCGACGAAGCCCTCGACGCGATCGATCGCTCGCTGGCGCTCGACGCCACCGACGAAGCCAACCGCGCGCTCGCCGAACGCATCCGCGCCGGCCGCTCCCGCACGGGCACCCTCACGCGCCTCCGCGACACCTTCGCCCGCTGGCGTAGGCGGTAGAACATCCGAGAAGTCTGAGAAAAGCGCGAAAGCGCGAAGATTTGTTTGTCTGCCGATCGCCGCATTCGAGCGATCGGCAGACAAATCATCTTCGATTTCGCGCTTTTCTCGGACTTCTCGGATCTTCAGCGGCTGCCGAAGATAGCGGTGCCGACACGCACCAGCGTGGCGCCTGCGGCGACGGCGATTTCCAGGTCGTCGCTCATGCCCATCGAGAGCTCCGGGAGTCGCGCGGGGCCGCCGTGCAACGTGCGCAGCGACGAGAGCGCTTCGAAGGCTCGTCGCGCCGCTTCCAGGTCGTTCGGCGGCATCGTCATGAGGCCACGGAGGACGAGCGCCGGCTCGGCCTCGACGGCCGCGAGGACGCTGCCGAGCGCGGCCGCGGTCGCTCCGTGCTTCTGCGGCTCGCCACCGACGTTAACCTCGACGAGCACCGGCAGACGCTCGAGCACGTCGCCACGTCCGTCCTTCGCCGCGCGCTTGCCCAGCTCGCGGACGAGGGCCGGCCCGTCGATCGTGTGGACCATGTGCGCGACGCGCGCGACGAAGCGCGCCTTGTTCGTCTGCAGGTGACCGATGAAGTGCCAGCGCAGGTCCACGAGATCCGCGAGCTCCTCGGCCTTCTGCACGAGCTCCTGCGCGTAGTTCTCGCCGAAGTCGCGCTGCCCGGCGTCGTAAGCCTCGCGGACCGCCGACGCGGGCTTCGTCTTCGAGACCGCCACGAGCCGCACCGACGCCGGGTCGCGTGACGCCGCCGATGCCGCGCGCAGGATGCGATCCTGCACGCGCGCGAGCCCTTCGGCGACCGTACCGTCGCTCACTTCTTCCTCCTGCGCGCGTGCCACACCATCGTGTCGGACGTCTGCGTGAGCGGACCGCCCTCGAAGTCTCCGTGCACGGCCGTCGCGTCGAAGCCGTTGTAGTGGAGCAGCGCCTCGAACTCGCGCGGGAAGTACTGCCGGTGCGCGAGCGGCACCATGAAGGGCTTCGTCCCGCGCGTCTTCGGCTCGAAGCACATCGAGACGAACAGGATCTGTCGCACGCGGTCGTAGTCGAAGATCTCGCGGTAGCCGACGAGCCCCGCCGTGGGATGCACGAACGGGCGCATCGAATACGACGTGCCCGGTTCGTCCGCGAGGTCCTCGAGGATGGGCATCGAGATGTCGAGCACGAGCTCGCCGCGCGGCTCCATGTGCTCGTGCACGCGCGCGAGCCACTGCTCCACGTGCTCGCGGCTGTAGAGGTGCAGCGCCGTGTTGAACGGGCAGATGACGAGCGGGAAGCGCTTTCCGAGCCGCACGCGCCGCATGTCGCCGGTGCGTGTCGTGATCCGCGCCTGCAGCTCCGCGGGTTGCCGCTTCAGGCGCGCGCGCAGGTCGGCGAGCATCGCCCGCGACTGGTCGATCCCCACGACCGCGGCGCCGCCCCGCGCGATCGGCAGCGCGATGCGACCGTTGCCGATCCCGTACTCGAGCACGCGGTCGTGCTTCTTCGCGATGCGGACGTAATACGCGACGTCGTCCTTACGCGTCGCGTAGCTCTGCGCGTAGTAGGCCGGATCTTCGAAGTGCGCGCGCGCGCCCGCATCGAGCTCGCGGTCGCGGTTCACGCGCGGCTTCGCGAGGTCAGTAGATGCCGGTGCGCGCGACGTGGTCGATCCACTCCTGGACGACCTCGTTGCTCGTGCGATCGAAATGAACCTTGCCGGTCGCGATCTCGCGGAGCGCGGTCACAGCGGCCTTGTTCTTCGAGTGCACGAGGGGCGCAGCGCCCTTCATGAGCTGGCGCGTGCGACGGGCCGCAAGGATCACCAGCGCGAAACGGTTCTCTTCACGCTCCAGACAGTCTTCGACGGTGACGCGCGCCATGGCATGCTCTCGCTTCGGCTACTGCGGGACGGGCGAAAAAGCCCGGCTCGCGTGGGGGAGCGAAAACTAGTCGCGCCTGCCCGATCCCGCAAGCATTTCTGAAACATCAGCAATTCCAAGCGCTTTCCAGCTCTCAACGCGCTCGACGCCACCGATGACCCTCCTCTACTTCGCACGCCACGGCGAGACCGACGACAACGCGCGCCTCGTCTTTCAGGGGCAGGGCGGAAAGGGCCTCAACGCGCGCGGTCGCGCTCAAGCGCGTCGCCTCGGCGAACGGATGCGCAAGGCGCGGATCACGACCATCATCTCGAGCGACCTCGAGCGTGCCGAGGAGACCGCGCGCATCGTCGGCAACGCGTGCAGCGTCGTGCATTCGGTCGATCCGGATCTCCGCGAGGTCGACGTCGGTCGCTGGACGGGCAAGAGCCACGAGGACATCGCCGAGCTCTACCCCGAGGAGTGGGCCGCGTGGTCGGCCGGGCTCGACGTGCGGAGAGGCGACGGCGAGACGTACGCCGAGCTCGCGGTCCGCATCGAGCGCGCCGTCGCGCGCATCGTCGCGATGGATGTGCGCGATCCGATCCTCGTCGTCTCGCACGGCGGATCGATCAAGAGCTACGTCTCGAAGCTCCTCGGTGTCAGCGCCGAAGGTCTCCGTGCCCTCGCCGGCGTCGGGAACTGCGGGCTCACGATCGTCGAGCACGACACGCGCGGCCGCGTGCGCCTGCACGCGTGGAACGACACCGCGCATCTCGAAGGGCTGCTCGTCGAAGAGCAGACGGACTGAAGCCATGAGCTCCCCGGTCAAGGTACGCATCATCGCGAATCCGGTCTCGGGCGGCGATCATGCGTCAGAGGTCCTCGTCGGTTTGAACGAGCGTCTTCGTCCGGCGTTGCACGACGTCGACATCGTCCTCACGATCGCGGAGGGCGACGCGACGCGCGCCGCCGCGCAAGCCGCACGCGACGGCTACGATCACGTCTACGTCGCCGGGGGTGACGGCACGTTGAACGAGGTCATCAACGGCGTCGCCTCGATCCCGGGCGCTCTCTCTCGCGTGACGTTCGGCCTCCTGCCGCTCGGCACCGGCAACGACTTCGCGCACGCGCTCGGCGTGCCGGAAGATCTCGCAGGGGCGATCGACGTGCTCGCCGCAGGACGCGTCGCGGAGGTCGATCTGGGGCGCCTCGACGATCGCTGCTTCGTGAACGTGTCGGCCGGCGGCTTCGTCGCCGAGGTGTCCGACGCGGTCGATCCGAAGCTCAAATCCCTGGCCGGCAAGCTCGCGTACGTGATCGGAGGAGCCGGCGCGCTGCTCGACCACGAGCCTGTCGAGCTCGAGATCGCGATCGACGACGGGGCCCCGCGCGCGGTGCGCACCTCGCTGTTCGCCATCTGCAACTCGCGGCTCGTGGGCGGCGGACGGCTGATCGCGCCGTACGCGCTGATCGACGACGGTATCCTCGACGTGTGTATCGTGCATGCGATGAAGACGCTCGAGCTGGTGGGCCTCCTCACCGAGGTCGCCCGCGCCGTCCACATCGAGGATCCGCGCGTCGAATACTTCCGCGCGCGCAGCGTGGCGCTCCGCGCCGCGAGGCCGTTCAAGGTCAACACCGACGGCGAGGTGCTCGAGACCACGTCGTGCCGCTACGACGTGCTGCCGCGCGCGGCGCGCTTCTTCGCCGGCGACATGCCCTTCGCCGGCGACGCGCAGCGCGGCTGATCGCGGCGCCTCAGCCCGCGACCAGCTTGCGCGGTCCGCTCTCGAACAAGATGTGCGCGCGGCCCGGCTCGACGCCGAGCACGACGCCTGCGCCGAACTTGGGATGCTCGACGACGTCGCCCGCGCTGACCTTCGCCGTCGCGGAGTACGTCGTGCGTGCGCCCTTCGCGGCGGCGAGCGCGCTCTTCCATTCGCTGCCGGCAGCAGCTGCCGGGACCGAGCCGGCCGTGCGACCGATCGCCTTCCCGCCGGCCGTCCGATCGTGGAGCTCGCGTACGACGTCCGACGCGAGTCGCTGGATACGCTTGCGCGCCGCCGTGGGATCGCCGGAGCGGCTGCTCACGCGTGCGCGGATCCGTTCGAGGCGCGCGGTGTCCTCTTCGGAGAGCGGATGCAGATCGTCGTCGGCGACCGCGAGCAGATCGCGGACCTCGGGGTTCAGCCGGCCGCCGGCGGTGTCGAGCACCTTCCGCACCTTGGCGAGGAAGGTGGTCGGCGACCACGGCGTAGGGCCGCGCGTCGCGACGAGGTCTTCGTACGTGTGGAGCAGGAGGAACCGTGCCTCGTCCGGGTAACGCTCGTGGAGGATCCCCCACGCCTGATCGATCGGCATCGTGCCGCCCGCATTGCGGGTCCAGATCGCGTAGACGAGCGAGCGATCGTTGCTGTCGGCTGTGACCTCGAGAGGTTTCTTCGGCTGCTGCCCGTCGGGCTTCTGGTCGTCGATGTCCTCGAACACGAGGAGCATCCTACGCCCGACAGCCCGGCCGCGGGAAACAGGAGAGAAAACAGAGAGGAAGAGGTTTCCGCGTCTTTCAGCGGAGGCCGCGACCGAAGCCCTTCACCACGCCCGGAGGCGGCGTGAGCATGGTCTGGAGGTCGGTTCCGTCGTAGATCCCGATGCGGCTTCCGTCGGCAGCGACGGCCGCCCAGCGGCCCCTGCCCGGGCGGCCCGGCCAGATCGTCGTGAGGCGGACGCCGAGGCCCGGCATGCCGATCGGCGCGGCCACGGCGACCGTGTCGTTCGCGCCGAGACGGACGACGCGAACGCCATCGCCGTCACCGGCCTTGGTCGTCGCGAGGAGCTCGTCCACGCCGTCGCCCTCGAGATCTGCGGCGGTGAGGCTTTGGCCGAAGTCCTTCTCGCCCGGCGGAGCCGTCACGCACGGGCCGGGGCGCAGGACCTTGGCGCGATCGCCGAACCAGATGCAGATGCGCGTCGATGGATCGACGGTCGTGGTCATCGCGACGTCGTCGATGCCGTCACCGTTGAAATCGCCGGCCGTGAAGGCCGTCGCGAGGACGGAGTCCGAAGAGTCGATCATCGTCTCGTCGCCGATGCGCGCCTGGCGGCTGCCGATGCTGACCGACGCTCGCGCGGTCGGCTGATACGAGTCCGCGACGCTGAACGCCACGTCGGCGAGGCCGTCACCGTTCGCATCGAAGGCGCCGAACGCGAGCCGCGAGACCGGCTTCGGTCCGGGGTCCCTCTCGAGGCCGGGGAAGAGCGAGATGGCCGCGGGCGGTCCCTTGATCGTCGTACCGAGGAACACCATCCCGGCGTCGACGAGGCCGATGACGGCGTCGCCGAATCCGTCGCCGTTCACGTCGGCACCCTCGCGCACGTTCGGAAGCGCCGGCATGCTGGAGGCCTGGTACATCGAGCCGCCTTCGAGATAGTCGAACAACGCGCCGCTGTCGCGAGGAGCGGCGGCGAACGCGACGTTCACGTCGAAGTACAAGCCCATCTGATCCTGATGGACGTCGAGACCGGACGCGATCACGTCGGTGAGGCCGTCTCCGTTGAAGTCCGTCCCGCCGCCGAGTGACATCGGGCCCGTGTACACTGCATCCATTCCCAAATAGGCGTCGCTCGCGCCGCCGGCGAAGCCGCGATCGCGGCTTCCGGGATAGACGAGGATCGCGCCGTAGGTCGCGCTCTTCGGATCCTGGTTGGGCGCGGCCGACGTGCCGACCAAGGGCGGCTCGCTCGGCGGCGCCGTCGGATCCGCGATGATCGCGCCGACGAGCAGGTCGGCCTCGCCGTCGCCGTTCATGTCGACCATCGAGCGCGTCGGCGCGTCCGACGAGCCGTGAGCGGCGGGGCCCCGCACGAGCATCTCCCACACGGCGCTCGGCGTCGTGCCGATCGAGCCGGCCGCGTCGCCCTTGAGGCGCCAGAACCAGATGCCGGGCTCGAGATCTTCGGGGACGACGAGCTCGATGCCCTTCGCGTGAAAGCGCTTCACGTCACCCGCGAAGTCGCGCGTGCGTGACATCTCGACGACCGCGCCCGTGAGGTTCGCGCCCTCGGCGCTACCGAGGTCCCAGCGCAGGCGGGGACGGCTCGATGCGATGAGAGACACAGTGACGGGAGACACCGGACGCGGTGCTACGACTGCGGCGTCTTCCTTCGTTCCCCCCGCCAACCCGTCGTACGACGCCGGGGCGGCGCAGGCGCTGAGCGCCAGCGCCGCGACGAGGAGGATTCGCTTCACTTGAGCCTCGCCCGGATCAGCTGGAAGTAACGGTGTGCAACACCGCTCGCCCGCGCTGCCTTCGTGACGCTGCCACCGTGACGCGCGAGCACGCGCTCGACGTAACGACGCTCGAACTCCTTCACGACGCGCTCGCGCGCGCTCGGGAACGGAAGGTCGTCTTCGATGACGGCGCTCAGGAAGTCGAGGCCGTTGTCCTTCGCCTCTTCCGAGCGGTACGCCTGACCGAGCTCGCCGAGCGTCTTGCGCGCGACGACCGCCGCCTTGAGCTCGCGCACGTTGCCGGGCCAGGGGTAGTGCTCGAAGCGCGGGAGGAAGTCCTCGGGCAGCGCGGCGTCGGCCTCGCTCTCCGCGAGCTCGTTCCAGAACAGCTTCGCGAGCAGCGCCACGTCGCCGTCGCGCTCGCGCACGGGCGGGAGCTCGACGCGGCCACCGGCGAGGAGGAAGAAGAGGTCGTCGGCGAAGCGGCCGCTCGCGACGTCGCGATCGAGGTCGCGGCGCGTGCCGGCGATGATGCGGACGTCGCCGCCGCCGGCGATGATCTCGCGGAGGCGTGCCTGCACGTCACGGGGGAGGTTTCCGATCTCGTTGATGAAGAGCACGCCGCCCTTCGCCTGCTCTACGAGGCCGATCTCCGCGACGCTTCCGAAGAGGCGCGCGCCGAGCTCCTGCGTGGGGAGCGCGCTCGCATCGAGCGTGACGAACGGAGCGTCCTTGCGACGGCTCGCGAGGTGGAGCTCCTCGGCGACGAGCTCCTTGCCGGTCCCGGCCTCGCCCTCGAGGAGAACGGGCTGGTCGCTCATGGCAAGGCTCGCGAGGACCGGATACAGCTTCTTCATCGCCGGGCTCTCGCCGATCACGCGACCGAACGAGGCGGCCTGCGCGAGCTCGACGAAGCGCGGGGCTTCGCGCTGCACCTTGATGACGGTGCGACCGACGCGGATCGCCTCGCCGCCGTGCAGGCTGGCTTCCTTGACCGCGACGCCGTTGACCGTGGTGCCGTTCGTCGAGCCGAGCTCGATGAGCTGGAGGTGCGTCGCCGTGACGGCGAGCGAGGCATGACGGCGAGAGACCTCGGGGTCCGTCAGGCGGAGCGAGCACACCGGGCTCTGCCCGAGGAGCGCGCGCGGGCCGCTCGCGTCGAGCGTGATCACGAGGCCCGTATCGGGTCCTTCGACGACGGCGAGCACGAACGTCGATCCGGCCGGCCCGGCGGCGGGCTTCGGACGCGTGAAACGCTCACGACGGAGCGTGGCGACGTCACCGGGCCTCGAAACGATTGAGCGGTCCATGATACGAGCCTCTTTCTCAGTGGCGGGGGTCGAAGAGCCAGGTAGCGGCGGCCAGGGCGATGGCCCCGATACCGACGCCGAGCGCGACGTTCGCGACAACGAGCTTGTCGCTGAGTGCGTCACGCGAAGATTGATCACACGAAGGTGCGCAGCTGTTGCGGAGGCGGTCGGCGTCCGAGTCCGCGTTGAGGCGGACGTAGAACGAGCCACCGAGCGCGAGCAGGCCGGTGCCGCCGAGGATGACCGGAAGCACGGGGAAGCCGCGGCCGGACTCCGTCTTCGGCTTCTCGGCCGGCGTGCTCGACATGAACGTCGCGCTCACGGGGCGGTTCTTCTCGCCTTCGCGTGCAACGAGGCGGACCTCGAAGACGCCGCCGCCCGTGCGCTCGAATCGAGCGACGTGGTTGCCGGGGTCGAGCGCAACGGCGTGGCCGTCGAGCGCGGTCGAGACCGCCTCGCCGTCGAGGAGCACGCGCGCGTCGGTCACGTCGCGGCCGTCGGCGCGCGCGGAGAACACGACGGTCGGGATCGTCGCGTCGAGCTCGACGAGCGACTTGGAGCAGTCCTCGCGAACGAGCTCGGGGCATGCGGGCGCGGAGCATGCGAGATAGCTCGCGCGGGCCTCGCGCAGCTTGCGTGCGCTCTGCAACGACTGCGCGCGATCGAGCTGACCGACGCATTCGGCCTTCGGAGCGCCGGTGTCGATAGCGGCCGCGGGCGCTTCCTGCGCGCCGGCGGTGGCGGATGCGAGAAGAGCCGCGCCGGCGAGCGCTGCGGAGAACGAGCGAGCGCCCATCAGAGGCACTCCACCTTGTAATGACGGTGCCCTTCGGCATCGACGACGTACGGAAGGCGGCAGGAGGCGGGCTTCGCGTCCGCCGCGCGCGTGGCGGCGGTCGGCGCGGGCTCGACGGCCGCAGGCTTCGCCTCGGCGACGACGGCCGCGGGCTTCGTGGCAGCGACGGCGGCGGCCTTCGCAGAGTTGCGGCCTGCGCGAGCGACGGCGCCGGGCTTCGCGGAAGGCGCGACGGGCGCGACGGCCGGGGCCGCGGGGGGCGGCGCGACGGGAGCAGCGACGACCGGCGCGGCGACGGTCGCAACGGCGGGCGCCGAGTGATGCCCCGTCTCGGCATACGCCGTCTCGGCGCGCATCGCGCGGCCGACGAGGACACCGGCGAGCGCGAACGCGGCGATGCCGAGGAACATCGTGAGGCGCGACGTGCCGGCGGGCAGGGTCGCCGGGCGCGTCATCGCCATCGAGCGCGTCGACGTCGCGACGGGAACGAAGCTCGGGCGCGAGGCCATCGTGGCGCGGTGCTCGAGGACGGCGACGATGACCTCGGCGCTCACGCCGATGGCCTCGGTCAGGTCGCGCGAACAGCCGATCGCGTTCGCGGGGACGGCGCGCGGGCGCGAAAAACGCTTCATCCACGCCGAGATCTCGGTGCGCGGCGGGAGCGTGACGATGCTGGAGAGCGCCTCGGCCATCGCGAGCGCCGTCGGGAAGCGACCGTCTGCATCCTTGCAGAGTGCACGCATGACGAGGGCGTCGAGCTCGGGCGAGATGCCCGAGACGCGCGTGCTCGGCGCGGCGACGTCGCCGGCGTCGATGCGACGAACGAGCATCTCTTCGCTCGAGCCCTCGAATAGGCGCGCGCCCACGAGCGACTCCCAGAGGAGGACGCCGGCGGCGTAGATGTCGACGCGGCGATCGACGGTCTCGCCGTAGAGCTGCTCCGGCGGCATGTACGGGATCTTGCCCTTGATCTCGCCTTCGTTGCTGTGGTGCACGCGGCTGCGCGCCTTCGCGACGCCGAAGTCGAGCACGCGAGCGAGGCCGTCGAGACCGACCATGACGTTCTGAGGAGAGACGTCGCGATGGATGATCGCGAGCGCCGAGCCGTCGTCGTCCGTCGCCTCGTGCGCCTCGTGCAGACCGAGGAGGAGGTCGTGGATGATCGCGCACGCGACGGCGACGGGGATGCGGTCGCCGGCATCGCGGACCAACTTGAGGAGGCCGGCGAGCGACTCTCCGTCGACGTAGTCCATCACGATGAGGAGCTGGCCGCTGTCCGAGACGATATCGAGCGTGGGGACGATGTTCGGGTGACGGAGGCGAGCCGTGAGGCGGGCCTCGTCGACGAACATGGACGCGAAGGAGGGGTCCTTCGCGTACTGCGGGTGCATGCACTTGATCGCGACGAGGCGGTGGAAGCCCATCGGGCGGCGCATCCGACCGAGATAGACCGTCGCCATGCCGCCCGTCGCCAGCTCGCCGAGCAGCTCGTAGCGCTCCCCTTCGCGCTCGGCGGAGGCCTGGATGGTCCTCTTCCCCGATTCGTCACCCGGCGAAACCGTGTGACCCTCGCGACGGGTAGCTGTGATGGCAGCGTTCGTCTGCATCGTCCTCACACCGACATCAGCAAACTCGGTGCCGTCTGGGGCTGATGGCTGTTGCCTGCAGAGCATCGCTATTTTCCAGTCTGTTCGTAGTTGCTTCCTTCATCCACGCACTATGTGGGTGCGCCAGCCGACGAATCGGGAGACCGGATCGCCTTCTCCACGGGGGTTGTCGCGTTCGACGCGATCCAGATCACCCCACCCACCGCGACAGAAACGTTGGGGAAAGTCCTTTTTGTCCGGGTGATCCTACATCGGCGGTGTTGTGGTCCGTGAGCTGCAGTCCCTCCTCTCATGGACGTCCTCGGCAACCGACTCGGCCTCGGCCTCGGTCTCGCGCTCTCGCTCGTCGTGGTCGCGTGCGCCGCGCCGACGATCCCGAACGATGTCGGTGACAGCGCCGACAGCGCGGACTCGAACGTCACCGGCTCGAAGAAGACGCCGAAGAAGACGAAGAACGATCCCGAGGCTTCACCCGAAGGCGATCCCGCGCCGGAGTCCACGCCCGCGCCGGACCCGACGCCGGCGCCCGCGCCCACGCCTACGAACTGCAATCAGACCGCTGCCGACGCGTGCTTCGACTGCTGCAATCAGGCGAGCGGCGGCACGTACGCGAAGGCCGACGAGGCGTTCGGACAATGCGCGTGCGGCGGCGGGCAGTGCACCGCGGTGTGCGAAAACGACCTCTGTACCGGCGCGCCGCCGAGCGCTGCCTGCCAGCAGTGCCTGACGCAGACGTGCGAGCCCGCGGCCAATGCGCTCTGCACTTCCGCCGCGTGCAAGACCGGGCAGGCGTGCGTGAAGCAGTGCCCGCAGTGAGCGGCGCGCGCGTGTAGAACGACGCCGGGCTTCGAGTGCAGACGCGTGCACTCGCGTGGACGCGAAGTGCACCCGATGTCCGTGTGGACGGCGCGGTGCAGATCGAGCGAGAGTGGTCTCGATGCTCTCCCGCCGGCGCGCGATCCATCTGACGCTCGTCGTCTTCGCGACGACCGCGCTGGCGTCGCTCGGCGCATGTCGCAAGAAGGGCGGCGACGCTCGTGACGCCGAAGCCGAAGCCGACGCGTCGAGCGCGGCCGCGGACGCGAGCGCCGCGCTCGACGACTCCGGCGCCACCGGCGCTGCGACGGCGATCGCGAGCGCCGAGCCCGCGGAGGCCTCGATCGCGACCGAGATCCCACCGACGTCGTTCGCCGGCTCGTATCGCTGCTTCAAGGGCATGCAGCTCCAGCAGTCCGGAACGATCGTCACGTCGACGATGCACACGAACGGGACGACCGATACGGTCATCGCATGCAACGTGGGCCGCGACGATTGCGTCGGCACCGTTCGCGAGATCCAGACCGTGCGCGGCAAGGCACCGAAGGTGCTGCACGTGAGGCCCGTCACGCTCCATCGCACGCCGAACGGCGACGTCCTCGTGAAGGTGGAGCCCTCGACGTCCGGCGCTCACGACACCAAGCCGTCGACGACCGCGCCGACGCTCTGTCCGCGTCGTTGAGCACGTCGCCGGGACGCGGGAAGGTTGCGCAGCGCGGTGCGCGGATTGCGCTGCGCCGATCTCAGCGCTGATTTGCATCGCAGAAGAGACGCGCGAAAGAGGATCACGCGCCTTGCGCGTCGCGCGTCTGGCAGTAGGGTACGCGCCCTTCGCGGAGGTCCCCCATGCGTGTTCGTCGTCTCGCGTTTGCTCTCGTTCCTGTTGCTGTCCTCGTCGCGTCGTGCTCGAGCGCGAGCGAGCGCGGCACGTTCGACGAGACCCCTGCGCCCGCGCAGACGGGCACCGCGGCGCCCTCGCCGCCGCCGCTCGGCGACAACACCGATCACCGCGCCGTGCCAGTCACGTTCGAGGGAACGGTGCTCGCACCGAACGGGTCGCTGCCGCTCTCGAACGCGCTCGTCTACGTGACGCAGCAAGCGCCGGCCGCGATCCCCGAAGGTGCCTACTGCGACGAGTGCGTCACGCTGCAGGACGGGACGTTCGCGATCTCCGCACCGGACGGGAAGTTCACGTTCACGACCGACCTGCCGAAGGGCAAGGCCTGGCTCGTCGTCCAGAAGGGCCAGTTCCGTCGCGTGCGTCCGGTGACGATCGAGAAGGAAGGAACCATTGCGGTCGCGAAGGACGACAGCACGATCCCCGGTCACGCGGACGTCGCGAAGGGCGACGACATCCCGAAGATGGTCATCCTCAAGGACGACACCGACTTCGATCGCATCGACGACTCGCTGACCAAGCTCGGGATCGCGGGCGTCGAGGTGCGCACGGACCGCTCGCTGCTGAAGAACAAGGCCGAGCTGATGAAGTACCACGTCGTCTTCATCCCCTGCGGTGAGAGCGACGACCCGCTGTCGACCGATCCGGTCGCCAAGCAGAACCTCGACGAGTTCGTGCAGGCCGGCGGCAAGCTGTACGTGACGGACTGGTCGTACGAGTTCGTGCGCCAGCCGTTCCCCGGCTTCTTCTCGTGGGCGGACGAGACGCAGACGCTCGGCAGCGCCGCGTCCGGCGACGAGTGGGACGCACCTGCAACGGCGGCGGATCCCGGCCTCGGCGACTGGCTGACGGCGACGGGCGATGCGAGCTTCGAGGTGAAGGGCAACTGGACGAAGCTCACGGCGGTGAACGTTCGCCAGGGCCTCGACGAGAAGGGCGCGTCCGTCGACGTCACGCCGAAGGTGTGGGTGACCGCGCAGAACGGCTCGAGCAGCGCCGTGATCCCGACGACGGTGAGCTTCCAGAACAAGTGCGGTCGCGTGCTGTTCAGCACGTACCACACGGAGTCAGGCGTCGGCGGCGGCGGGGGCAGCGCGCTGCTCGCCCAGGAAAAAGCTCTCCTCTACGTATTGCTCGAGGTGGGCGTGTGCGTCGGCGAGCGTCCGGGCGTGAAGTGAGGCTGCTGATGGCATCTCGTGGCTTGTGCAGCTTCGGCGAGCTCGACGTGTGGAGCGACTCCGCGCGTCTCGCGTTCGCCGAAGCGCCGACCGTGCCCGACGTCGATGGCGCGGCGCGTCCCGGCGCCACGCTGCGCCCCGCGCCGAGCACGGAGTCGGATCTCGACGAGCTCGACGTGTGACGCGCGCGCGCGCAGCGATCATGGTTGCAGCGGCAGCGGCAGCGGCGGCTCCGAGCTCACGATCGCGCCGAGCGGCGTCGCCGTCGGCGTGAGCCAATCGCGACACATCACCGGGTCGTCGGAGCGCGGCGAGGTCACGCCACACGCCTCCGCGCGTGAGCAAAAACACGAGTTGATGTCGAGCTTCGAGGTCCTGCGCAGGATGCCGGGACAGTTCTTCGAGTCACAAGCGAGCTCCTGGCAATTGGAGTGACACTTGTCGGAGTCGAGCTGCGCGCCGGCCGTCGTGCACGAGCAGTGCACGGGCACCGCGCACGCGCGCACGCCGACGGGCGCCTTGATCGCGGTCCGAAGGAACCGCGCGACGTCCTGGCTGCAGTACTGGAACACGCGCTGATCGAACACGTGTGCCTCGAGCGCTTGCAGCGCGCTGCGTTGTGCCTCGGTCGCCGAGAACTTGTTCAGCGCCGGCGGCAGACAGACCGCCACGCGTCCGTCGAAGTTGTCGCCGGTGTCCTCGCTGATGCCGACCGTACATTTGCAGTCGCACGTGACCGAAGTCGCCGCTCTCGACGATTGTGGACACTGCGCCGCGTCGTCGTCGCACGCCGACGTCCCCGAACGTGGAAATGAACAGCTCGCGACGACGATGACCAAGATCGTCGTCGCGCTGCCGTGGAGCAAGCGCGTTCGCATTGTTTCCTCCGCGCTATGACACGAGGAGGTGAACCACGATTACGACTGTGCTCAAGGAGCATCGCTCGATTTTTCCCGGCGCGATCGCACCAAGCGAAATCACAGCGTCAGGGAATGCCGTGCGTGCACATCGCCTCTGCGAGGCCGCCGCTTCCGTTGAAACAGATCATGTTCGGCGGACACGTCTTCTCGCGCCGGTACGTTCCGTCGCGGCACACGAGGACGTCGCGTCCCTCGCGCGCGCACGACCTCGCGTTCTCGTCGCCCTTCGCGCATGCCTCGCCGATCGAAGCGACGGAGCGATCGCAACGCGGCTTCGGCACCTCGCCGAGGACAGGCGCTCGGCATCCGGTCGGGCCCGTGCACGCGTTCCACAGCACGTAGCGTCCGTTCGGGTCACCGTCGCAACGCAGCATGCGTTTGCCGTCGGCGGTACACGCCTCCGCGCCGGCGTCGCAGCGCTCGCCGGCGTTCGCGACGATCGCCGCTGGCCTGCGCGCCGAGCTCGCGTCTGCGAGACTCGCATCCGCGTGACTCGCGAAGGCGCTCGGCTCCGCCGTGCTCGTAGGCGCCGCGTCCTTGCGGCACGCCGCGAGCGCGACGAGGGCGACTACGGTCAGTGACGAGGCGCAGGTACGTCGCACGAGCGGAGCGTATCCGGCTCGATCGGGCTGTCACCCGAAACTCTGCGCGCAGATCAGGCCGCGGTCGCGGTCTGACGTCGCGACGTGGCACGCTGCACCATCGGCCCGTCGCTGCAGGCGACGTGCCGCGTCGCGCGCATTCATGCTCGAGCTGACGCGGCTTCACTCTACGTAGAGGACGAACTTCGCGGTCGTCCCGCACACGTCGTAGTCGCGCTTCACTCGCTCCGTAGCGCCTCGATGGGATCGAGCCGCGACGCATGCCGCGCCGGCAGATAGCCGAAGGCGACCCCGACGACCGCCGAGAACACGAACGCGAGCGCGAAGCTCTCCGTCGGGATCGGCAGAGACCATCCGACGGCGCGCGCGAGCGTCGACGAGCCGGCGACGCTGACAGCCAGCCCGAGCGCTCCACCGAGCATGCTGAGGAGGACGGCCTCGACCAGGAACTGCAACGTGATGGCACGGGCCGTCGCGCCGACGGCGAGGCGCACGCCGATCTCGCGCGTGCGCTCCGACACCGACGCGAGCATGACGTTCATGATCCCGATGCCTCCGACGAGCAGCGAGACGGAGGCGATGCTGGCGAGCAGAGTCGAGAACGTCTCGGTCGCGGCCATCTGCGCCTTCACGACCTCCTCGGGATGGCGGATGTTGAAGTCGTCTTCCTGGCCCTCGCCGATGCGATGTCGCTCGCGCATCAACGACGTGATCTCGAGGACCGCCGGGGCCACCGCTTCGGGCGACGCCGCGGAGCACACGATGTCGTCGAGCCAGGCCTGGCCGACGGGGCGCAGCTTTCGATTCGCCGTCGTATACGGGACCATCACGACGTCGTCCTGATCGGCGCCCGTCGCCGACTGGCCTTTGGGCGCGAGCAGACCCACGACCTCGAAGGGCTGACCGTTCATGCGGACGACCTGTCCGACCGGGTTCTCCGTGCCGAACAATCGCTCGCGGACCGTCTGCCCCATCAGGAGCACGTTGCGCGCGGAGCCGATGTCCTCGTCCGTGAAGACCGCGCCCGACGCCAACGAGAAGCGCTTGATCGTGAGATACGCCGCAGCGACACCGCGCGAACGTGTCGACCAGTTGCTCCGCGGTGACACGAGCTGCACGTTCCCGTCCACCTGCGGAGAGATGTTCTGGATGAGCGTCACCTCGCGCGCGATTGCTTCTGCGTCGCCGAGCGTCAGCGTCGACGTCGATTTTGCACCCGTGCGAACGCCGGCGACGTTGCGCGAGCCGGCCTCGACCCACACGAGGTTGTCACCGAGGTCCTGCAGCAGCGCCGTCGCCTGCGCTGCTCCGGCTCGACCGAGCGCGACGACCCAGACCACGGCGGCGATCGCGATCGCGATGCCGATCGCGGAGAGCGCGGTGCGTCCCTTGTGGCGGAGCAGCGAGCGGACGGACTGCCCGCACAGCACGAGCGACAGCGCGAAGAAGCGAAGCGACGAGGTCATCGAGTCGCATTGTGGCACCTCGCTTGCTGCCCATCCTGCGAATCCCGACCGAAGGAGAGCGACATGCGCACCGGCACGACCGACACCCAGACCGCGACGGCGCGCAAGCTGATGGGCGCTTGGGCGATCCACCGCTTCGACGACTTCAGGCGCGACCATGCGCTCCTTTCGCTCGAGAGACTCCCGCTGCCACCAAAGGTGGAGCCCCACGACGTGCTCATCCGCATGCACGGCGCCGAGGTGGGCGACTGGGACGCGCGCGTCGCAGCCGGCGAATGGCCGGTCGACCGCTCGTTCCCGATCATCCTCGGTCTTGCCGGCGCCGGGAGCATCGTCGACGTCGGCAAGAGCGTCGTCGACCTCCAGAAGGGCGACCTCGTCTACACGTACAACCATCCGCTCTCGCACCGAGGCTGCCCGTCGGCTCACCACAACGGCGCATGGGCCCAGTACATGCTCGTGCCGTTCGATCGTGTCGCGCTCGCGCCGACATCGCTCGATCTGACCCACGCCGGTGCGGTCCCGATCATCGGCTCGACGGCGCACGAGACGATCGACGACATCCTCCAGGTCTTCAGGCACGACATCGTGCTCATCACTGCCGCCGCGGGCGGGGTCGGGCACCTCGCGGTGCAGATCGCCGCGCGACGTGGAGCGCGGGTCGTCGCGCTTGCACGCAGGCACAACCACGAGTTCTTGCGAGGCCTCGGCGCTGCGATGACGATCGACTACACGGAGGCGGACTTCGTCGAGGTCGTTCGGAGGGCATTCCCGACCGGAGTCGACAAGGCCCTGAACGGTGTCGCAGGCGAGACGGCGAACGGGGTGGTGCGGGTCATGAAACCGGTGGGCCACGTCGTGGACCTCACGGGCTCTGCAACGGAGAAGCTCCCGGACGGTCGCGTCGACACGGACTACGCCGTGCGCCCGGACCGCAGGCGACTCGCGGAGCTCGCGCGAATGTTCGACGGCGGCGACCTGCAGCTCGAGGTCTCGCGCGTCGCCCCCTTCGCAGATGCGCCGAGCGCGCTCGCGGAGGTGCTCGGCAAGCAGGTGCGCGGCGTCGTCGTGCTCGGGATTCGCTGATCACTCCCGAGAGGGATCAGGGCCGCTCCGGCAGCGCCCACATATCCGATAGCTCTCTCGGGAGCTGACTCATGACGTGCTCGAACACGGACGTGGGCAGGTACTCCTCGACGTGGCGAAAGACCGCGCGCGCGATGGACTCGGCCTGAGCGAGGTCGGTGAGGCGCAGATCCGTCGCGACGAGCTTCAAGTACTCGGCCTTGTTCCAGCGCTCGGGCTGTTCGCCGCGGCCCTCGAGACACGGCTCGACGAGCCGGCGGAGGTCCGGCAACAAGGACGCGAAGAAGTGACGTGCTTCTCCGAGCGAGATCCGGCGCGACAGGTTGCACACGACGGACACGAATGCGCCCATGCCGGTCACCCCTGGGGGAAGCCTGACCTCCTGCTCGATGCCCGAGAGAATGGGGTGCGGGTCGGCCGGCGGCACGACGTGTCGCCTCCGCTCGTGCTGCTGCGGTCCTTCTCGCTTGCTCGCCGGCTCGGTTTCGACGCGACGTTCGACCATGACGTGCCTCCGTTCCGAGCGAACGTCAGCACGCGTGGTGCCAGGTGCCGCGCCGGTCGGGCGCAGGCGTGCGCTCACGTCGTGAGGCCCGCCCGAGCCCGCCCGAGCCCACGCGTTACTTCTTCGCAGTCTGCAAGTTGTCCTTCACGTCGCGCACGCCGGGCGCCTTCTTCGCGTCCCTGATGACGGCGTCGTGGGTGGCCTGATCGGGCACCGTGCCCGATACGACGATGACAGAGCCGTCGTCCGTGATGACCACCTCGTTCACGACGGCCTTCGCCTTCGGGTCCTTGCTCAACTCCGAACGGATCGCGTCCGTCCGCGGCGTCTTTGTCGGGGCGGCCGGGGCCGTGCCACGTTGCTGTCCTGGCGGAGCTCCCTGCACCTTGATCCTCTCGGGAATGACGCCGAGCTCGTCCTTCACGTCCTTGACGCCAGGCATCTTCTTCACGCGCTCGACGAGCGCCTTCTTCGTGCCCTCGTCGTCGACCTGGCCGCGCAGTGTCACGACGCCGTTGGCGTTCGTGATCTGGAGCGCGTTGATCGCAGCGGTTGCGTCTGGCCGCTCCGCCACGAGCACCATGCGAACGTCTTCGACCGAGGCGCCCTTGTCGCTTGCGCCCGTCGTCGTGGTCGTGCCGGCGTGATCGGATCGATCCTTCGAGCACGCTGCCAGAGCCAACCCCATGAGTATCGCGATCACTTTGCGCGTCATTTTTCCACCTCCAGCGAACGATTCCGCCTGACGTCCAGCATCCGCCACGCCAACGCGGAGGCGTTCGGCTCACGGCGACTCTCGTGCTGCGGCTGAGGAAGCCGCGGCCGAAAAGCGCGCTTGACGATCGCGATCGTGGTCCCGAGGGTCTCCAGGAGGTCCGTCATGAATGCGATGCCGGCGATCTTCTTCGGGCACGGCAATCCGATGAACGCACTGCTCGACAACGAGTACACGCGCGCGTGGAAGGCGATCGGCGCGTCGATCCCGCCGCCGACGGCCATCGTCTCGATCTCCGCACACTGGTACCGCCCGAAGGTCGCCGTGACGGCGATGGGGCGCCCACGGACGGTCCACGACTTCGGGGGCTTCCCGCGCGAGCTCTTCGAAGTCGATTACCCTGCCGCGGGCGACCTGACGCTCGCGTACGAAGTGCAGGAGCTGCTCGCGCCCGCGTCGGTCGAGCTCGACACCGAGGAGTGGGGGCTCGATCACGGGACGTGGTCGGTGCTCTTCCACGCGTTTCCTGACGCGAAGGTCCCCGTCGTCCAGCTCAGCATCGACGAGCGGAAGTCCGCGGCTCAGCACTACGAGCTCGGGAAGCGCCTGGCCCGTCTTCGCAAGGAGGGGGTCCTCGTGATGGGAACCGGGAACCTCGTACACAACCTCCACGCGTACGCGTGGGGCCAGCGCGTGACCGAGCCGTTCGACTGGGCCGATCGATTCGAGTCCGCCGCCCGCGTGGCGATCGTGAACGGCGACGATCTCCGGCTCGTCGACTACGAGAACCAGGGTGTCGACGCGGAGCTCTCGGCACCGACGCCCGAGCACCTCCTTCCGCTGCTCTACGTGCTCGGCACCCGTCAGAAGAACGAGGAAGTGAGCTTTCCGGTGACCGGCGTCGACGGAGGCTCGGTGTCGATGCTGACGATGCGCCTCGGATGACGGACGTTCACTCGCGCGCTTCGTTCACGAAGCCGAGCACATCGGTCCAGACCTTCCTGAACATCGCGTCGGTGAAGCCCGGATCGTCCGGAGTCTTCGCAGCGGACCTCAAGAGATCGTACGCGCGGAAGATGCGGGCCGAGGCCTCCGGTGCCTTCACCAGACGGTAGTGACCGAGGATGTCGCCGTGGTCGGCCTCCACGACCTGCGTCGCCTCTCCATCGGGCCACAGCATCGAGGCGGTGTTCACGATGCCGTCGCTGTCCCAGAGCTCGACGCGGCGCATCGAAGACGTGCCGAAGAGCGTCGCCTCTCTCGCGCCGTTCGGCGGATATCGGAACGGGCCGCCGGCGCACGCGCGGTACACGAGGCGATAGACGACGTCGGTCCGTTCACGGGCTTCGGCAGAGAGCTCGCTGGCGAGGAAGGTGCCCAGACGGACGAGACTCAGCGGCGCGGCCTCGGCTCCGGACGGAAACGTGAACGGGCGCGGGCCGACCGTCGCGTACGACTTCGTGACGATGCCGAGCGAGGACCACGCGCGTGTCTCGTCGGCTCGCTGTTCGGGAGAGAAGTGCGCAGGGCTACGCTCGGTCCCTCGGGAGGTCGTCACCGCGATGTCGTCGATCGCGCCGAAGTCCTCCGCGATGCAGCGCATCCAGACCTCCAGCTCGGAGCCTGCCTCGAGTGCCTCTGCGAGGCGCACGGGACGCTTCGGGTCATTCCGCGGAGGAAGCGCGATCTCGGTCGCGGCATCCTTCAGCGCAAGGAACAGATCCGCATCGGTGAGTGCGCGCGCCGCTCCTGCGAGCGACGCTTCGAGCCGAGCGAATCGGCGCAGGCGCGCGGCCGTGACCGCCCACCCGAGCTCGCGAACCGCCCATTGCCGCGCGAGGCGATGCCTTCGCATCCAGTCCGCGAAGTTGGTGCCCCACTGCGGAACGGAGACGAACACGATGCTCTTCACCAAACGGAGGATGTCCCCCGCTCGAACGGTGAACGCGATCCCCTGATCGCTCGGGAAGCAGCGCTCGTCGGGTCGTGCGACCAGATCACAAATGAGCCTCCGGATGTCGAGCCCGCCGGTCGAGTGCCCGACGAGCGCGACGGAGTCATGTTGCTCGAGCTCGCCGCGCTCGATGCGCTTCGCCAGATAACCGCGCAGCCGCGCCGCCCGCGACACGATGCCCGCGGTGGGCAGATTGTCGAAGTAGTGGAGCACCACGTGCGAGCGATCGGGCGACTCGGCCTGCCACTGTCGGAACAGCGGCGTGACGCCGGCGTAGTACTCGATTTGACCGAGTGCATCGAACCCCGCAAAACCCGGCACGAGCACGACGTGCAAGCGCGAGGAAGAGGATGGGCACGGCGCCATGGTCATGTGATCGATCATTCGCTAGCGCGAGCGCATGGCCGGCTCCGGACGTCGTTTGACCGCGTAACCGTACGGCGTCGGCCAGGGAGGCTCCTCGTCGAGGTCGTGGTACGCGCGGTGCGCCCAGTACGGCTCACGGAGCAGCTCGCGTGCGAGGAGCACGAGGTCGGCGTCGCCGCCGGTGATGATCTGGTTGGCAAACGGCGCGTCGGTGATGAGGCCGACGGCGCCGGTCGGGATGTCCGCGTCGTCGCGGATCCGACGCGCGAACGGCACCTGATAGCCCGGAGCGATGGGGATGCGAGCCTTCGGTGTCGTGCCTCCCGAGGAGACGTCGACGAGGTCGACACCGAGCTCGCGAAGCGCACGCGCGAGGACCACCGACTGGTCGATGTCCCAGCCGCCGGGCACCCAGTCCGTCGCCGAGATCCGAACGAAGAGCGGCAGCTCGTCGGGGATGCGCGTCCTGACGCGCTCCGCGACGCGAAGGAGCAGACGCATCCGATTCTCGCGACTTCCGCCGTACTCGTCGTCTCTCTGATTGCTGAGCGGCGACAGGAACTCGTGGAGGAGATAGCCATGCGCAGCGTGGATCTCGATGACGCGGAAGCCCGCCGCGAGGGCGCGCCCGGCGGCGGCCTCGAACGAATCGACCAGCGCATCGATCCCCGCCGCATCGAGCGCGATCGGCACGGGTGCGCCCTCGAAGAAGGGGATCGCGCTCGGGGCCACGACGCGCCACCCGCCCTCATCGGCGGAGAGCACGCCACCTCCCGACCACGGAGGCGCCGTGCTGGCCTTCCTTCCCGCGTGCGCGATCTGGATACCGGCGACCGCGCCTTGCGATTGAACGAACCGCACGATCCGCGCGAGCGGCTCGATGTGCGCGTCGCTCCAGATCCCGAGGTCGGACGGCGTGATGCGGCCCGCCGGCGTGACCGCCGAAGCCTCGACGATCGCGAGCGCAACCCCGCCGGCAGCACGGCTGCCGAGATGAACGAGATGCCAGTCGTTCGCGAACCCGTCCGTTGCGCTGTACTGGCACATCGGCGACATCACGATCCGGTTTCGGAGCTCGACGCTGCGTAACGCGAACGTGCTCAGGAGGTCGGTCTCCGGGAGCTCGACGTCGTGCTCGATGTCGGCGCGTGCGCCGTGCTCGAGTGATGAGACAGGATGGGAAAGCGGTTGGCTGACCATCCCGTGGACAGCCGCAACGTGCATGCCACGAACACGCGTGCGGCGCGGACCTTGCGTCAGTCCCGCGGAGGCGCCGCCATGCAAACCCAACCGACCGAGCGCAACATCGATCCCGGAGTAGAGCTGCTCGACGAGGTCCGGCGGGCGACACCGCTGCGCCCGAACGTGTCGCCCGAAGAGGCCTTCTCTGCGGTCATCTGCACGCTCTCTCAGCACGTGACCGGAGGTGAAGCGCTGCATCTCTTCAGCTCGTTGCCGCGACAGATCCATCCGCTGGTTGCACGATGCACGATCCACCGAGGCGAGGCCGCGGCGAGGTTCGGTTACGACG
>JAQBQJ010000244.1 GCA_028287065.1 Labilithrix sp. | reverse complement strand
GCACGCGAACGAGAGATCACGCCGAGGCCTCGTCGAGCAGGGCGCGCGCGCGCGTCCACGTCTCGCGCGCCGTCTCGATCGACACGCCGTCCGGCGAGAACCGCGCGTCCTCGCATTCGCGCAGGATCGCGAGCACGCCCTTCGCTCGTGCGCTCGTGACGCCCGCGGCCTCGAGCTCGCTCTTCAACGTGCTCGTGTCGGCGCCGCGCAAGTTCACGCCCGTCTTCGCGAGGACGTCCGCCTCGATCGCGCGGGCGATCGCGCCGATCGCGGCTTTTCCGTCGTCGCCGCGGCATGCGTCGTCGGCCTCGGCGCGCCGCGTCTTCGCGATGCGCTCGGCCGAAGGCGCCGCATTCGCGCGCTTCTCACGCCATCGGCCGAGAAGGCCATGCGCGCCGAGCGCGAACGCGCACGCGAGCGGCGAGCCGAAGAGCGCCACCCAGTAGAACGACCGCTCCGCGAGGTACGACTGCGCATGCGGCCCTTCGAGCACGCGGCGCTCCTTCGGCATCCCGCCGAGGACGACCTCGGGGGTGTCGGCGCCGGCGTCGCGCGCCGGGCCGCTCGCGACGTTCACGATCCCGAGCGTCGCGCGCGCCACGGAGTACGCGCGCTTGTCGGCATCGTAGTAGGGGAGGCGGACCTCGCCGAGATCGACCGCACCCTCCTTGTGCACGCGCACGACGTACGAGAACGTCCGCGTCCCGCCGAAGCGGTCGTTCTGCATCTGCCCGAGCTTGTCGCGCGTGGTGGGCTCGAGCCACTCGACGCCCGGCACGACCGGCAGCGAGAGCTGACCCGGGAGGTTTCCCGTGCCGCGCAGCTCGATGTTCACGCCGACCGCGCCGTCGCGTGCGATCGCGCGCGGCGTCACCGTGGCTTGGAGAGACATGTCACCGACGTCGCCGATCGCGTAGCCCGCGGGTCGTCCCGCGACGGGCGGCTCCTGCACGTCGACGTACAACGTCTCGCTCTCGCGCAGACCGACGCGCGCCTGCGTGAGCGACATCGACATCGGCTCGATGGCAAGATGCCCGGTTTTCAGCGGGAAAAGCGCGTTCTTTCGAACGAGCTTCACGTTCCAGACCTTGCCGCCGACCACCGCGGTACCGACGCCGACCGCGCGTGTCTCGTCCTCGAGGAGCGAGCGCTTCAGGAACTCGTTCGCGTTCGCCTCGTGCACGTCGGCCGGGCGGCCCTGGCGCGCGTACGGATCCTCGTACAGGTAGACGTTCAGCGTGACCTGCTCGCCGACGACGGCGACGTTCTTGTCGACGGTCGCATGAAGGAACGCGACAGGCGCACGCGGTTGGTCGAGCGCGAGCTTCGGGTCGGCGTTCGGCGGGATCACCTCCTGACGTCGATCGTCGTCGCCGAAGTCGAACAGCCCCTTGAACGGATCGAGCGACGACGAGCCGAACGGATCGACGTTCGGCGGCCTCGTGCGCGCGCGGCCTCCGCCCTGCCCTCGCTCGACGACGCGCACGCGGACCGGCGCCGCGCTCCGGCGCGCGGAGCCGAGCGTGATCTGCGCGGGCCCGAGCGTGAACGAGCCGAGCTTGTCGGCGTGGAGAGTCCATTGCGTGGTGAGGCCGTTGACCTCCTCGTTCGAGCCGTTGACGCTCATTCTCATGTGGACGGGCGCCGACGACACGCCGCGAAGCGAGAACCCGGGGATGGCTCCCGGCTTCGGATCGCTCGGCGTCGCGGGGCCGTGCGACATGACCTGGAACGTGTACGTAATCGTCTCGCCGATCTCGACGGTGTCGTTGTCGACGTTCGCCGAGATGTCGACGCGCTGAGCATGCGCCGCTCGCGACGAGAGGAGCGCGACGAGGAACGCCGCCAGCGTCGAGACCGCACGAAAGACCACGAGCGCGGAGCGGCTCATTTGTCGCTCATGCCGCGCACGCGGCGCTTCTGGCCCATCTTGCGCGCCGTCTCCTGCTGCACCGTGGGCGCGTTCTCGAGCTGGTCGAGCATGCGCTCGTCCTGGTTCTGTCGTGAGGGCGGAGGCGGCGGCGGCGGAGCGCCCGCGTCCTTCTCGTCCTGCTTGTCGGGCTTCGGCTTGTTCTCGTCCGAGCCCGAGTCCTTGGCGCCCGAGTCCTGGCCGGCGTCGGGCTTGTTGTCGCCGCCGCCGTCCTTGTCCTTGTTCTTGTCGTCCTTGTCGTCGGCGCCGCCGTCGCCGTCCCCCTGCCCGCCGTCGCCGCCGCCGTCGTTTCCGGCGTCGTTTCCGGCGTCCTTCTTGTCCTCGATGCGGCGGAGCGCGATGGCGCGATTCCAGGCGGCGTCGCGTCCGAGCAGATCGGGGTTGTATGCCCGGCCCGCTTCGCCGACGGAGATGGGGCCGCTGTCGTGCATGCCGGGCGCGAGCTCGAGCGCCGCGTCGTACGCGCGCACCGCCTCTTCGTACGCGCCGTTCAAGAAGAGGAGGTTGCCTTCGAGGTAGCGCGCGCGCGCGCGCAAATCGACGGGCTGCGTCGGATCGGTCGCGACCGCGCGAACGAGCTTGAGCGCGCAGTCCACGCGCTCGGAGCGCTGGGCCTTCCGCTGCGGATCGGCCGGAATTCCCGCGTCGATCTCCTCGTCGCCGAAACGCTGCCCGAACTGCTCGGCGAGCTGGAAGAACGCGAGCCCGAGATCGAACGAGCCGTTCGACCGTTCGCGCACGCGCGGCGGCGTCCCGATGCTGCCTTCCTTGCACTGCCCGGTCGCGAGGTACTCCTCGAGCAGCGTGCCTGCGCTCTGCGCGTCGCCGGCATCGAGATGCGTGATCGCCTCGCGCACCTGCGGCGACTCGCGCTCGAACGGACGCGACGGATCCCAGCCGCACGCGACGACGAGCGCGCTCGCGGCGAAGATCGCCCAGAAGGACTTGCGGAAGCGGCGACGCGTCACGCGGTCTTCCTCCTCTTCTTCCCTTCGGCGGAGGACTTCTTCTCGCGCTTCTCGGGACGGATGCGCCCCGTGCGCGACGGCATCGCGAGCACGCCGGACGGAAGCTTCGGGAGCGGCGCTTCGGGCACGAGCCCCTCGACGATGAGGAGGAGCACTGCGGCCCCGAGCGGCCACATGTATTCTTCATCGAATGCGGTCTCGACGCGCTCGGCGAGCTCCTCGCGCATCATGCGCTTGAGGCCGCGCGCGACCTCGTCGATGCCGGTCTCGCCGCGCTCGGCGCGAACGATCGCGCCTCCGGTCGCCTTCGCGATCTCCGCGAGCTGCGCCTCGCCTTCGGCCGACAGCTCGGTCGTGAGCGGCTTGCCCTCTTCGTCGCGGCGGATGCCCGTGACCTTGCCGTCGGGACCGACGTCGGGCACGGGCTCCGGCGCGCGTCCGCCGATCTGGACGACGTCGATGCGCGTCTTCTCTTCGGCGGCGTTGTGCGCGACCGCGACGGGATCGCCCTCGAGGTCCTCGCCGTCGGTGACGAGCACGATGACGCGAACGTGCTCCTTCGACTTCGGATCGCGAGCGAGCAGCTCGCGCGCACGCTCGAGCGCGCGCGCGATCGCCGTGCCGCCGACGGGCATGTCGTTCGGCTCGAGCTGCCGGAAGAACTGCCCGATCGCCGCAGAGTCGCTCGTGAGCGGGAAGCTCATCGGCTCGCCGGCGAACGCAACCGCGCCGAAGCGCGCGCCCGGCAGCTCGCGCGTGAGCTTCGAGACCTCCGCCTTCGCGCGCGCGATCCGGCTCGGCGCGACGTCGCGCGCGTACATGCTCTTCGAGTAGTCGAGCACGATGACGACATCCAGGTTCGTCGCGGGGACGAGCTTGGTTCCGCGTCCCCACTGCGGGCGCGCGAGCGCGAGGAACGCGGACACGAGCGCGATGACGAGCAGCACGCCCTTCAGCGCGCGCCGTCCCGCGGCGTCGAACGACTCGAGCTTCGAGACCAGCGCCGGATCGCCGAACGTCGACGTCGCGCGGCTCCTCCGGATCGACGCGAGCACGAGCGCGCCTGCGAACAGCGCCACGACGAGGCCGCACGCGAGCGCGACGAGCAAGTACGGCATCGCGGTGAGGTCGTAGAAGAGCCTCACGGGAACCTCCGCACGATGAGCACGCGCACGAGCGCCTCGAGCGCGAGCAGCGCGACGGCCGGCAAGAGGAGGAACGGGAAGAGGTCCTCCATCGTCGCGGCCTGCGCCTCGAAGCGGGTCTTCTCCAGCCTGTCGAGGATCTGGTGCATGCTCTGCTCCAGGCCCTTCTTGTCGTTCGCGACGAACGAGTCGCCGCCCGTCGTGCCGGACATGCGACGGAGCAGCTCCGGATTGACCGGGAAGTGCTCGCGCACGAAGCGCGGCTGCCCGAAGATGTCGGTGCCTTCCTGCACGTCGACGTCGTCGCCGTTGCCGATCTGCACGGTGTACACGCGCACGGCCTGCGTCTGCGCGAGGTGGGCCGCGTAATCGGGCGCGATCGAGCCGGCGTTCGAATCGCCGTCGGTGAGGAGGATGATCGCCTTCGACCGCGCGTTCGATCGACGGAGCCGCGCGACTGCCGTGCCGACCGCGTCGCCGATCGCGGTGCCGTTGCCGTCGATGAGACCGAGCTCCATCTTGCTGACGAGGGTGGCGAGCAGCGACTTGTCGAGCGTGGGCGGCGAGAGGATGTACGCGGCGCGACCGAAGACGACGACGCCGATGCGGTCGTTCTTTCGGCGCGTCACGAAGTCCAGGATGACCTCCTTCGCGGTGTCTAGACGCGTGAGCCGCGTCACTCCGCCGGTCTGTGGTCGCGTGGGCGCGGAGTCCGCATCCATGAGCGCGCGCATCGAGCCGGAGAGGTCGAGGACGAGGACGATGTCGATGCCCTTCTCGTCGGTGTTCTCGCCGCGGAGCACGTTCTGCGGCCTGCCGATCGCGAGAAGCGCGAGGGCGATGGCCGCGACGCGGATCATGCCGGGCATGTCGCGCAGCTTGGTGCGGAAGCCGCGCGGACCCGTGAGCAGCGGCGCGACGGTCGCCATGCGGAGGCGCGGCGTGCGTGCGTCGGCCGCGAGCGTCATGCGCCAGATGACGAGCACGCCGATGACGAGGATGAGTCCGAGCAACGTCGGCAGGCGTGCCTCGCGAGGGAGCCATGCGAGGGCGGGCACGGTCCAGATCGCAGAGAGCCATGCGTCGCCGCGCGCGAGCGCGGGATAGAGCAGGCCGAGCGTGAGGAACACGAGCGTCCCTACGACGATCCCGAGAATGCGCGCCGGCTTGCTCACTGCGCGCCCCCGGCGTCGGGCGGGTTCTCGTTCGTGCTCGTGCTCGTGCTCGCGCTCGCGCTCGCGCTCGGTCGCGCCCCCGGTAGCGAGAACGGCATCGTCGATCGCACGATGTGCTCGCCCAGCGTCAGCGCCGTCGCGCACTGATCCGGCGACGGCTTCAGGTTCGCGAACTTCACGAGGTCGCACTCGGCGAGGAAGTGCCTGACCTCGTCGATCGGGATCCCCGGCGCCGGCGCATTGAGGTCGCTCGCGGTGTCGAGCCGCACGAATCCGCCGGCCTGCTTCCTCAGCGCCGCGAGGATCTCGTCGGAGGTCGACTCGAGGCCGTCGAAGCCGAAGCGCGCGCCGAGGTAGCCGCGCACGGCATCGCTCACGCGATCGAAGTACTCGGCATCGCGATGCGCATCGAGGAGACCTGCATGACGGACCTCGTCGAGCTTCTCGAGCGCGACATCCCACGGCGGACGCGGCGGAGGCGGCGGCTCGGGCGGCTTCGGCTTCGTGAGCTGCCGGTAACCGAAGTACGCGAGCAGCGCTCCCACGACGAGCCCGAGACCTCCCCAGAGAAGCGCCTTCTTGAGCGCGGTCCACTCCTCGCGCTGCGGACGCGGCGCAGGGTTCTTCTTCGGCTCGGCCTGCGGCGTGTTCGCGGTCGGATCCTCGACGCCGATCGTGTGCGAATGCGTGCACACCGTCGCGACCTCGCCGTTCGCGCGTGCGACGGCGACGGGCAGCGGCGGCAGCTCCATCATGTTGCGACCGGGCTTCTCGGGGAGCACGACGAGCGGCAGCTCGAGATGCGTGACGGAGTACGACTTCTCCTTGTCCTCGGGCTCGGTCCAGAGGTGCGCGGCGGCGCCTCCGTCCTGATCGGGGATCGCGAAGCCCGCCTTCTTCAGGTACTTGTGCGCCTCGACGGCCGACCCGAGGTCGAGGCCGGCGGGGAGCACGCGCTCACCGCGGCCGTGACGAACGGTGATGGAGAGCGTGGCCGCCCAGCCGCTCGTGCCACGGAGCGGAAAATTCTCGCTGATGATGGGCTTCTGGGCGCCCTTGGGGATGCTCTCGACGCATCCTCCAACATCGCCGCCGACCCCAGCATCCGTGGCCGTGGCCGTGGCCGTGCCCGTGCCCGTGCCCGCGTCGACGCCAGTGACCTGCGCATTCGCGATCGCCGGAAAAATCCAGGCTCCCGCGATGCCCATGATCACCACCGCCGCCGCGATCCTCCTCATCGCGTCCGCACCCTCCGCGCCCTTCGCGCGAACAGATCGCGGATCGGCTTCACGAACGAGCCGCCCGTCTCGACCTCCACCGAGTCGAGACCGAGCTTGAAGAACAGTTGCCGTCGCGTGTCGCGGATCCTCGTCATCTCCGCGCGGTAATGCGCGCGCACGTACTTGTCGGCGGTGTCGACGAGGACCATCTCACCGCTCTCGAGATCTTCGAACGTGGCGAGGCCGACGTCCGGCAGCTCCATCTCGCGGCGATCGGTGAGGACGACGGGGATGACGTCGTGCTTCGCGCTCGCGAGCGAAAGCGCGCGCTCGTAGCCGCTCGCGAAGAAGTCGGACACGATGAAGGCGACGCTCCTCCGGCGTGCGACGTGCGCGAGCGCCTCGAGCGCGCTCTTCAGATCGGTCGCTGCGCCGAGCTTCGGCACGCGCTTCCCGCTGCCGCCCTGATCGCTGCGTGCTCCGGTCGCCGGGGGCGCCTCGAAGGTCAGGATTTCCCGGATGACCCGCATGACGTGCTTCTCGCCTTTCTTGGGCGGCACGATGCGCTCGACCTTGCTCGTCGACAGGATGAGACCGACGCGATCGTTGTTGCGGATCGCGCTGAACGCGAGGAGCGCGGCGACCTCGGACGCGACGCGTGCCTTCGGAGCGCGCTGCGTGCCGAAGCGTTCGCTCGCCGAGAGATCGACGGCGATCATGACGGTCATCTCGCGCTCTTCGACGAAGACCTTCACGAACGTGTCGTTCATGCGGGCGGACACGTTCCAGTCGATCGTGCGGACGTCGTCGCCGGGCTGGTACGGACGCACCTCGCGGAAGGCGAGGCCCTGACCCTTGAAGCTCGACTTGTACGTGCCAGAGAGCTGCTCGTTGGCGAGCCTCGCCGTGTGGATCTCGATCGTCCGCAGCGCAGCGAGGATTTCGCGGGGGATCATGCGCGCCTGAGAAGAGCGATCAGGGTACTTCCACGACCTCGAAGACGCGCCGCACGACCTGCTCGGACGTGACCTCTTCGGCGTCGGCCTCGTACGTGAGGACGATACGGTGGCGGAGCACGTCGGGCCCGACGGCCTTCACGTCCTCCGGTGTGACGTAGCCGCGGTGACGAAGGAACGCGTGCGCGCGCGCGGCGAGGTTGAGCGCGATCGACGCGCGCGGTGATGCGCCGAACTCGATGAGCGGCGCGAGGTCCTTCAGGCCATGCTTCTGCGGCTCGCGGGTCGCGAACACGACGTCGACGATGTAGTCCTTGATCTTGTCGGCCACGTAGATCTGCCCGATGATCTTGCGCGCCTCGAGCAGCTCGGTGGGCGTGCACACGTGCTCTGCCTTCGCCGGGACGATCCCGGTCATGCGGTCCATGATCTTCCGCTCTTCTTCGCGGGTCGGGTAACCGACCTTGCACATGAGCATGAAGCGATCGACCTGCGCTTCGGGCAGCGGATAGGTGCCCTCTTGCTCGATCGGGTTCTGCGTCGCCATGACGATGAACGGGTCGGGCAGGGGATACGTGCGATCGCCGATGGTGACCTGACGCTCCTGCATCGCCTCGAGCAGCGCGCTCTGCACCTTCGCGGGAGCGCGGTTGATCTCGTCGGCGAGCACGAGGTTCGCGAAGACGGGACCGAGCTTCGAGGTGAACTCGCCCTTCTGCTGGTTGTAGATGACGGTGCCGATGACGTCGGCTGGGAGGAGGTCCGGCGTGAACTGCACGCGCGCGAACTTCGCGCTGATCGCCTCGCAGAGCGTGCGGACCGTCAGCGTCTTCGCGAGGCCGGGCACGCCTTCGAGGAGCACGTGCCCCCCGGTGAGCAGTCCGATGAGGATCCGCTCCACCATGTACGTCTGGCCGACGATGACCTTGCCGACCTCGGCGAGGATCCGATCGACGAACGCGCTCTCGCGCGCAACGATCTCATTCAGCTCACGGGCGTCTTGCATGCGAACTCCAGGCGCGGGTCTACCACGAGGGACGGTAGGGCCCAAACAGCCGAGAGCTCTAGAGGATTCCCACCTACTCGTCGACCGGCTGGCTCGTCCGCGCCATGAGCTTGTACAGCCCGCGCGCGATCTCGATGACGCCGACGACGATGGCGCCGTACCAGACGACTTCCTTGGAGAAGACCGTCGTCCCGATACCCGCGCCGAGCAAGACGACGCCCACGATCAGGTGCCCCATCCCTGGTCGGCCCCGCATGCTTTCCCCCTGAAACGTGTCGTCGCTAGACGCGCGCGCGCTGCGAGACGGAGATGCCTCCGTGACAGCCCACCGCCGCACCGACGGCGACGAACGCCCAGAAGAGGTTCATGTCGGTGAGCTTCAAGCCCAGGATTCCGATGATGATGAGGCCGAGGGCGAGGAAGATTTCCGCAGAGCCGCGCTGCATGATGACGAGGGTTCTACCGCAGAATCCGGGGCTTTTCCAGCGCGATCACGCTTACCATCCCGGCCTCTCCTCCATCATGGCCCGCCCGCGACCTCGCATCCCGCCTCGTCCGCCTCGCTCGATGGCGAACCTGCTCGCGCCGGCGCTCGAGCCGCTGCTCGGCCGTGAGGACGCTTGCGAGGCCGCGCTCTCGCGGTTCCGCGAAGGCGCGCGCGTCGTGACGCTGACCGGAGCCGGTGGAATGGGGAAGTCGAGCATTGCGCGCGAGGTCGGACGTCGTGTCGCGGCCGGCACGGGCCTGTCGGAGAGCGGCGACGTGATCCTGTGCGAGCTCGCCGACGTCACCGGCTCGCAAGCGCTGCTGATGACGGTCGCGCGCGCGGCGTCGGTCGCAACTCCGGGCTCGTCATCGCGTGGGAAGAGCGCGATCGAGGCGCTCGCGAAGGGCCTCGCCGCGTCCGCGTCCGCGTCGCCGCTCATGCTCGTGCTCGACGATGCCGATGCCGTGGTCGGCGACGCCGCGACGCTCGTGCGTGCGTGCCTCGACGCGAGCGATGCGCTGCGCTTCCTCGTGACGTCGCGCGAGGCGCTCGGCCTCGAAGGCGAACGCGTGCATCCGGTCGGCCCGCTCGGCGCCGCGGCTGCCCTCGAGCTCTTCGAATCGCGCGCCGGTGCGGGCGCCGCGTGGACGAAGGAGCAGGTCGCGGCGCTCGTGGAGCACCTCGACGGCCTGCCGCTCGGGATCGAGCTCGCCGCGCGACGGAGCCGGCTCGTACCACCCAGCGACCTCCTGGATCGTCTCGAGGAGCGCTTTCGTCTGCTGAAGACCGATCGGCGCGACGTCGCGACTCGTCATGCGACGCTCGCGGCCACGATCGAGTGGTCGCTCGCGAGGCTCGAGCCCGACGAGACGCGCGCGTTCGCCGCGCTCGGAGTGTTCGAGGGATCGTTCTCCGTCGAGGCATTCGAAGCCGTGGTCGGGCCGATGCTCGCGGGCGATGCGCTCGATGCCGCCGAGGCTCTCCTTCGCAAGTCGCTCATCGCGACCGTCGAATCGCAAGGCGCAGCGCGGCTCACGATGCTGCGCACGCTGCGCGCGTTCGCTCGAGAGCGGCTCCGCGCGTTCGATGCGAGCGAGGCGAACGAGCGCGCCGAGATCGAGCTGCGCCACGCAGACTTCTACGTCACGCGCGCCGAGCAGGCCGCGGCTCGTGCCTACGGTGCGGGCGCGGAGCAGGCGCTCGACGCCATCGAGATCGACGTGCCCAACCTGCTCGGTGCATTCGAGAGAGAGAAGGAGAGACGTCCCGAGCTCGCGGCGCGCATCGTGGCTGCGATCGAGGACGTCGTCGTGCTGCGCAGCGCGGTCGATCTGCGCAGCACTCTCTTCGCCGAGGCGCGCGCCGCCGCCGATCGCTCGGGCGACGCCGCGCTCCGAGCGCGCACGAGGATCGTCGAGGCGAAGGTGACCCTCGAGCTCGCACGAGCCACGGACGCGGAAGCGCTGCTGGTCGAGGCGCTCGCGATCGCGGATGCCGCCGCGCTCGACGATGCCGCGGACGTACGGCGAAGCCTCGCCTGGGCGCGGATCGCGCTCGCGCAGGCGGAGAGCGCGCTCGCGTTGCTCGACGAGGCGCTCGTGGCGCATCGCGCGAAGCGGAACGTGCGCGGTGAGGCCGACGCGCTCGCGGCTCGCGGCCTGACGCGCTGCCTGCGCGGAGAGCTCGCGCTCGGTCACGCGGATCTCGAGAACGCGTATGCGCTGCACGTGCTCGCGAACGACGCGATCCGGCGCGAGAAGGTGATCGAGATCGCGACGGTCGTGGGGCTCGACCTCGGCGCGGACGATGCGGGGACGGGGAGCGTCGAGGAGCGGATCGCGCGCTTGCGTGCGGCGGCCGACGCGCACAAGGGGAGCGGGCGTGTGTGGCGGGAGGCGGTGGCGCGGTTTCGGCTCGCAGCGCTCGACGGGGAGAGCGAGAGCGAGACGAGCACGAGCACGCGCACGACCGAGACTGCATGGGTGATCGGGCCGGAGGCGCGGTGGGTCAGGACGCCACGAGGGGAGGAGATGGACCTGGCGCGGCACGGGGCGTTGCGGCGCGTGCTCGATGCGCTCCTGACGCGACGGCTCGCCGAGCCTGGCGTCGCGACGACGGCGATCGCGCTCCTCGCGTCGGGCTGGCCCGACGAGCGCGTGCGTCACGAGTCGGGGATGCTCCGCGTGTACTCGGTCATCCGTCGGCTTCGCGCGCTCGGCGTGGGCGACGCGCTCGTGACGCGCGACGACGGCTACCTCCTCGATCCCGCGGTACCGTTCGAACGCGCTTCGTAAAGCTCACGGCACCGGCAGCGGCGGCACGCCGTGCGCCGTCGCGTTCTCGCAGCCGAGCGGTGAGCCCGTGTTGCCGGTCGTGGTCTTGAGGATCAGGAACTCGACGCGGCGGTTCTTGCTCCAGGCCTGTTCGTCGTGGCCGTCGTCGCGCGGGCAGTAATAGCCGTAGCCGCGCGCACGCAGTCGCGACCGGTCCACGTTGCGCGCGACGAGCGCGATCATGACCGAGTCGACACGTGCCTGCGTGAGCGACAGGTTCAGCTTCTCGCTACCACGCTCGTCGGCGTGTCCCGCCACCTCGAGGAGCACGAGCTCGGGGTGCTCGTTCAGCGCCTTCGCGACCTTGTCGAGGATCGGATTCGACTCGGGCAGGATCTCGGCGCTGCCGGTCTTGAACATGATCTTGTCGAACACGGTCATCGTGGTCGGACCGAAGACGATGTCGGGACAGCCGTTCCGAAGCGGATCCGGGTGGCGCGGTCCGGCGAGCGTCGGGCATGCGTCCTCGACGTTGGGGATGCCGTCGTTGTCGAGGTCAAAGGCCGGCGGCGGCGGCGCCTCGGGGATCGGCGGGCAGCCATTCGTGCGCGGATTGTTCGTACGCGGACCTTTGACGTACGGGCACGCGTCCTCGCTGTCGGGGATGCCGTCGAGATCGCTGTCGAGCGGACAGCCGTTCTGCGCTGGATCGGTCGAGCGAACGCCGGGAACGTTCGGGCAGCTGTCCTCACCGTCGGGCACGCCGTCACCGTCGCTGTCGAACGCGGGCGGCTCGAACACGAACCCGATCACGCCGCGAAAATCGGCAGCCTCGAAGCCCGTCGTGACGCGAGGCCCCGCGCCGATCAACAGATGCGAGCTCTTGTCGACGAACAGTTTGATGCCGCCGAGCGCTTCGTTCGACGGCTTCACCGCCGCGTCGCTGTCGCTCAGCAGGTACGTGCCGTAGGTCTCGACGACGACGTCGAGCGGATCGGCGACGCGCAGCGAAGCGCCTGCGCCATACGTGACGCGGCTGCCGTCGCGCACGGTCCCGTCGCGGAGCGCGAGGGTCGTCGAGCTCGCCGCGTGACCGCGATAGCCGACGTTCGCCGCGATCCGGAGCTGGTCCTCGGAGCCGAACCGCTTCTCGAAGATCATCATCGGCCAGTACCAGAGCGAGGGATCGCCGCCGGCGCTGCGCGGTGCGTCGCTGACCGGCACGCCGACCTGCGCCGCCACCGCGACGCCGAGCCCGCTGCCCGCGCGCGTGAGCTTCACCTTTCCGTGGAGCGCGACGTGGCCGATCGACTGCGAATCGAGCGCCTGAGGACCCCACCCCGCGACGCCGGGCTGCGGATCTCCGGACATGAGCTGCGCGGGCGCCGAGATGCCGACGACCGCCCGATCGGCGATTCCGTAGTTGAAGTGGAACGTGCCGGTGAACGAGTCGCGCACGAGCGCCGTCGACTCCTGACCCACGTCGGGCACGCGCAGGATGTTCCGGCCGTAGTCCATCGTGAGCCCGAGGCTGATTCGCCCTGCGGGGAGGACGTCGACGCCGTTCACGGAGATGAGGCCGCGCGAGTCGAGCGCGGGGCGAAAGAGATGCGTATCGATGCCGTCGCCGTTCGAGCTCGGGATCGCGTTCGGCCGTACCTGCGCGCGCGCGACGAGTGGGGTGGCGAGGACGACGAGGAGGGTGACAAGCGAAGTACGGCTGCGCATGGCAGCGACGACAGCAACGCGTGTGCCCTCTCCGAAATGCCTATTTCAGCGACGGATCGTGCATGTCGACGCTCGCGAAGGTGCAGCGCCGGCGCGGCGACGTCGCGCGCGCGCGACGGCACGAGCGACAAACACGAACGCCGCGATCGGAGAACCGACCGCGGCGTTCGCAGGTCTCGTCACTGTTCGATTACATACGACGGCGGCGGCGTGCGAACAGCAACGCGAGACCGAGCAGCGGCAGCGCGGCGAGGACGCCGCCCGTCGAGCTCGGAACCGTGTGGCATCCGCATCCCGCGTCATCCGCCGGTGCGTCCGGCGAGGCCGGAACGACGCCTGCGTCGGCCGTCGCGACCGGGCCTGCGTCGGTGCCGGCGTCCGGTCCCGGCGTCGGCGCCGGCTGGTTCACGTTCTGCGCGAGCATCGCAGACGTGCTGGTCGCGTGGTTCGCGTCGCCGGCGTACTTGGCGCTCATGGCATGACCGCCGGTGGTGAGCGTCGACGTGGTGAACGTCGCCGTCGTCCCGGAGAGCGGCTTCGACCCGAGCGAGGTGTTGCCGTCGAACAGCTCGACGGCTCCACCTGCGCCCGCCGCCGCCGAGGTGACGGTCGCCGTGAAGGTCACCGTTTCGCCGAGCTTCGACGGGTTGCTCGACGACGTGAGCGCCGTCGTGCTGGTGGCCTTCGTGACGACCTGCGCGACCGTTCCGGTCGGACCGGCCAGGTACGTTGCGTTGCCGCCGTACACGGCGGTGATCGTGTGCGAGCCGGTCGTGAGCGCGGCCGTCGCGTACGTCGCAACGCCCGTGGCGCTCAGCGCGCCCGTGCCCAGCGCGGTCGCTCCGTCCTTGAACGTCACCGTGCCGGTCGGCGTCGCGCCGGTGCCGGTGACCTTCGCCGTGAACGTCACGTTCGTGCCGAACACGGAGGGATTGGCCGACGACGCGAGCGCAACGCTCGAGCCGTTCAGATCGACGACCTGCGAGACCGGCGCCGAGGCGCTGGTCGCGAAGCTGGTGTCGCCGTCGTAGACGGCCTTGATGACGTGCGTGCCTGCCGTGAGCGTCGACGTCGAGTACGTCGCGACGCCGCCAGCGCCGACGGTGCCGGTGCCGAGGTCCGTCGCACCGTCCTTGAACGTCACGGTGCCCGAGGGCGTTCCGCCGCCGGGCGCGGAGACCGTCGCCGTGAACGTCAACGAGGCATTGATCAGCGAGGGGTTCGACGACGACACGAGCGCGGTCGTCGTGTTCGCCTTGTTCACGAGCTGCGAGAGGATCGCGGTCGTGCTCGTGCCGAAGCTGGCGTTGCCGGAGTAGACGGCTGTGATGTCGTGCGCGCCGACCGCGAGCGCGGAGGTCGCGTACGTGGCCACGCCGGCCGCGGAGACGGTGACCGAGCCGATCGTCGTCGCGCCGTCTTTGAACGTCGCGGTTCCGGCGAGGCTGCCGGGGACGAGCGACGAGAAGGTCGCCGTGAACGTCGTCGACTCCCCGAACGAGGTCGGGTTCAGCGAGGACGTGAGTGTGCCCGTCGTCGCTGCAACGTCGACCTGCTGGTTCAGCGTCGCAGAGCTTCCGCCGACGTGCGCGCCGTCGCCGCCGTACACGGCGGTGATGGGGTGCGTGCCGGCGTCGAGCGCCGAGGTCGTGTACGTCGCGACGCCGGCTGCGATCGCGCCCGTGCCGAGCGCGGTCGCGCCGTCCTTGAACGTCACGGTGCCGCTCGGTGCGCCGCCGCCTGTCGTGGAGGAGACGGTCGCGGTGAACGTGACCGCTGCTCCGAACGTCGATGCATTGAGCGACGAGTCGATCGCGACGGTGACTCCGTCCTTGTCGACGGTCTGCGTGAGCAGCGCCGACGCGCTGCCGGCGAAGTCCGCGGTCGCGGTGAATGTCGCCACGATCGGGTGCGTGCCGACGGCGAGCGTCGAGACGTCGAGCGTCGCGCTACCGCCGACGAGCGGCGCGCTGCCGAGCGCTGCGCCGTTGTCCGTGAACGCGATCGTGCCGGTCGGCGTGCCGGCGCCCGGCGCGGTGACCGCGACGGTCGCGGTGAACGTGACGGTGTCGTTGATGATCGAGGCGTTCTTCGACGACGTCAGCGTCGTCTTCGTGGTCGCCTTGTTGACGACCTGGTTCACCGGAGCGGATTGGCTCGGGCCGTGCGTTCCGTCGCCGCCGTAAACCGCAGCGATCGAAGACGTGCCGATCGGAAGGCCGGCGTACGCGAGCGTCGCGTCGCCGGCGCCGTTGAGCGTGCCGTTCCCGATCGAGGCGCCGTTTGCAAGGAAGG
>JAQBQJ010000216.1 GCA_028287065.1 Labilithrix sp. | reverse complement strand
CGCGGCGCGAGCGCTTCGTCTCCCAGCCGTCGCCCATGTTCACGCCGCGTCCGGGCATGATCAGGTTGTGACGCGAGCCGAAGAACATGTCGTTGCATGCGACCACGAGCGCGCCGTGCTCGGCGGCGGCGAGATCGACGAACTGCGGAAGGCCGCGCGTGCCCATCCAGCGAGCGTCGGGCATCACGTCGCCGTGCACGCGCAGGCGTGCGACGCCGCCGTCCGGGTAGATGTGGAAGCGCAGGTGCGTGAAGCGCTGGTGCGAGTCGACCTCGAAGTAGTTCTTGGAGCCGCCCTTCAGGTTCGCGTCGGAGCGCTTCAGGATCGGCGTCCAGCGGATGTCGTCCGACAGGAGCGTCGCGAGCGAGGGATGTCCCTGGATGCTCGCGCCTTCGATCGCGCACGCCGACGGATAGTTGCCGGTGAAGAACGCGGTATCGACGACGAACGCGCGCACGATGCCGGGCAGGCCGAGGCGGATGATCGCCGAGTCGAAGTCGGGATGCGGGCCGGGCGTGGTGTACGCGTAGTCGCGGCGACGGCGTGACTCCCAGCCGTCCATCCACTTGCCGCGATCCGTGTACTTTCCCTCGATGAAGACCGCCTCTTGCGGCTTCAGCAGGTTGTCCTTGCTCGCGAAGAAGTCGTCGGTCGCGTGCAGCACCGATCCGCCGAGTCGCTCGGCAGCGAGGTCCACGAGGTGCGTGAGCTCGGTCATCGTGAAAGCGATCTCCTGGTCCAGCGCCCGCTGGGGGTGCCGATGAATCCGGTGCCGCGCTCGTAGATCGTCTCGCCGCGCAGGATGGTGCGCATGACCGCGCCGCGGAGCGAGCGTCCCGAGTACGGCGAGATCTTGTGGCGATGCTCGAGCGTGGCGGCGTCGATGGTGTGCTCGGCGTCGGGATCCCAGAAGACGAGATCGGCGTCGCATCCAACCGCGATCGCGCCCTTTTTCCCCATCAATCCGGCGAGCCGCGCCGGCGCCTCGCTCATCCATTGCGCCATGTCGCGCACGCTCGCGCCGCGTTCGCGCGCGCCGGTCCACACCGCCGACAGGCCGATCTGGAGGGACGAGATCCCGCCCCAGGCCTTCATGAAGTCGCCGGAGCCGGAGCACTTCATCTCGGCGGACGACGGCGAATGATCGGTCACCACCTGATCGACGAGGCCCTCGCGAAGCGCATCCCAGAGCTTCTCGCGGTTGTTCATCTCGCGGATCGGCGGCGCACACTTGAACGCGGTCGCGCCGTCGGGGATCTCCTCGGACGCGAACGTGAGGTAGTGCGGGCACGTCTCCACGGTGAGCGGCACCTTCCCTTCACGGGCGCGACGGAAGGTGGTGAGCGCGTCCGACGACGAGAGATGGACGATGTGCGCGCGACACCCCGTCTCGCGTGCGAGGCGCAGCACGAGATCGACGGCGGCGTTCTCGGCAGAGCGCGGCCTGGAGCGGAGATACGTCTCGTAGCGGCGCGGATCGAGGCCGAGCGCCGCCTTCTCGCCCTCCGAGAGGGGCTCGGGGAGCTCGGCGTGAACGAAGAGCGGCGCTCCGAGCTTCGCGATCTCGATCATGCCCGCACGGAGCTCGTTCTCGTGGACGTGCGAGAACTCGGCGACGCCGCTCTCGGCGAGGAAGCACTTGAACGCGAGGACGCCTTCGTCGAAGAGCTCGCGAAGGCCGCCGGTCGGGCCCGAGTTGGCGGGGACGAGACCACCGCACAGCGCGACGTCGACCCTCGCCTTCTCCTCGAGCGCGCGGACCTTGGCGCGGAGGCCTTCGAGCGTGGTCGTGGGAGGCACGCTGTTGAGCGGCATGTCGACGAGCGTCGTCACGCCGCCGGCTGCCGCGGCGCGCGTCGCGGTGTCGAAGCCCTCCCACTCGGTGCGACCTGGCTCGTTGATGTGGACGTGCGTGTCGACGAGCCCCGGCAGCACGCAGAGCTCGCCGGCGTCGATCACGGGGACGCCTGCCAGATCAGGAGAGAGCGCAGCATCGAGCTCGGTGACGGCGACGATCGCGCCGTTCGCGACGTGGATGGCCGCCGCTCGCTCCCCCACGGGCGTGACGACGCGTTTGCCGCGGATTACCGCATCGACTCGAGACATTCGGGCGGGTCAGTGTAAGGCGATTTTCGTCGTTCCGTCCTCTATACTTGGCAAGATGCTGACGTCCGACAGCACGCTGCGGTCGGCCGCACCTGCGCCGGGCGACGCAGTCGACCTGCCCGTCGAGGCATCGGTCGTGCTTGCGGGCGGCACGCTCGTCGAGGTGCATCCGCCGCGCATGGGCGTCGCCGACGTGCTCGTCCGCGGCGAGACGATCGTGCAGGTCGGCGGACAGATGCCGGAGGGCCTTCCTCGCGTCGACGTCGGCGGGTGCATCCTCACGCCGGCCTTCACGGTGGCTCACACGCATCTCTACATGTCCCTGACGTGCGGAATGCCGCCGCCGCCCTCGACGCCGCGCACGCTCACCGACGTCTTGCAGTGGGTGTGGTGGGCGCTCGACAAGGCGCTCGACGACGACCTCGTCCACACGTCCGCGCTCGTGGGCGCGGCGATGGCCGCGAAGGCCGGAGCGGCGTGCATCGTCGATCTCCACTCGTCGCCTCGCGCGATCGACGGGTCACTCGATCGCATCGAGTCGGCGCTCGACGAGATCGGGCTGCGCGGCGTGCTCTCCTACGAGACGAGCGATCGCGACGGACGCGGGCGTCGCGACGGCGGCCTGTCCGAGAACCGCCGCTTCCTCGAGAAGGTGCGCGCCGGCAAGACCAGGCATCGCGCGATGGTCGGTGCGCACGCGATGATGACGCTGAACGACGACACGCTCGACGCGGTGCGCGAGCTCGCGGACGCGCACTCGGTCGGCATCCACATGCACGTCGCCGAGGATCTCACCGACCACCTCGATGCCGAGCGGATCCGGAAGGCGCCGCTCGCGCAACGTCTCGAGCGGGTCGGCATCGCGCGCAAGGGCTCGGTCGTCGCGCATGTCGTGCAGCTCGAGACCGAGCTCGCCGAAGCGATGATGCAGGCCGGCGCGTATCTCGTGACGAATCCGCGCTCCAACATGAGCCATGGCGTCGGGCTCTGCGGGATCTCGGGGAACCGCCTCGCGCTCGGCACCGACGGCGGCGACCACGACGTGCTCGCCGACGCGCGGGCGTATCACCTGCGTCATGCCGAGGCGCGCGACGGCCTCGCGCGTGAAACCGGCGCGAGGCTCGCGGCCGGTCAGGAGCTCGCGGCGCAGCTCTTCGGGGATCCCACGCCTCCGCGGATCGTCGCCGGTGCGCGCGCGGACCTCGCTGTGCTGGATTATGCGCCGATGACGCCGATGACCCCCTCGAACGTCATCGACCATCTCGCACGTGGCTGGACCTCTGGTCACGTACGGGACACGATGGTCGGCGGTCGCTTCGTGCTGCGTGATCGAAAACTCGCCAATATCGACGAACGCGAGCTCGTGCTTCGCGGCCGCGCCGCTGCGGGCCGGCTCTGGGAACGGATGCAGGGGTACACCTGATGGCGGCCACCGGACCCGACTACAAGCCCGGCGTGATGATCCCGGGCACGAAGTACCGCGTCGTGAAGCAGATCGGCGCGGGCGGCATGGGCATCGTGTACCAGGTGGTGAAGCCGCCGGAGATCATGGGCGTGCTCAAGCTGATGAGCAGCGATCTCACCGGCCACGAGGAGTTCCGCACGCGGTTCCTCGACGAGGTCCGCGTGCTCGCGCAGCTCGATCATCCGAACATCGTGCGGGTGTTCGACTACGACTCGCTGCCGGACGGCACGCCGTTCTACGTCATGGAGCTGTTGCACGGCCGGACCGTGCGCGACGTGCTCGCGACGATGGGCACGCTGCCTCCGCGCGTCGCCTTCGAGGTCACGCGGCAGCTGTGCGAGGCGCTCCATTGCGCGCACACGAACGACATCCCCGTCATCCATCGCGACATCAAGCCGGAGAACATCTTCCTCCACGCGCCGCGGCACGGTGAGCCGGTGGTGAAGCTGATCGACTTCGGCGTCGTCGCGGTCGGCGATCGCGCGCACGACGGCGCGTTCGTGGGGACCTGGAAATACGCGGCTCCGGAGCAGATCCGCGGCGAACGCGCGACGCCGGCGACGGACATCTACGCCGTCGGTCTCGTGCTCTACGAGATGCTGAGCGGCATCGGTCCGTTCGAGCATCTCGACAGCGGCTCGCTCGTTTCTCAGGCTCATCTGCGCGAGATCCCGGCGCCGGTCTCGAAGTTCGCGCCGTGGGTCCCGCCGTCGATCGTGCAGCTCATCGCGGCGGCGCTCGCGAAGGAGCCGAAGCACCGGCCGCGCGATGCGTATGCCTTCGCGGAGCGCCTCTACGAGCTCGAGTGGGCGAACGACGGCAAGGATCCGAACGACCGCACGTCCGAAGGGCCGCTCTCGCGCATCCTGAGCACGGTCGGCAGCGCGAAGCCTTCGAGCAAGAACCTCGTCGCCGCGGCGCCGAAGGACCGGCTCGGGAACGTGCCGGTGATCGGGATCCCGCAAGAGGCCCGACACGGCGGACCGACCATCAAGGGAGTGGGTGGTCATACCGGGGAGACGTTCCCCGGCGAAGACGCGCTCCTCGCCGGGCTCGTTGCGCGTCCGGACGTGCAGCCGCGATCGAAGAAGGCGCGTGAGTCGGGACCGTCGCTCGACGGCGCCGACAAGATCGTGATCCGGCCGGGAGACGGCGCGGGCGGAGACGTGCGCATCGACGCGACGCCTCGCATGCCGGGGGTCGTGAAGGCGGGCGGCGACGCGCAGACGACGGACGCGGCGCCGAGCGACATCACGTCGGACTCGTTGTCGGATCTCACGACGCGCAAGCTCGCGGGAGCAGCGAGCGGCGCGAAGTACGAGAGCGATACGTTCGCGTCGCAGGAGTCGGATGCGCGACTCGCGCCGCGGAGGACGAGCAAGCTCGCGGTGCCGATCGCGCTCGCGCTCGTCGTGCTCATCGGCGCAGCGTCGTTCGCGGCGTATCGCGTGCGCTCGCCGGCAGCGCATGCGGGGGCTCCGCAGGTGGAAATCAGCGCGACGCCCGTGACGACCACCACCCCGACCACGACC
>JAQBQJ010000155.1 GCA_028287065.1 Labilithrix sp. | reverse complement strand
ATTTCAGGTCGTTTCGCGGGTAGATGAACGGCTGGCCGATCGAGCGCTTGTACGCGTAGGCCGCGATCGTCCGCACCTTCGAGATGAGGCGCGCGATCGTGATGTCCATCTTGTCCTTGTCACCGATGTCGTGCTCCTCCGGGTAATACGTGGAGAGCGAGCAGACCATCGACGACAGCACCGCCATCGGATGGGCGGTCGACGGGAAGCCGTCGAAGAAGTGCTTCATGTCCTCGTGGATCAAGGAATGACGCGTGAGGTTCGTGGAAAACCGATCCAGCTCCGCCTTCGTCGGCAGCTCCCCGTAGATGAGGAGGTACGACGTCTCGACGAACCGCGACTTCTCCGCGATCTGCTCGATCGGGTAGCCGCGATACCGCAGGATGCCCTTCTCGCCGTCGAGGAACGTGATCGCGCTCTTCGTCGACGCGGTGTTCATGAACGCCGGATCGATCGTGACGAGCCCCGTCTTGGCGCGCAGGTTCGCGATGTCGATCGCGCGTTCGTTCTCCGTCCCCGTCACGACGGGGGCCTCGAACGAAGAGTCCTTGAGCTTGATTTCTACCTTGTCGGTCACGGCGGGGGGCCTCCTCGGCGCGGAGGATGATAGGCCAGGGTTGCGCGGCGCGTCACCCCCGTTCGAAGCCGAGGCCCCCACCGAGCCCTGCGGCGGCGCTTCGCTCGCGCCGGAAACGCAGGAAGAACATCAGGCCGAACCACGTCGCCAGCGCGATGGCGAGCCATGCGGCGCCGATGCCGGCGGCCGTAGACACGGAATCCGTTGCCTTACGGACGACGATGAAGGTGTCCGCCGCGACGGCGATCGCGAGGGTGAACATGGCGAGCAGGATCGAGACGCTCGAGAGCCGATGCAGGCGCTCGGTGACCTCTCCGTCCTCGGCGATGCGGTGATAGGCGGCAGGAAGCATCAGGAAAACGACCGACGCACCCAGGAACACGAGCGCCGCGACGTGAATGAGCTTCGACGACGCGGGCAGACGGTCGAACCCCTGCTGGAGCACCGCCGCGAACTGGAATCCGAGGAGCGCCTGCGTGCCCGGCAACACGACGCGCGCCTCGGTCAGGACGTGCCGCACCTTGTCGTCGACCTTCGTCTCCTCCATTTCGTCCTCCGATCGAGCGTGCCGGCGCATGAGGATCGGCACGAGGTACCAGGCACCCATGGCGGCGGCTCCGATCCCTGCCGCGAGCCCGATGCCGAGCTTCGTGCCGCTCACGCGCCAGCCGACCATGTAGGAATCCAGAGCGAGCGCGCCTGCGAGGGGCAACAGCGCGAACGTGGTGACCCGCCGCGTGAAGGCGTGCAGGTTCGGCGTGTCGCGACCTTCGTCGACGATGCGATGCCGCGCGACGGGCGCAAGCAAGAGGACCGTCGCCGCGAGCAGGAGACCGAGGTTCACCAGCCTCATCGCGCGCACGGACGGAGCGAGCGACTCCCACCCCGCCATGACGAACGCCTGGAGGTCGAAGCCGAGGAAGACCTGCACGCCGAGGACGAGCATCCGGCTCTCGTCGAGCGCGAGCTGTAGCTTGTCGTTCAGCTTCACCGCATGTCGTCGAGCAAGACCCGTTCCGCCGCGCCGGTGCAGGTCGTGCATTCCGTCGCGATCGGACGACGATGCGATACCGCCCACTTGCCACGATCGCCCTTGCCGCCGCGGCCGCGACCCTCCTCGGGAGCGTGCGGCAGCGGCGCACCCGCCGCTTCGACGTGATCCTTCTCGCCTCCCTGCGTGACAAGGGTCCGCGCGACGTCCGCAAGGCCGCCGCGCTCACCGCGACCCCCGCGGCGGTGCTCGCGCAGGCGAGCGTCGTCGCGGCGGTCGTCGCGCGGAACCATCCGCGGCTCGCGGTGTGCATCGTCGGGGCGCCGGCGCTCGCCGTCGGGGCGTCGTGGATCGTGAAGCACGCGTTCGACCGCGCGCGCCCTCCGTGGCACCTCTTCGAGCGCAAGGGAATGCAGTCGTTTCCGAGCAGCCACACGGCCGGAAAAGGCGCGCTGCTGTGGATCCTCGCGACGTGCTGCCCGGGATCCCCGGCGACGCGCGCCTCCGCGTTCTTCCTCGCGGCGGCCGACATCGCCGTCGTCGCGCTCACGCGCGTCGCGGACGGCGCGCACTGGCCGACCGACACGCTCGCAGGCGCCGCGATCGGGATCGCGGCCGCGGAGGCGCTCTGCTCGCTCACGCGCGAGCCAAGCTAGCCACGGCGCCGTGTCTCAGCCGGCCGGACGGCCGCTGAATCAGCTACGCCACATCCGCCGAGCGTCTGCCTGCTTCTGCGAGAGACGACGCTGCTCCTGCACCATCGCGCCATAGGCGCGCGGGATGCGTGCGTCGCGGCCGAGCGCATAGAGCACGCGCAGCGCGGCCTCGGCGTCGTCCTCGGCGCGGTGAGCCTTCTCGAGCTGAACTCCGAGGCGCGCGGCGACGTCGCCGAGCGAGCGCGACTTCTCGTTGTCCTGGATGTCGCGTGCCCAGACGAGCGGGTCGAGCCACTCCACCTCGCGGGTGAGCGCGGGCACGCTCGAGTAGTCATCGGCGCCGGCGCTCTTCGCGCGCGAGAACTCGCTCATGAGGAACGCGCGGTCGAAGAGCGCATTGTACGCGGCGGGGACGCAGCCCTTGAGCGCGTTCGCGATCTCCGAGACGACCGCCTCGAAACGCGGCTTGTCTGCGACCATCTCGTCGGTGATGTGGTGGATGGCGGTGACCTCGGCAGGGATCGGCATGCCGGGGTTGATCAGCCAGTTGTATCTTGCAACCACTTCACCGCGGCGGCCGACGACGATACCGAGCTCGACGACGCGATCGACCGAGGCGTCGCGCCCGGTGGTCTCGACATCGAGCAGCGCGACGTCGATCTCCTGCCACGGCACGTCGTTCGCGAAGCCGGGCGCGAGCCCGCGGATCGTGACCTTCAGGAGGTGCGCGATCCCCGGGTAGTGCCGCCCCGTCGGGAAGCAACCACACCCGTCCGAGACGACGCGGCTCACTTCTTCGTGCCTGCGTCGGCTGCCGCTTTCCCTGCGTCGGTCGGGCCCGCGTCGGAGGCGCGCGGAGCTTCGGTGGGCGTACCACCGGCGGTCGGGCTCGCGAGCTCGCTGGTGATCCACTCGTTGATGTCTTGACGCCCGTCGAAGAGGCGCCCGTTGATGAAGATCGTGGGCGTGCCGGCGATCTGGAGATCCTCGCCGAGCTTCTTGTCCTTCGCGATGCGATCCGCGGTGGCCGCGTTCTGCATGTCGGCGTGGAAGCGCGAGACCTCGAGCCCGAGCTCCTTCGCGTAGCTGTCGAGATCGCTCTGCTCGAGGTGGCGCTGGTTCGTGAACAGCGCGTGGTGCATCTCCCAGAACTTGCCCTGGTTCATCGCCGCGACCGCCGCGCGCGCCGCGATGTCCGCGTGCGGGTGGCTCGGCAGCGGATAGAACTTGAAGGCCATGCGGACGTCGTTCTTGTGGCTCTCGACGACCTTGTCGAGCATCGGCGCGACCTCGCCGCAGTGCGGACACTCGAAGTCGGCGAACTCGACGATCGTGATCGCCGCGCCCTCGGGTCCCTTCACCGGCGAGCCGTCGATCGGGACGTTCTTCACGCCTGCCGCGTCGAAGCGGCCCTTGTAGCTCTTCTCGATCTGGTCGCGCGTCATGCCGTCTTTGACGCCGCGCAGGACGTACTTCGCGGCGGGCATGCACTTCGCGCACGCGCGTTTTTCCTGCACGCACTGCGCGATCGGAACGGGCACGTTCTGGCAGGGCGAGAGGAACTCGGAGACGTACTGTCCCCACTCCTTCTTCTCGCGCGGCGTGAGCCCGCTCGTGTCGACGCCCTCGAGCGTCACCTCGGGGACGGGTTTTTCTTTCGTGGCATCCTCGGCCGTCGACTTGCCGCAAGTCGACGCCGAGACATTGACGAAGCTCAAAAGCCCAACAATTCCGTACGTTAACGCTTTAAACCCCATGCGAGCGGCCGCGAGCTTACCACCGAGCCATGCGGGAAGGCGAGGGTCGGGGAGACCCGCCTGCGCCGGGGCTTTGCGCACCGGCCCGCATGCGGCTAGACATCATCCCACCTTGCGGAGCGTGGTCTTTCGATTCGGAGACATCTCGGCGTTCTCCGCTGCGCTCGGAGACGCGCGGGGCTCGCTCGCGCTCCCCGAGGGCGAGACCGTCGCCGACGGCGAGTGGGTGCTCGCGATCTTCGAGATCGGCTCACGCCGGCGCGCGACCGCTGCAGCCGCGCGCGGCGTCCGCGCCGCGGGCGACACGCACATCGCGTTCGAGCGACGCGACTGGGATCGCCTCCTCGCGTTCGTCGCCGCACGCAGCGAGCACATGCGCGCCGCGCGTCCGATCTCGGGTCTCGCCGGCCCGGCTTCGTCCGGACGGATCCCCGCGGCCGAGGGCGCGCAGGGTCCGAACAGCAGCGACGACCTCGCGAGCACCGGTGAGCGCATGGCGTGGAACGACAGCGAGGCGCCGCCGTCGAGCATCCTCGAGTCGAGCCGCGTTCCGTTCGTCGCGCGCGTGCTCCTCGTCGACGAAGACGCGCAGACGCGTGACGAAGTGCGCGGCATGCTCACCGAGATCGGCCTCGTGGTCGACGCCGTCGGCAGCGCGGACGAGGCGAACGCTCACCTCTCGCAGACGAATTACGACGCGGTCGTCCTCGATTTCCACGGCGCACAAGGCGAAGGCATCGAGCCGCTCGATTTCGTGCGCGGTCTCCGCCGCGATCCGGTACGTGCTCCACTCCCTGTGCTGATCCTCTCGCATCGTCCCTCCTCGCGCGACGTCGTCGACGCCTTCGCGAGCGGCGCGGACGACTTCCTGCCCAAGCCATTTCGTGCGCCGGAGCTCGGCGCGCGCATCTTCGGTCTCCTCCGTCGCGCGCGGCTCGCGCGGCTCGGCTCCGTAGCGCCCGGATCGACGACCGGTAGCGGACCGCGATCGAGCGGAGGACGAGGCGGCGGACCGTGACGGACAGTGTGCCGCCGCCCTCGATCGAGCTCGATCATCTGGACGGCGTACGGGGAGCGCGGAGACTTCTTGCGGTAGGCGGCGGACGCGGCGGCGTCGGCAAGAGCCTCATCGCGCAGAACCTCGCCGTCTACTTCGCGCAGCTCGGAAAGAGCGTCGCGCTCGTCGACTGCGATCCCACGGGCACGAACATGCACACGCAGTTCGGGCTCACCGCGCTCGCGCATCCGCCGCCGCTCGACGGCCCGCCTGACGAGCTCATGAAGGCGCTCGTCCCCACGAGCGTCCCGGGCCTCTCGATCCTGCCGGGACCGCACGACGCGATCGAGCCGCCGCTGCAGCTGCGCGCCGGTCGCAAGAGCCGCTGGCTCGCGCGCATGCGTGCGCTGCCGGTCGACTACCTCGTCATCGACGTCGGCCCCGGTCACGCGCACTTCGCGCTCGACGTGATGCTCGCGGCGGACTTCGCAGTGTGCGTGACGGTCCCCGAGCCGCCGGCGATCGAAGCGACCTATCGCTTCGTGCGCGCCGCCTATCGGCGCCGGCTCCGCCGCGCGCTCGTGAAGGACCGCTTTCGTCTCTCGCTCGTCGATCGCGCGATCAAGGAGATCGGCAGGCTCCCGTCGCCGCTCGAGCTGATCCGCGCGCTCACGAAGATCGATCGCAACCTCGCCGAGCTCGCGTGGGCCGAGGCCCAGCGCATGCATCTCTATCTCGCGGTGAACCAGACGCGCGTCCGCACGGACATGGAGCTCGCCACGTCGATGAGCGCGCTCTGCCGCCGTCACTACGGCGTCTCGCTCGACGAGCTCGGCTGGGTCGAGAACGACGACACCGTGTGGCTGTCGGTGCGGCGCCGGAAGCCGCTCCTGGTCGACAGCCCCACGTCGAAGGCCGCGCGGAACATCGAGCGCATCGCGAGGCGCGTCGCCGCGCTGACCGCCGCGAAGCAGGACTACCGCGAGCAGCCGCCGCCCGCGCCGCTCGAGACGCCCGATCACTACACGGTGCTCGGCATCGGTCGCAGCTCGAACGACGAGGAGATCCGGCGCGCGTTCAAGAGGCAGCGCGAGGTCTATGCGACGGGCGGGCTCGCGACGACCTCGCTCCTCGACGACCTCGAGCTCTCCGGCGCGCAGGCGCGGATCGACGAGGCGCACGACACACTGCTCGATCCGGTACGACGCCGCGCGTACGACCTCTCCATGTTTCCCGAGGACGACGCGCCCGCGCAGTCGAGCACCGTCCCGCGTCCCGCGCTCGCGGCGGAGCAGCTCATGCTCCAGGGCGAGCTCGCGCGCGAGATCGGCCCCGACACGGAGTTCACCGGCGCGCTCCTCCGCAAGGTCCGCGAGTCGCAGGGCATCGAGCTCGTCGAGATCAGCTCGCGCACGAAGATCTCGCGCTCACACCTCGTCGCGCTCGAAGAAGAGACGTACGACGACCTCCCGGCGATCGTGTACGTGCGGGGCTTCGTGACCGAGCTCGCCAAGTACCTTCGTCTCGATCCCGCGCAGGTCCAGCGCACGTACCTGCGGCGGATGCGAGAGAAGAACGTGTCGTGAAGGAGGCTCCCCGGACCGCGGCGGACGAGGCCCGGTTCGAGCGACGCGTCGAGCTCGCGTTCGGCGCCGGGTTGTTCGTCGTCGCGCTCGCGCTGCGCCTGTACGTGGCGAGCACGCTCGCCGGCGAGCCGGTGTGGGACGGGCACTACTACGACTTCGGCGCGCGCCACATCGCGAGCGGCTTCGGTTACGCGGACGAGGTGATGCGCGACGGACATCCCGTGTGGCATCCGTGGTGTCACTACCCCGTGGGGTACAGCGGCTATCTCGCTGTATTCTACAAGCTCTTCGGAACGGGTCATGCGGTCGCGCACTTCGCGAACGCGCTCGTCGGCGCGCTCCTCGCCGTCGTCACGTACCTGCTCGCACGCGAGGCGCTGCCTGTGCGGCGCGCGATGGTGGCGGGCGCGCTCGTCGCGTTCCATCCGGGGCTCGTGCTCTACGGGGCGCTGCTCATGACCGAGCCGCTGTCGGCGCTGCTGGTGCTCGGGGCGTTCTATGCGGCCGTGCGGATGGCGCGGGGCGGGCGGGTGATGGGCGGGATTGCGGTCGGCGCGTTCGTGATGGGGATCGCGGCGCTCGTGCGGCCGCAGGGGCTTCTATGCGTACCGTTTCTGTTGCTGGTGATGCGCGCGGAGCCGAGCACCAGGACGAGCGCGACGAAGTGGAAGCGGCTCGCGATCGGGGGCGTCGTCGCCGGCGCGATGGCGCTCCTTCCCGTGTTGCCCTGGACGGCGCGGAACTGCCGCGTGATGGACGGATGCGCGCTCGTGAGCACCAACGCGGGCTGGAACCTCGCGATCGGCTCGTTTCCGCGTGCGACGGGACGGTTCGAAACGCTGCGCTCCGAGGACGGATGTCGCGAGGTCACGGGGCAAGTGCAGCAGGACCGCTGCTGGCTCGAGTACGGCATCGCGAACATCGAGGCGGCGCCCGGGCGATGGCTCGCGCTCGTTCCCGCGAAGCTCGCGTTCACGTTCGATCACGAGTCCTTCGCGGTCGAATACCTGCGTGAGGCCCGACCGGCGGCGTGGCCGGAGGAGCGCCGCGTCGCCGTGCGCGGATGGCTCACGAGCGTGCATCGCCTGTTCGTCGCGGCCTCGGCGCTCGCGTTCGTCGCGCTCGCGCTCCGCGGCGAGAAGCGCGCGCGGTTCGGGCGAAGCGTGCAGACTGCACTCCTCGCGGCTCTCGCCCTCGCGACGTACGCCGCGTTCGCCGCCGACACGCCGACGTTCTGGCCGATCGTGTTGGTCGGATGCGTGTTGCCGTGGCTTCCGCTGCCCGGCCGTCCGCCGGCGCATCCGGCGCTGCTCACGTCCGTCTCGCTCGTCGCGACGACGGCGCTCGCGCACGCGATCTTCTTCGGCGAAGACCGCTACCACATGGTCGTGACGCCGGTCCTCTGCCTGCTCGCCGCCTCGGCGCTACGTGCACCGGAGCGCGACGGAGTCACCGTCCGGGCGTGACGGGGTCCCGCTCATGCTGCGCGTCACGCATCGCCCAGCTCGTGCCTCCGGCGGCGGCGGCGAGCAGCAGGACGATGACGACGAGCGGCCACCATTGCAGGACGGCGCGCCGCTGCATTCTTGCGAGCAGAGCCGCTTCCTCGCAGCTCACGCACACGTGGGCGCTCGTTCGCGGAAACGCGAGGGTCTCCGTTTCGCGGCATCGGATGCAGACGACGTCGTAGGTCGCGGCGGGTCGACGCTCGGGCGCCGGCACCGAAGCCACAGGCGGTGGCGCGAGCGAGAGCGAGGCTTCGATCCCCGCCGGTTCCGGCGGCTTCACCGAGACCAGCCGCGCGCGTCGATGCGCGCCGACGCGCGCCGGGGCGCCGCTCGCGCGGACCACCTGCGCCGCCTCGCCCGCGAGCTCGGTCGCAGCGATCGGATGCGCGCACGCCGGACAAGCCTGCGCCTTGTCGGACACCTGACGTCCGCAGTCGGGGCAAGAGATGAGAGCCATCGCGCGCGAAGCTTCCTTCGGGTCGCAAACGTCCGCAAGTGCCCTGGATTGCGTCGAACCGTTGCAACACGCGACGATTCTCGAGGCCTCGGTTTTCCGCGTAGGTGGAGGTAGCCGAATTCCCACGTTGCAACGATGTCGCAGAAGAGCTGTGGTGCGACGTTCGTCCGCTACTCGCGGACGGGGGAAAGAGTAAAATAATGACGAAACGTAGAGGCTATTCCCAGGGCTTGGCCGGAGCGGTGCTGCTTGCAGTCGCGGTCGCGCCGTGGGTTGCGGCATGCGGAAGTGACGAGGAGACCGGGGGCGCGACGCCGACGCCGTCCGCAACGACGACGGCGACGACACCGCCGGTTCCCACGACGCCGCCTCCGGCTTCGTGCACCGATGCGAAGAAGGACGGAACGGAGACGGACGTCGACTGTGGCGGCTCGTGCTTGAAGTGCAACGTCGGCCAGGCCTGCGCGGTCGCGGGCGACTGCTCGACCGGGAACTGCACCGCGAAGCTCTGCGTGGCTGCAAGCTGCACGGACACCGCGAAGAACGGCGCGGAGACCGACGTCGACTGCGGCGGTAGCTGCACGACGAAGTGCGCGACGGGCAAGGGCTGCGCGATCGCGGCCGACTGCGTGACGGGCCTCTGCGGCACGAGCAAGCTCTGTCTCGCGGCGTCCTGCGCCGACACCTTGAAGAACGGCTCCGAGACGGACGTCGACTGCGGCGGAACCTGCTCGAAGTGCGGTGACAACAAGAGCTGCGTGCTCGCCGCCGACTGCACGAGCGGCAAGTGCAACACGTCGACGGGCAAGTGCTCGGCGCCGACCTGCACCGACGTCGTCAAGAACGGCACCGAGACGGACGTCGACTGCGGCGGAAGCTGCTCCACGAAGTGCGCAGTGGCGAAGACCTGCGCCGTCAACGGCGACTGCGCGAGCGGCAAGTGCGACAGCGCCACGAAGAAGTGCGTTGCGCCGGGCTGCGCCGACCTGGTCAAGAACGGCACCGAGACCGACGTCGACTGCGGCGGAAGCTGCACGACGAAGTGCGCGACGGCCAAGGTGTGCGCGCTCGGCAGCGACTGCGCGAGCGGCGTCTGCAGCGCGAACCTCTGCGTCGCGCCCGTCTGTAACGACACCGTGAAGAACGGTACCGAGACGGACACCGACTGTGGCGGCACCTGCGCCACGAAGTGCGCCGACACGAAGGGCTGCGCGGCGGCAGCGGACTGCACGAGCGGTCTCTGCGACAACGCCACGAAGACCTGCACGGCGCCGGGCTGCAACGACGGCGTCCTGAACGGCAACGAGACCGACGTCGACTGCGGTGGAAGCTGCAGCACGAAGTGCGCGGTCGCGAAGACCTGCGCCGTCGGAAGTGACTGCGCGAGCCTCAGCTGCGATGCGGGCACGACCAAGTGCATCGCGGCGGCGTGCAACGACAACATCCAGAACGCCGACGAGACGGACGTCGACTGCGGCGGCATCTGCGCGCCGGCGAACAAGTGCGCCGACACGAAGGGCTGCGCGGCCGCGGGTGACTGCACCAGCGGCGTGTGCAATCCCGGAACGAAGACGTGCTCGGTGCCGGTCTGCACCGACACGATCAAGAACGGCGACGAGACCGACCTCGACTGCGGCGGCTCGTGCTCGCCGACGAACGCGTGCGCCGATGCCAAGGCCTGCGCCATCGGCGCGGACTGCGTGAGCGGCGTGTGCACCGGCAATCTCTGCATCCCGCCGGCGTGCAACGACACGGTGAAGAACGGCTCCGAGACGGACACGGACTGCGGCGGCATGTGCGCGCCGCTCTCGAAATGCGCCGACACGAAGGCGTGCTTGGTTGCTGGCGACTGCACGAGCGGCGTTTGTGACGGCCTCACTCACACGTGCACGTCGGCTGCGTGCAACGACGCTGTCAAGAACGGCGACGAGAGCGACGTCGACTGCGGCGGCTCGTGCGGCTCGACCTGCGCCCTCGGCAAGGCGTGCGGCGCGACGCAGGACTGCTTCGGCGCGGTCTGTGACGCGACGCTCGTGTGCCGGACGGCGAAGAGCTGCGACGAGATCAAGACGACCTACGCAGGTGCGGCGGACGGCATCTACACGATCGATCCCGACGGTGTCGGTCCGATCCTCGCGTACAGCGTCTACTGCGACATGACGAACGACGGCGGCGGCTGGACGCTCGCGGCGAAGGCCGACGGCACGAAGGCGACGTTCACCTACGCTGCGGCGCTCTGGACGGACACTTCGTCGTTCGGCACGGCGGCTCTCGACGCGACGGAAGCGAAGCTCCCGTCGTTCAACAACCTCGCGTTCACGAACGTCCGCATCATCATGAACACGGGCCTAGTGTCGACGAGCGCGGTGATCCCGAGGACGGCTACGTCGCTCAGCACCGCATTCCTGACGGCGTTCCCGTCGACGCTCGGTCGCGCGGCCTGGAAGGCGCTCGTTCCGAACTCGTCGCTGCAGCCCAACTGCAACGTCGAGGGCTTCAACTCGAACACCTCGGACATCGGCCACTCGCACGTCCGCATCGGCATCATCGGAAACGAGGGCGGCGACGGATGCGGTTCGCCGGACTCGTTCCTCGGCATCGGCGGCGCAGGCTACCCATGCGGAGGCAGCGCCACGGTCGGTAACATCGCCGGCTGCAGCCCCGACAACGGCAACGTGAATATCGCGTCCTTCGGCTACGTCTTCGTGCGCTGATCCCAGCCTACGAATCGACGTGAAGAGTCCCCCGTCAGCCTCGGCTGGCGGGGGATTCTTCGTTTGACGCAGCGAGCCGCGAAGATCCCTGCGCACGAGGGTTTTCTCGGTGAGCGCAGGTGGACCAATTCTCACGTTGCAACATTTCCCCTAACCGGGTGACGTGCGACGACCAGCCGCCTCTTCGCGGACGGGGGAACTTGGGGTGAATGAATGACGAAACGTAGAGGTTACTTCCATAGCTTGGCTGGCCTGCTGCTCGTCGCAGTAGCAGCCGCGCCGCTCATCGCAGCCTGCGGTAGCGACGAAGACACGACGACAGCAACGCCGACGCCGTCGGCGACGACCACCGCGACGACGCCGGTTCCTCCGGCGCCCGCATCGTGCTCGGACGCGAAGAAGAACGGCACGGAGACGGGCACGGATTGCGGTGGCTCCTGCACCAAGTGCAATGTGGGTCAGGGCTGCGCGGTCGCCGGCGACTGCTCGACCAACATCTGCACGAACAAAGTCTGCGCGGCTGCAAGCTGCTCCGACACAGCGAAGAACGGCCCCGAGACGGACGTCGACTGCGGCGGTACCTGCACCGCAAAGTGCACTGTGGGCAAGGGCTGCGCGGTCGCGGCGGACTGCTCGACGGGCCTTTGCGGCACGACGAAGCTCTGTCTCGACGTGTCGTGCGGAGACACGATCAAGAACGGCACCGAGACGGACGTCGACTGCGGCGGAACCTGCTCGACCAAGTGCGCGGTCACGAAGACGTGCGCCGTCAACGGCGACTGCGCCAGCGGCAAGTGCGACAGCGCCACGAAGAAGTGCGTCGCGCCGGGCTGCGCCGACCTCGTGAAGAACGGCAACGAGACCGACATCGACTGCGGCGGCACCTGCGCCACGAAGTGCGGCGACACGAAGGGCTGCGCGGCGGGCACGGACTGCACCAGCGGCCTGTGCGACAACGCAACGCACACCTGCACGGTCGCCGGGTGCAACGACGGCGTCCTCAACGGCAACGAGACCAGCATCGACTGCGGCGGAAGCTGCTCGACGAAGTGTGCAGTCGGCGGCGGCTGCGCTGTCGGCAGCGACTGCGCGAGCCTCAGCTGCGACGGCGCGACGAGCAAGTGCGTTGCCGCGACGTGCAACGACGGCATCAAGAATGCCAACGAGACCGACACTGACTGCGGCGGCGGCTGCGCCCCGACGACGAAGTGCGCGGACACCAAGAGCTGCGCAGCAGGCACCGACTGCACCAGCGGCGTCTGCGATCCCGGAACGAACACGTGCAGCGCGGCTGCGTGCACGGACACGGTCCAGAACGCGGACGAGACGGACACGGACTGCGGCGGCAGCTGCGCTCCGACGTACAAGTGCGCCGACACGAAGAAATGCGGTGTGCCCGCGGACTGCGTCAGCGGCGTCTGTGATGCCGCCACGCTGACCTGCACGGCTCCCGCGTGCAACGACAACGTGTTCAACGGCACCGAGACCGACGTCGACTGCGGCGGCTCCTGCGCGCCGGCGAACAAGTGCGCCGACGCGAAGGGATGCGCTGCCGGTACGGATTGCACGAGCGGCGTTTGCAGCCCGATCGCGCAAATCTGCGTCGCGCCGTTGTGTGGCGACGGCGTCAAGAACGGCGACGAGACCGACGTCGACTGTGGCGGCGCTTGCGCGACGAAGTGCGCGGTCGCCCAGAGCTGCGCCGCCAACGGCGATTGCGCGACCGGCGCGTGCGACGTCGGCCTGACGAACAAGTGCCTCGCCATCGCGTGCGGCACGGCAGACGAACATCTCAACGCCACCGTCATCTGCCCGGTGGGCCAGACGATGATCGCTATCACCTACGCGAGCTACGGAACCCCGAGCGGCCTATGCGGTGGCTTCATGGACGGCGCATGCGACTCGGCGACATCTGACGCCACGGTCACCACGGTATGTCTGAACCAGAACGCTTGCACTGTCTTCGCCGACAACGCCGTGTTCGGCGACCCGTGCATCGGCACGGGGAAGAGGCTCTATATCCAGGCGACGTGCAAGTAGTCACGGCGCCGCGCTACGTCTTCGTGCGCTGATCCCGGCGCCTGAATCGACGTGACGAACCCCCGTCGGCCGCGAGGCTGGCGGGGGTTTCGTCTTTTCGAAGCCCGGCGCGCGAACCCGTTAAACACACACGGCGCGAACACCGAAGGTGATCCGCGCCGCGGGTAGAAGCTCAAGCTAGTGAAGTGCCGCCGTTCTAACCCGAGGTCGTCGGTCCCGGCAACAAAAACGGTACGCTTGTTCATGTGCGCGCCGGGTTCGAGGGCCCGCACCGCCCGTGTGCCAGCTTGGGCCGAGGGCGATCGGCGAGTCGCTCCGCCACCTCTACGCACACGCTATTTCTTCCTGATTTCGTTCGCTTGAGCCCGTGGCACGAGCCGTGCTGCTGAGCCCTTTGCCACGGAGGTCTCATGCGTCTTGGTCTCGCTCTCCTCACGACGTCCGCCCTCGGCATCGCCCTCGCGATCGCCGCGCCCGAAGCGCACGCCTGCGGCGGCTGCTTTCCGCCTCCCGGCGAGAACCAGTCGGTCGTCACCGATCACCGGATGATCCTCTCGGTCTCGAAGCAGCAGACCACGCTCTACGATCAGATCCGCTACTCCGGCTCGCCCTCTTCGTTCGCGTGGGTGCTGCCGATCTCGGGCACCGTCGACGTCGGCCTCTCCGCGGACACGCTGTTCGCGGGCCTCGAGAACCTCACGACCACCGTCGTGCAGGCGCCTCCCGATCACTGCCCGCCTCCGCCGAACTGCGGCTACTACGGCGCCGAAGACGGCGCGGCCTACAGCCCGAGCGCGGGCGGCAGCAGCGGCGGCACCGGCGGCGCGGGCAGCCCCGAGCCCCCGCCCGTCACCGTGATCAAGGCCGAGACGATCGGTCCCTACGACACCGTGCAGCTCCGCTCGACCGACGCGAACGCGCTCCAGAACTGGCTCGCGCAGAACGGCTTCGCGATCCCCGAGGACATCAAGCCCGTCATCGCCGCGTACGTCGGCGAGCACTTCGACTTCCTCGCGCTGAAGCTCGTGCCCGGCCAGGGCGTGCAAGCGATGCGTCCGGTTCGCATCACGTCGCAGGGCGCGAGCGCGGTCCTGCCGCTCCGCATGGTCGCCGCCGGCACCGGCGCGGTCGTCGGCGTGTCGCTCTGGGTCGTCGCCGAAGGCCGCTACGAGCCGCAGAACTTCCCGTTCTTCTCGATCAAGGACGAGGACCTCGTCTGGGAATGGGCGACGAGCACGAGCAACTACAAGGAGCTCCGCTCCACGCGCTCGGCGGCGCTGAACGGACGCGGCTGGGAGATCGAGACCGCGCTCTCGATCGATCGCTTCCAGCTCGAGTCGATCGTCACCAACATCGGCCGCGTCAACCAGGCCGTCGGCTCCGACTACGCGAACATCGAGAAGGACGGCCAGCTCCTCAAGAGCGCCGAGCAGGTCCGCCAGGAGGACCTCGCCGCGCTCTGGACCGGCATCGCTCCGGGACAGGACCACATCACGCGGCTCCGCTCGGATCTCGCCCATACCGCGCTCACCACCGATCTCGCGCTCATCGCGTCCGCGGACCAGACCGCGCTCGCACAGGTCCGGCAGCCGAAGGGCGAGAAGGGCCAGCCGAACTGCACCGTATGGGAAGGCTGCCGCTCGGTCGGCACCGCGCCTCGCGACGAGGCCATCGCGCGCAGCGACGCCTCGGGCTCCAGCAAGGGCGAGTCGTTTGCATGCGCGACCGCGAATCGGCGCACATCTCACACCAGCACTGATTTTGCGACCTTTGGTGGGCTTGCAGCCTTCCTCGGTCTGGCGCTCGTTCGCGCGCGTCGCGCTCGCAAACCGATACTCTGATCATCGACGAGGGAGGCTCTTCACATGCGTAGCAACTTGGCAAAGGCAGCACTCGCGGCGATCGCGATCACCGGTTCGTTCGCGGCGCTCGAGGGCGACGCGAGCGCATGCGGCGGATGCTTCATCCCCACCGAGAACCCGACGGTCGTGACCGACCATCGGATGATCCTCAGTATCTCGAAGGAGCAGTCGACGCTCTACGACCAGATCAAGTACTCGGGCAACCCGTCGTCGTTCGCGTGGGTGCTCCCGATCTCGGGCACCGTGCAGGTCGGCCTGAGCGCGGACATCGTGTTCCAGGCGCTCGACGGCATGACGCAGACGACGATCAGGCCGCCTCCGCAGAACTGCCCGCCGCCGCCCGACTGCGGCTTCCGGAATGCGGGCACCGCCGCGCCGGCGGAGGCTGGCGCAGCCGGGGACGGCGTGACCGTGACGAAGCGCGAGGTCGTCGGTCCGTACGAGACGGTGCAGCTGAAGGCGACCGATCCCGGCGCGCTCGCCGCGTGGCTCGCAAAGAACGGCTTCAACGTCCCGGCGGACGTGCAGCCGATCGTCGATCAGTACGTCACGGAGAAGTACGACTTCCTCGCGCTCAAGCTCGTGCCCGGCAAGTCCGTGCAGGACATGCGGCCCGTGCGCGTGACCACGCAGGGCGCGAGCGCGACGCTTCCGCTCCGCATGGTCGCGGCCGGCACCGGCGCGACGGTCGGCATCGGGCTGTGGGTCCTCAGCGAGGGTCGCTACGAGCCGCAGAACTTCCCGTCGTTCACCATCCCGACCGACGAGATCGCCTGGGACTGGACGCAGAACAAATCGAACTACACCGAGATCCGCGCGCAGAAGACGATCACCGGCGGCGGCAAGGCGTGGGAGATCGAGAGCTCGCTGCTGCTCAACCGCAGCAACCTCCAGAACGCCGTCGAGAACGGCTACTACTTCAATCCGAACGGCGGCGGCGGCGGTCCGGCCCCCGCGGCCGATCCCGAGACGCAGGCGCAGCAGGCGTACCTGCCTGTCACCGACCCGCAGACGGGCGCCGTCACCAAGACGGCGCAGCAGGTCCGCACCGAGGACCTCGACACGCTCTTCGCCGGGATCCCGACGGTGACGACGCGCGTGACGCGCATGCGCGCCGACCTCGCGCACGCGGCGCTGAGCGACGATCTCAAGATGACCGCCTCGGCGGATCAGACGGAGCTGTCGAACTTCCGCCAGCTCACGAAGGAGATCAACGAGCCGCTCTGCCCCGTCTACAACGGCTGCAACAACGCCGGCACCGCACCGCGCAGCGAGGCGATCGCGCGCGCCGACGCGAGCAACGGCGGCGGTGAGTCCTTCGCATGCTCGACGAGCACGCGTTCGTCGTCGCCCGCATGGCTCGGCCTCGGTGGAGGCTTCCTCGCCCTCGCTCTCGTGAAGGCTGCGCGCCGCCGGCGCGGCTGATTCGTTCTCGCTCTCTTTCTTTCACTCGAGGTACCCGATGCGAAACAAGTTGATCCTCGGCGCCGTGGCCATGGCCGCGGCGCTCACGTCGAGCTACGCCCTGGAGCGCGAAGCAAGCGCCTGTGGAGGCTGCTTCTCGCCGCCTCCTTCGCCGACGGAGAATCCGACGGTGGTCAGCGACCATCGCATGATCCTCACGATCGCGAAGGAGCAGTCGACCCTCTACGATCAGATCAAGTACTCGGGTAACCCGTCGGCCTTCGCGTGGGTGCTTCCGATCTCGGGCACGGTCGACGTCGGGCTCAGCGCCGACATCGTCTTCCGCACGCTCGACGGGATCACGACGACGAACATCATCGCGCCGCCGCGCAACTGCCCGCCGCCACCGCAGTGCAACAACCGGAACAGCGCATTCGGCGGCGCATCGGCCGATTCGGCTCCGACCGCTGCCGATGCCGGCACTCCGGGCGTGCAGATCACGAAGCAGGAGGTCGTCGGCCCGTACGAGACCGTGCAGCTCAAGGCCACCGACGCGAACGCGCTGCAGGCATGGCTCGCGAAGAACAACTTCAACGTGCCGGCCGACGTGCAGCCGGTCATCAACCAGTACGTCACCGAGCACTTCGATTTCCTCGCGCTGAAGCTCGTGCCCGGCAAGTCCGTGCAGGACATGCGTCCCGTGCGCGTCACGACGAAGGGCGCGAACGCCGTGCTTCCGCTGCGCATGGTCGCGGCCGGCACCGGCGCGACGGTCGGCGTGTCGCTCTGGGTGATCAGCGAAGGCCGCTACGAGCCGCAGAACTTCCCGTCGTTCGTGATCCCCACCGAGGAGATCGCGTGGGACTGGGTCGCGAACAAGAGCAACTACACCGAGCTCCGCGCCGAGAAGACGACCGCCGCGAACGGCCGTGGCTGGGAGACGGAGAGCTCGACGATCCTGTACGCGCAGCAGGTCGAAGCCGCGGTGAATCGCAGCTACTACAACCCGTATCCGTACCCGGGCAACCCGCAGGATCCCGATGCGGGTCCGCAGCTCGATCCGCAGGAGCAGAGCGCGCAGGTCGACTACGACGCGGTCAAGGACCCGCAGACCGGCGCCGTGATCAAGACGGCGGTCCAGGTCCGCAACGAAGACGTCGCCGCGCTGTTCTACGGGATCCCGACCGCGAGCTCGCGCATCACCCGCATGCGCGCCGACCTCGCGCACGCCGCGCTCAACGACGACCTCGTCATGACGGCGTCGAAGGATCAGGCGATCCTCTCGAACACGCGCCAGCTCACGAAGGAGATCGGCCAGCCCCAGTGCCCGATCTACTCCGCCGACGGCTGCACCCAGGTCGGCACCGCCCCGCGCGACGAAGCCGCGGCACGCGCCGACGGCAGCGGCAACGAATCGTTCTCGTGCTCGTCGGGCGCCGGCGGCAGCTCGTCGCCCCTGTGGGTCGGTGCAGGCCTCGGTTACCTGGCGTTCGCGCTGGTCCGCGCGAGGCGCCGCCGCACACGCGCATAGGTGCTAGAGAAGCGTCGATGCGCTTCGCTTCTTCTCTCGCTCTCGTCGTCGCTACTGTCGCGTTCGCTGCTTCGTCGAGCGGTTGTCCCGGGAGCGATCCCGCCGGCGACGCGTGCGAGGACTACGCGCCGCCCGCCGGGTTCGACGCGACGACGCCCGCCGTTTCCTTCTCGAAGGACGTGATGCCGATCTTCGGGCAATCGTGCGCGTTCTCGACGTGTCACGGCTCGACGGTCGGCCCCGCGAACGGCGTGTTCCTCGGCAAGGACGCGCCGCGCGCGCACGCCGCGATCGTGAACGTGCGCGGCGACGAGCTCCCGACGATGCCGTTCGTCACGCCCGGCAATCCGCGCGAGAGCTACGTGATGCGCAAGATGGACGGCAGCCAGTGCGCGATCGACGCGCAGTGCACCGGCGGCTCGTGCCAGGGCTCGATGCCGAAGAACGAGGTCCTCCTCGACCTCGCGACGCGCGACAAGGTCCGTCGCTGGATCGCCCAGGGCGCGAAGAACGACTAGCGTCACCGAAGACCCTCGGGGGGAGTCCTTCGGCGGGCGCGCCGGGAGGCGTGTCCATGGGGTCCCGCTAAGTAGCGTGAATCTCAGTGGCTTTTTTCGGACCATCGCGGCCCGATGAACGATTTCTTCTCGCGTACAATCGTCGAATGACCGACCCGAAGCTGGGCCGAGCGCGTGTGCTCGGCCTCGTCTGCATGGTCGCTGCGTGCAGCGCCGCGGCGACGGTCATTGCGTGTGGGTCGTTCTCCAGCACGCCCGAGCCCGAGCCGGAGCCGGACGCAGCGACGCTCCCGGAGAGCGGACCCACAGTCGTCGATGCAGCGCCCGGCGCAAGCCCGTTCTGCGCCGCGCACGCCGACGCGGCGCTGTGCGCCGACTTCGACGAGGGCGATCCGGTGGGCTTTCACTTCATCAGTACGACCGGGAGCATCGACGTCAGCACGCTCACGTTCGTGTCCCCGACGTCAGCGATGCGCGCCTCGACGACGAGCGGTCCGGCGTTCGCGAGGGGCCGCGCGACGGCGCCCGCGTTGGCTGAGAGGCAGCGGCTCTCGTTCGACACCTACCAGGGCACGCCGGGTGGAGACGGCGGCGTGACGACGAACGCGCTCTTGTCGAGCCTGCTCCAGGAGCAGCTCGGCTGCTACTTCGACATCGAATCGTTCGGGACCCACGCCAGGTTCAACGTCGCGTACCCGTCCGACGGAGGGACCGGACACGAGAACTTCGACATGAGCGCGTACCCGCCGGGTGGGCGTTGGGCCCACGTCACGGTCCTGCTCGAGAGCGCAGCAGGGCAAGGAGTGTTCGCCACCGTCACGATCAACGACGTCGTCGCGCTACCCCGTACGCTCACGAAGTGTCCGGCGCTGGCCGCCGATCCCTTTGTCCACGTCGGCCTCGCCAACAACCGCAGCGGGGGTCTAGGGGACGGCGAAGCACACTACGACAACGTCCTCTTCGGAGCAGACTGACCGAAGCTCGGTTAGACTGGCGCTCGATGATCGGCCGGCTCACCGGACGCGTGACCCAGGAGGACGACGGTAACGTCGTCATCGACGTGAACGGCGTGGGATACGAGCTCGTGGTCCCGCTCGGCACGATCGGCCGCGCAAAGGCGGATGCCGACGGACGCTCGACGCTGTTCGTCCATACGCACGTCCGAGAGGACATCTTCTCGCTGTTCGGCTTCGCCAGCGAAGGCGATCGACTCGCATTTCGCACGCTGATCGGCGTCAGCAGCGTAGGTCCGAAAACGGCTATCGCGGTGCTCAGCGCACTGCCCGCGCCGGACCTCGGTCAGGCCATCGCGCGCAAGGAGCTCGGCAAGCTCACGAGCATCACCGGCATCGGCAAGAAGACCGCCGAGCGCCTCCTGCTCGAGCTCAAGGACAAGGTCGCCATCCTCGAGGCCGCAGGTCCGCGCGGCACGGCGAGCGGCGCGGCCACGGCGCCGATCAGCGTCGCGTCTTCGTCGACGGCCGACCTGCTCGCCCGCGCGCTGATGAACATGGGCTACCGCCAGGGCGAGGCCGATCGCGCCGTCGAGCAGCTCTCCGCGAAGCTCGGCGAGACGCCGCTCCCCGAGCTCCTCAAAGAAGCGCTCGCCGTCCTCTCGAAGTGATCGTCGCTACTGCGGGAACTCGACGGGCTCGAGGGAGCGCAGCCGCGCGAGGATGCCCTGCTGCTCCGTCATGTCGAGCGTGAACTTGTGGTTGCCGTTGTTGGCGGTGGTGCCGTCGGGCTTCACGCCGGTGGCGATCGTCTTCAGGATCGACGCATCGTCGTAGCCGCCGATCTCGCTCGGGGAGTGACGCGCGGTTCCGTGCGCGCCATGGCAGCCGATGCAACCGAGGGCCTTCGTGCCCGGCTGGCCGCCCGGCATGCTCGCGCGGTCCTCCTGGTAGAGGTCGTTGCCGAGCTCGCGCGCGCCCGGCGCGTACTGTGTGATCGTGATCGGCACGTCGAACGTCTTGCCGTTCACGCTCGCGCGAAGCGTCGTGGTGCCGGCCTTCTTCGTCTTCACGATCGCGTGATGCGTCATCCGCGTGGTCGCTTTTTCGCCGACCGCGGGCTGCTCGGTCTCGACGGTCGCCAGGTTCGTGTCCGCGATCGTCCATCGCACGGTCGTCGAGTCGGACGCCCCGATCAGCGAGGCCGGGACCTTGTATTCGGCAGAGCCGTCATCGAAGCCCGTGAAGAGCTTGGCCGGATGGACCGCCGCGTTGTCGCTCAACGCGGGCGCGTCCGCGCTGCTGCTGCTGCACGCGCCGACCGCGATCGCGACGATCAAGACCCCGAGCGATCGCTTCATCCCTTCAGTCTACTGCCGCCGCGACCGCAGACGCGCAGGCTTTTTCGCGCTAGAACAGCGCGGACAAGCGATGACCGACGACGCCGAGACCAAGTCCGAGAAGAAGGACTCCAAGAAGAAGAAGACCCGCGGCCCGCGGCGGTGGGAGCGGCGCTTCATCGCGCAGAGCTCGAACAACCCATGGCTCGTCCGCGTGCTCGGCGCGGCCGGCGCGACCACGCTCGGCGCCGGCACGTGGGCCTATGTGTACGGTCACGCGTTCGAGGCCGACGAGAAGCTGAAGCCGATACCGTCGTACCTCATCGCGGCCGGGGCCGTTCTCACCGGCGCGACGATCTGGCTCGGCACGAGCAGCGAGACGCCGCTCCGCGTCGGCGATCCAGGCATCTCGATGGAGAAGGGTGAAGTGAGGCGCATGCCCTGGTGGGGCGTCTCGCAGATCACCTGGGAGTCGGGAAACCTCGTGCTCGTCGTGTCCGGCAAGGACGAGTCCGGCGCGAGCTGGACGTTCAAGGTGCCCGTGAACGCGCATGCCGAGGCCGTCGGCTGGCTCGTGAAGGAGGCGCTCGCGCGCGTGCCGAAGGTCGTCGACATCCGCGACAGCGTGCTCGACAAGCTGCCCGGAGCGAACCCGCACGCCGGCATGAAGATCGACCTCGAGCCGCTGCAGGTCGTCGGCAAGAAGGACGCGATCACCGGCAAGACGATCTCGTACGAGCCCGACGCGCGCGTGTGCACCCGCTGCGAGCGCGTGTACTTCAAGCGGACCGTTCCGAAGAAGTGCAAGTGCGGAGCGTCGCTCCTCGATCTCCGCGCGCAGGTCAGCGAGGACACGCCCGCCGATTACGACGACGACGAGGATGAGGACGAGGACGACCAGCTCGAGGACGAGACGGACGACGACGGCGACGAGTCGGACGACGACGAAGTCGAAGAACCCGAGGAGCGCAGGAAATGACGAAAGAACGACAGCTCCTCGCGAAGGGCACCGGCGCGAGCCCGGGCACGGCCACCGGCGCGATCGTCTTCCGCTCGGAAGACGCCGTCGCGATGGCGGCAAAGGGAACGGCCGTCATCCTCGTGCGCATCGAGACGACCGCCGAGGACGTGCCCGGCATGCGCGCGGCCGCCGGCATCGTCACGACGCGCGGCGGCATCACCGGCGATGCGGCGATCGTCGCGCGCAGCTTGGGCAAGCCGTGCATCGCGAGCTGCCCGCCCATGCGGGTCGACTACGCGTCGGACAGCCTGACCGTGTGGCGCGACTCGACGGACGACAAAGCCGACAGCGACGTCGTCCTCGCGAAGGGCAGCATCATCACGATCGACGGCGCCAAGGGCGAGATCTGGACCGGCGCGTGAATCAGTTGTCGGTCGCGCCTTGCATGATCCACGTGCGCACGAGATCGAGCGACGCGTCATCGAGCTTGTCGCCGCCGCGCGGCATCGTCTGACCGCAGTTGCCTGCGCTGCAATCGGCGAGACCGCACATCGTTCCTTCGAGCTTCCGGATCAGGTAGCTGCGCGACGGATCCGCCGGCGTCACGTACGGCGTCGATGGGCTCTGCTTCGAGGGATGGCCCACGAGCGCGTCGCGGATCGCCGAGGCGCTCGTGTTGCCGGCCTTCGTGCCGAGGAACACGCCGTTGTTGTCGCCTCGCGTCGCTCCATGGCACGAGCCGAACGAACAGCTCGTGGCGAAGATCGGCAGCACGTCCGAGGAGAAGGAGACCTGGCGTGACGATGCCGTCGACGCCGCGGGCGCGACGTCCGTCTCGGCGCAGCTCGTCGCGTTCTGCTCGGTGCTCGTGTCGGCGCTTTCTGCAGGCGAGCCACACCCAACCGCTCCGAGCACGAACGCACAGGCGACCAGCACTTTCGACATCGTCATGGTCTCGTTCTCCTCTTGGTCGTTGCGTCACCCACCGAGGACGGACACGACCGGTGCAGGCGCGGATGCCTGCACGCTCGGAAGACCACATCCCGTGGGGAGCAGCGCGGCGATACCGAGACCAAGAGCCAGCGTGGCGAGCAGCTTCTTCATGATGACCTCCGAACAGGGCTAGCTGCACCGCTCGTGCCGCCCGTCGGGCGCGGAGCATCCATGCGAATCGGCCTATTTTCTAGACGGTTCGAATGGATCGCTGGCGCGCCGAGCGCCCGCACGGCCGGTCTTCGAGATGAGAACTCGGAGAGCACACCACGGGGCCCAGTCAGGCCGACGTCAACGCGATGCGCTGGTCGCGGGCGCGCTGCTCGGGCGGAGAAACAGGTAGACCGCGCCGGCGACGGCGAGGATCCCGACGCCCACGAGCACGTCACCGACGATCAGCTTCGTGCGCGAAGCGTCGACGTCGGATTGCACGCAGGCATGCGCGCCCGCACACGACGTGCTCAGGCTCGATCGATCGTGGAGGCCGATCCCCCAGAACACGCCGCCGGCGGCGAGCAGCGCCACGCCGGTGCCAGAGGCGATCCAGGGGACAGGCCCGCGCGACGGCGGCTCGACATGAGGATCCGTCGCGGCGGTCGGCGCGGCCGCGGGGGAAGGCGCGCGCAGCACGATCACGCGGTTGCGCTCGCCTTCGCGGATGACGAGCTCTTGCTCCACGTCGCCCGAGTCGCGCGTCCAGACGAACCGATGGACGCCGGGATCGATCGGCGTGGCATGGCCATCGGCCGCGCGGAGCAGCGCTTCGCCGTCGACGAGGACGCGGCCCTCGGGGACGTCCGAGCCCGTGTCGTCCTCGAGCTTCACGGTGATGCTCGGGATGGCGCTGTCGATCTCGTCGATCCAGCGCCCGCAATCGCGGCGGATCGTGGCGGGACACGCGCTCGCCGTGCACGGACCGAAGGCCTTGCGTGCCTCGAGGAGCTTGCCGCTCGACCGGAGCTGCTGCCCCGACTCGGCGGCGGCGATGCAGCGCTGCTGCTGCTTCTTCGGCGCGGCAAGCGCCGGCGCCGGCGACGCGACGAGAGCGCACGCGAGCATCGAGGCGAGCAGCGAGCGCTTGGTCCCGCGGTGCAAGCTCATTTCGTGCACGCCGGATCGTAGCGCTTGATGCCGCTTTCATCGAGGTACCACGGCGGATCGCAGCTCGGAGGAGCGCCGCGCGGCGTGGCGCGCGCGCGCGGCGGCGGAGGCGACGGGGTCCGGCGAGGGGCGGCCTCGATCGGGTCGGGCGTG
>JAQBQJ010000073.1 GCA_028287065.1 Labilithrix sp. | reverse complement strand
CGTGTCGACCCGTACCGGAGCCTCTACAAGCTCGCGCTCAAGATGCACGACTACGACCGTGCATGGTGCATGTGCTCGGCCCTCGCGTTCCTGCACAAGGCCGACGAGGAGGAGCAGCGCTTCTTCGAGGACTACCGCCCGCGCGGCATGATCCAGGTCAAATCACGGCTCGACAACGAGCAGTGGGTGAAGAACCTCTTCCACAAGGACGAGAACATCTTCATCGGCAAGATCTTCGAGATGGTGACGCCCGCGGCGATCGTCGCGAAGACGCAGGCGCTCGCGAAGGCGAAGCAGCTTCCGGCGCTCGACCGACGCTTCAAGCAGGACCCGGCGACATCGACCGTGACCTTCGCGAAGACGTTCGGCTGGGCGGCGCAGGTCCTCGGCATCCAGCTGCCGGAGCTCTACGTCCGCAACGACGTCCCCGGTGCGCTCATCGCGGTGCCTTCACGGCCGCCGGCGAGCGTCGCGGGTCAGAGCGTTCTCACCGGGTACACGCCGCAGGAGCTGACGTTCATCGTCGGCAAGCACCTGAGCTACTACCGCGGCGAGCACTACATCAAGAACCTCTTCCCGACGCTCGGTGAGCTGAAGGTCGTCATGTTCTCCGCCATCAAGATCATCCAGCCGGACTTCGCGGTCCCGGCGGAGATGGCGCAGGCCGTGAACACCACGGCGGGCGAGCTCGTGAAGTACATGCAGCCGGTCGAGCGCGACTCGCTCCGTCTCGTCGTCCAGAAGTTCATCGAGGACGGCGCGAAGGCAGACCTGAAGCGCTGGATGCAGGCAGTCGACGTCTCGGCGGCACGCGCGGGCCTCTTGCTCTGCGCAGATCTCGAGATCACGAAGAAGATCATCGCCGCGGAGCCGCAGCTCCCGGGCGACCTCCCTCCGGCCGACAAGCTGAAGGAGCTGATCGTCTTCTCGGTGTCCGAGCAATACCTGGCGCTCCGCAAGGCGCTGGGCATCGCGATCGGCTGATCCCGCCGGACCCGGGTTCCTAAAACGAACCGGGGTTCGAAAACGAACCGGGGTTCGAAAACGAACCGGGGTTCGAAAACGAACCGGGGTCAGGGAGGGCGCTGGAGTTGGCGGGCGCACGATGCGTCCGTCACGCCCGACGTGAGGTCGTCGCACGACTGCGTCTGCACGAACGCGAAGCACGTCTGGCGGAGCTCGGTCTCGTCGCGGATCGTGCGGACGTTCTTGCAGTCGCCGTTCGCGTCGCGCTTCAAGAGGCGGTCGTAGCTCGCGCGGTATTCGGCGCCGCAGCGCTCGGCCGCGCGCGCGAAGACCTCGATCGTGTCGAGGCACGTCTTCTCGGCCTCGAAGACGTCGCCGCTGCCCGTGTTCCACGAGCTGCAACCCACGCACGCCGTCGCGAGGACGAGGGCCGCCGCGACCTTCATTTGTCGCGGATGATCTGCTCGGCGCAGCTCGGCGCGAAACGCTGCTGCGTGAGATCCGAGCACGAGATGCTCGCGAACGACGGGATGCACTGGTTGCGTAGCTCCGCCTCGTTGCGGATCGACACCGAGTTGCAGTCGCCGTTCGCGAGATCCTTGATGAAGGCGGTGCGCTCGGCGTCGTAGTCGCCGCCGCAGCGCTTCGCGGCCGTCGCGAACGCGGTCGCCGTGTCGAGGCACGCCTGGCCCGCCGTCGTGGTGCCGCCTTCGGCGCCGCCGTCGCCCGAGCTGCCCGAGCTGCCCGAGCTGCCGCCGCTGCTCGACGACGTGCCGTCCTGGCCCGTCGGAAGGCATCCGATGAGCGCAAACGCCGTGAAAAGAGCGAGCGCATAGGGCGAGGCCGACGACGTCATGGCGCCGGAAAGGGAACACGCGCCCGGAGGAGCGTCAATGGCGGGCGAGTTTTCCACAGCCTTTTCTCCACAGGTTTTCCACCGTTCGAATCCGCGCAACGAAAGCCCAGGAGCGGCCGACCAAGCGTGCTGCATGACGATCGCACCCTTGGCCCTGAAGACCGCCCGCCCCGAAGACCAACGAAAGAGCGAGACCGTGGAGATCACGGTCATGCCCCGAACCAAGAGCTGGGCGCTCGAGATCCAAGACGACGAGGAGGTCCGCCGCATTCCCATCGCGGCGCATCCGCTCGTGTTCGGCGCGGGCAAGCACTCCGACGTGCGCGTGCGAGACCGCACCGTGAGCGGCAAGCACTGCGAGATCGCCGTCGTCGGCTCGCGCGTCGCCATCGTGGATCTCGGCTCGAAGAACGGCACGTACGTCGGCGGCGCGCGCGTCAAGGAGGCCTGGGGCACGGAAGGGACGACCGTCGCGATCGGGCAGACCACGCTCGTGTGCGTCGCGATCGACGACGAGGACGAGGACGAGCACGCCGAGCCTCTGCCCGGCGTGGCCGGCAGCTCGAAGGTGATGCGCCGGATCGCGGCGCAGGTCCGGCGGCTCGCGCGTCTCAGCTCGCCGGTGCTCGTGGCCGGTGAGACCGGCGTGGGCAAAGAGCTCATCGCTCGCGCGCTCCACACCGAGGGACCGCGCGCCGCCGAGCCGTTCGTCGCGATGAACGTCGCGGCGCTTCCTCGCGAGCTCGTCGAGAGCGAGCTGTTCGGACACGAGCGCGGCGCGTTCACCGGCGCTGTGTCGCGGCGCGTGGGCGCGTTCACCGAGGCCGAGGGCGGCACGCTGTTCCTCGACGAGATCGGCGAGCTGCCGATCGATGCGCAGCCGAAGCTCCTTCGCGCGCTCGACGGCTACGAGGTGCGCCGCGTCGGCTCGCCGGGCTCCGGACGCCGAGCCAACGCGCGCGTCGTGGTCGCGACGCACATGCCGCTGCAGGACAACGTCGCGCGCGGCGCGTTCCGTCGCGACCTCTTTCATCGTCTCGAGGTCTTCATCGTCGACGTGCCGCCGCTTCGAGCACGACCGGGCGACGTGGTCGCGATCGCGCGGCTCCTTCTCGCGCAGCTCGAGAACGAGATCGGCAGGCGCGAGCTCACTCCGGCGGCGATCGCGCAGCTCGCTGCGCACGACTGGCCGGGCAACGTGCGCGAGCTGCGCAACGTGCTCTGCCGCGCCGCCGATCAGGCGCGAGGCGCGCGTTGGCTCGACGCGCGCGCGATCGATCGTGGCCTCCGCAAGGTACAGCGCGCCGCCATCGAGCTGACGCGCGACACGGCGCAGGAGGTCCTCGAGCTGCACGGCGGCAACATCAGCGCCGCGGCCCGTGCGGCAGGGGTTGCCCGCACGACCTTCCGCAAGGCGCTCGGCGGCGACGGTCCGGGGCCGAAAAAAGCCCGCTGACGGCGCGATCGCCCCCGAGCCTTGACCCGCAGGCCGGCCCTTGCGAAGACTGCGCATGGCCTGGCGCGCACATCTCGGCCTCGCGCTGGTCATTGCAGGCGTCGCGAGCCTCGCTGGCGGGGGCGGCGGCTGCACGTGCTCGAAGGGCGGCGATGCGTCGGCGGCAGATGCGGCCAGCGCGGACGAGGCATCGCCCGAGACACGTGCAACGGTCGCGAGCGTCGCCGGCGGACTCTCGGCGCCCATCGCGGGAGCGCGCGGTGATCAAGGCGATGTCGTCGTCGCCGGCCTCGATGTCGCCGCGAGCGCCGTTCGCGTCCAGCGCATCAACGCGAAGGACGAGGTCGTCGGCGATCGCACGATCTTCGACGGCGTGAAGTGGTCGAGCGAGTCCGAGCTGAAGGTCGTGCCCGCCGCCGGCGGGGTCGGCGTCACGTGGCGCGGGCTGCGCGGCGGAAAGCTCGTGCGACAGCTCCTCGTGCTCGGCGCCGATCTCGCGCCGAAGGGCGACGCGACCGAGGTCGCCGCTGCGTCGTGCGCGACGAAGGATGCGCTCTGGTACACCGACGGCAAGCGCGTGCACGCACGGCCGTGGAGCGGCAGCCCGACGCGCAGCGAGCTCCCGAAGGACAAGGACGCTGCGCTCGTGTGCGGCGTGCATCGCGCGTTCGCGCTCCTCGACGAGGACGACGGCACGTCGGTCGTGATCCTCGGCGGCGGAGAGGGCGACGCCGGCGCGACGACCTCGTCGCCCACGAAGCTCCTGAAGGAATCGGAGTTCGGCGACGACGACCAGCGCGAGCGCTCGGAGTACACCGTCGGCGACGACGTCGGCGTCGTGCGCCTCGGCGTGTCCGGTGCCGTCACGCTCCGCGAAGTGAAGAGCGGCGCGCCCGGCCCGATCCGCAAGCTCAAGACGATGATCCCCCGCGACGACGACGTGGTCGCCGTCGATGCCTCGCCGCGCGCGGTCGTCATCGTCTTCACGGAGGACGTGAGCGATGCATGTCCCAAGGACGCCGGCGCCGCAGGCTCGACGGGCACAGCATCGACGCGCGTGAAGGCGCTCCGCGTCGATCGCACGACGTTCGAGGAGTCGACCGTCGAGCTCTCGCCCGGCATGTGCGGTCGCGAGGTCGGGCCGTTCTTCACGGGAGCGATCGGCGACGGCGTGTCCGTCGCGTGGGTCGAGCGCGTGCCGGTCGCCGGCAAGGCGCGCGCGCCCGTTGCGGGCCTCGCGCATCGGCTCGTTCCGCCGTCGGGTGCGCCCGCCGAGCTCGCTCGGATCGATCAGCCGGCGGACGCGCTCGTCGACGCCGGATGCGACGGCACGCGCTGCTACGCCGTCGCGCTCGCACGCAAGACCGGAATGGACGCGATGGTCCCCGGCCTCGCGCGCGTGCTGCGCTACTGACGCGTGCTCAGAACGAGCCGGACAGGACGAAGCCGCCGTTGCCGTAGCCCGCGTACGGCGTGAGCACCGGCGGAGGCGGCTTGACCTCGCTGGTCGACGAAGAGCCCTGGTCGTCACGCTTGGGCGCGAAGAGGTACCAGCCGATCGCCGTGGCCGCGCCGACGCCCATCACGATGAGCGAGACGTTCGCGATCGTCGCGTTGGTGTCGACCTTGTCGTTGTTCTGCTTGAGCGTCGAGCAGGCGTTATTGAAGTCCTTCTGGATGGCCGGCGAGGAGTCGGTGCACACGCCCTTCGCGTCGGGAACGCCGTTCTTGTCGCCGTCGTAGCCGCGCTTGATCGCGGCGTCGCGGATCTCGCGCGCGACCGAGTCGGCCTTCGTCTGCGAGTCGGCCTTGAACGCCGCGAAGATGATCGCGCCGGCGAGACCGATGCCCGCAGCCGCGACGCCGATGATGACGGGCGTCATGTTGGCCGGCGGCGAGAGGAGGTTCGTGTGCTTCGGTCCGGTATCGGCGCCGGGAGGCGGCGTGTTGCCGGCGTTCGCGTCCGTCGCGGGCGGAGACACGGCCGTCGAGGCGGGCGGAGGCGTGGGCACCGGCGCGGGGACGACGGGCTGCACGCCGCCGCCGAACCGAGCCTGGACCTTCTGGCCGGCGTTCGCGGTGACGCGCACCGTCTCGTTCGGCGAACGAAGGCTGTGCGAGCCGGGCTCGACGTCGATCGGATCGCCGAACGGCGCGGTGCCGAGCTTCTCTTTCTCGTCGAGCGTGATCTCGGTGCCGGCCTGCGCGATGATCTCGATGCGACCGAGCTTCTGCCGGACCTCGGCGAGGCCAGTCTCGGCGTCGGTTCGCTGCTGCGCGCTCGCCGTCGTCGACTCCTTGAGGAACTGCTGGAAATACTTCGCAGCCTCGAGCGGGTGCCCGGCCTTCGCGCTGCTCTGCGCGAGGTTGAGGAGCACCGCAGGATGCTTCTTGAGGGCATAAGCCTGGAGGAACGCGAGGCGCGCGTTCTCATAGGAACCCTTGTCGTAGAACTCCACGCCCTCCTTGAAGCGCGCGCGCGCCTGCATGGTGACGGGGTCGTCCTGCGCCGCCGCGAGGTGCGGAAGGGCGGTCGACAGGAACGTTACGAGGACGGCAGCTGCGATTCGGCTCGTCTTCATTTTCCTAAGCGCCGTTCTGGCGGGAAGCGACAACGCGGGACGCGAGACGCGGTCTCAGAACGGGTTGTCCCGCACGATACCGCCGTTTGGTCCCTTCGGTGGAGTCTTCGGTGCAGGTGCCGCGGGAGGCGGCGCGGCGGCGGCCGGAGGCGTGCGCGGCTCGGGCGGCGCCGCTGCGGGTTGACGGGGCTGTCGAGGCTGCGGAGCAGCCGCGGCGTGCACCGGCGGAGGGT
>JAQBQJ010000526.1 GCA_028287065.1 Labilithrix sp. | reverse complement strand
GATCCGCGAGGCCGTGGAGCTCATCGAAGGCGCGAGCCTCCTCGAGCCGTATCGAACCGATGGCCGCAAGGTGATCAGGGAGTTCGAGGCCTGGGAGCGAGGCGAGGGGTCGGCGGGCAGCGCCGGTGATCGGAAGCCGAGGCACATGGAGGGCACCGCCGCGCGCGTCTTCGACTACGCCGCGACGTGGGTCCATCCCGACGGGTCGAGCGAAATGCTCGAGCACGAGATCCTCCGCATGCAGTCGCAGGAGGCCGTGAGCAAGGAAGCGGAGCAGCCTCCGCCCGGCGGCCTCGTCCTCAACCTGCGCGTCATCAAGCCGGACGGATCGATCCTCGAGCCCGAGCCCGTCGCGGGCAAGCAGACGCTCACGATGCCTCACCTCGAGGTCGGCGATTACGTCGAGATCGAGCACATCACCGCCACCGCGAGCGAGAACGCGAAGGGCAAGCAGTACCGCGGCCCGCACTGGTTCTTCCGCGAGGCGGACAAGGGCTACTGGCGCAGCGAGTTCGTCGTGTTGACGCCGAAGGATCGCAACGTCGACATCGAGATCGTCGGCAACGTTCCGGCGCCGAAGACCGCAGAAAAAGGGACGTTCATCGAGCGTCGGTGGCGCGTCGACGAGTCGCCGCCCGCCGTCGAAGAGGCCGACAGCCCGAACCCGCGAGAGTTCTTGCCGAGCGTTCGCGTGGGGTGGGGCATCAACCTCGCGGACACGCTCGTGCGTTACGTCGATGCCGCGAGCGAAGAGACGCCGCTCGATCCGCGCCTTCGCAAGGTGGCGCGCGACATCGTCGGGAAGATCCCCGCGCAGAAGAAGGACGAGCGCGCTCGCGCTCTCTATCGCTGGGTGGGCGAGGCGCTGCAGGAGGAGAAGGAGACCGACGGCCGCCGCGCCATCAACGGTCGCGCAGGATCGCGTCAGGCGGCCTTCATGTACCTGGTGCGCCTCCTCGGGATCGAGACCGAGCTCGCGCTCGTGAAGAGCCGGATCGCGATGCCGCCCGTCGGCAAGATGAGCGAGGTCGAGACCTACGACAACGTCGTCGCGCGTCTCGACACCGACACGGGGCCGCGCTGGATGGTCGTCCGCGACAAGTTCGCGCCGTTCGGTTACGTGCCCGCCGAGCTGCGCGGACAGCCCGCGATCCGCCTGATTCCAGGCACTCCGCGCGATACGACGCCCGCGCTGGGCGCCGCCGACGGCGTGCTGCTCGAGGGCAAGGCCACGCTGAAGGAAGACGGCTCGGCGACGGTCGACATCGCGCAGAGCTACGTCGGTCGCATGGGCATCGGCCTGCGCGCGGTCTTCGATCGCGTGCCCGAGGCGAAGCGAAACGAGTTCGTCGAGACGCGGCTCCTCTCGGCGAACCTGCCCGGTGCTCGGCTCCGCGATCTGAAGATCGAGAACTCCGAGGACCTCGCCGCGCCGCTCGTGCTGCGCATACACGCGGAGATCCCGCAGATCGCGCGGCGCGTCGGAAGTCGACTCGTCCTGAAGGCGCTGTTCCCGGTGAGCATCGCGCAGGTGGCGTCGCTCGCGACGCGGCAGACCCCGCTGCTCCTCGCGTCGTCGTCGCACGTCGAGGTGAAGTTCGAGATCATCGCGCCGGAGAGCCTCGCGCTTCCCGGAGCGATCCCGGGCGGAGAGCTGCGCGACGGCGACCGCACCGTCACGGTGAGCGACGCCGTGCAGGGGCACTCGATCATCCTGCGGCGTGTGGTCGACATCCCGGCGGGCCGCGTGCAGCCGGGCGCCGAGTACGCGCGCTTCGTGACGTTCACGCAGCAAGCGGATGGGCTTCTCGAGAAGGAAATCGCGCTCGGGCGCTGACGGCGCGGGAAGGGTCATGCGCCTTCGTGCGTTAGGATGGGCGTAGTGCGCGTTCTCTTCTTTCTGATCGTCAGCGGCGTGGCGCACTACGTCGCCGGGCGCTGGCTGCTCTCGACGATGTCGGCGGAGCGGCGAGCGAAGCGACGAACGCTCGTGCTGGCGATCGTCGCGGTCATGGCATCGCTCCTCGGCGTGGCGCGCGTGTTTTCGTCGGTCCACGAGACGGCGTTCACGCGGACGCTCGTTGCGGTGATGATGCTCGAGCTCGCGGCGGTGGTGATCACGCTCATGCCGATCGGGGTCATGACGTTGGTCGGGCGTGGGGTCGGGTTCGTGACGCGGGCGAGCGCGGACGCGAGCGCGAGCGCGGACGCGAGCGCGAACGCGGACGAGAGGGCGGACGCGGACGAGAACGCGGACGCGGTTCCTGTGGCGAGCGCGGTGGTGTCGCGGCGGCAGGCGATCGAGCGGGTGGCTGGGGTCGGCCTCTTCGGGGTGACGGGGATGGCGCTCGGATGGGGGATGGTTCGCGGGCGGCACGATTACGTCATCGAGGAGGTGATCGTGCGCGTGAAGGGGTGGCCCCGCGCGCTCGAGGGGTACACCATCGCGCAGGTCTCGGACGTCCACGTCGGGGCGTTCGTCGGGGATCGCGAGCTCGACGAAGGGTTCGAGCTCGTTCGCAAGATCCGCCCCGACCTCGTCGTCGCGACCGGCGATCTCGTCGACTTCGACTCGGGCTACATCGGACCGCTCGCGCTGCGCCTCGCCGGTGCCGGCGCGCGCGACGGTGCGTACGCGATCCTCGGCAACCACGATCACTACGCTGGGCCGGCCGAGATCGTCGATCGACTCAACGCCATGAAGGTGCGTGCGCTCTGCAACGAGTCGGTGCGAATCCGCGCGGGCGACGGCGGCGGCTTCGCGCTGCTCGGCGTCGACGACATCCAGGGTCGCTCCGGGCGGTCCCCCGGCTTCCTCGGCCCAGACCTGCGGAGGGCGGGCGCGGGGCTCGACGTCGACGTACCGCGCATCCTCCTCGCGCATCAGCCGCGTTACTTCAACGAGGCCTCGGGACGCGTCGCGCTGCAGCTCAGCGGACACACCCACGGCGGTCAGATCAATCCTGGCTTCCGGCCGGCCGAGCTGTTCATGGAGTTCGTCGCGGGCCGCTACGAGCGCGGCGGCTCGACGCTCTGGGTCAATCGCGGCTTCGGCGTGGCCGGGCCGCCGTCGCGCGTCGGCGCGCCGCCCGAGGTCACGAAGATCGTTCTCGTCGGCGCCTAGCGAGCCTCCGTCAGCCCTTGGGGCCCGGTTGGACCATGAAGTCGATCGAGGGGTAGCCGCTGCGCGCGGCGGTCAGCACGATGCTCTTCACGACCGACGCAGGGACGTCGCTGCCGATCGCGAGGATGACGTGCGAATTCGGCTCACGCCCCGGCGCGAGGAGCCTCGCGACCTCGTGCTTCGTCTTGAGGACGTTGAAGAGGTTGTCGAGCCGCGCCACGCGGCCATGCGCGTTGATCTCCGCCATCTCGCCTTGCGACGTCGCGACGTTGCCGTCGACCAGGATCGCGTCCGAGCCGACCATCACCAGCGGCGCATCGATGATCTCCGACACGTTGACCGCGTCCGGCATCGACACCTCGCGCTCGGTGCACCGATCGCTTGCCGAGAACGTGAGCAGCAGGAACACCGTGAGCACGACCAGCACGTCGATCATGCTGCTCATCGAGAGCCCGGCGCTGACGCTGCGACGCCCGCCGCTCAGCGGCGCCGACGAGGGCAACGCGCGCGCGATGGCACGCCCGAGGCCGTTCCTCGCTCGGCTGACTCCGCCCCGAACCACCCGCCCCGGTGCATGCACGGACATGTCCTGACCTCCGGAAGAAGGACACGCGGGCGACGGCTCGCGTTGGGCGCCCCGACGCTCGATGCTGTCTGCGCGCCATCTTCGCGTGGCAGCGAATTTTTACTTCTTGGGAGGCGCGCCAGGCGCGCCGGGTGCGCCTGGCTTGCCGGCATCGGGGGCGCCGGAGTCGGCTCGCTCGGCGGCGATGCGCTGGCGGACGATCTCGTACGCCTTGTCCTGCTTCAGCATGTCGTCGATGGCCTTGATGCGCGCGGCACCCGACTGGGGGTGCGCGCCGCCGTCGGGACCGAGCTTCGCGGCGTGCTCGTTGTAGGCCTGCCAGGCGGTGCGCGCCGGCTCCCACTTCTGCTCGCGCTCGTAGCAATCCGCGAGCGCGAAGAGGACATGCGAGCGGACGAGCGGCTGCTTGGGATCGTTGAGCTCCTCGGCGTTCTTGAACGCGGCCTCGGCCTCGCCGAGATTCGCGGTCGCGAGATACGCCTCGCCGAGCAGATACGGGCCGAGCGGCTGCCGCGGATTGAGCTGGATCGCCTTCTTGAAGACGTCGATCGCGCCGGGATAGTCCTTCGCGTTGTACTTCTCGTTGCCTTTGCCGACCGTCTCCATGAACTGGCTGATCGCGGTGATGTTGTCCGGATCGTAGCGATCGCCGGCATCGGGGGCGCCCTTCGGCTTCGGCTTCGCGGCCGGCGCGGCCTTCTGTCCCGACGCGTCGTCCGCGACGAGCGCGACGCCGAGCGCCATCGAGCCGGCAGCGAGGGCGAGCGCGAAGACGCGAGCGCGAGCGCGGATGGAGCCGGCGGCGGGCATGGGCGGAGCTTATCACGACGATTCCAGGGAGAAGTGGCTTGCGGAGGTGCCGGCCGGTGCGCCATCGTGGGCCCGATGTTCGCGAGGGTCCTCGAGCCCGAGGTCATGGATACAGCCGCCGAGGCTCGCGACTACGACGCGATGGACCACGGCGCCGTCAACGCGCGGTTCTGCGACGACTTCTTCGCGTTCGCAGGGAACGGCGGAAAACCGGCGCTCGGAGGTCGAACGCCGCGCATCGTCGACTTCGGCACCGGCACCGCGCTCATCCCCATCGAGCTTTGCAAGCGCGCCGGCGGCTTCGTCGTCGTCGCCATCGATCTCGCGCAGCACATGCTCGATCTCGGTCGCGAGAACGTGGCGCGCGCCGGGCTCGCCGACCGCGTGCTCCTCGAGCGCGTCGACGCCAAGGGCACGCCCTACGAGGACGGCGCATTCGGCGCGACCATCTCCAACTCCATCATCCATCACATCCCAGAGCCTGCGCAGTGCCTCGCCGAGATGTGGCGCGTCACCGCCAAGGGCGGACTCTTCTTCGTGCGCGACCTCCATCGCCCGAGCGGCGAAAGCGAGGTCGATCGCCTCGTCGCGCTCTACGCGGGTGACCCGCCCCGTGAGGCGGCTGCCGATCCCGCGCACGTCGCGTCCTACGAGAACCAGCGCGCGCTCTTCCGCGCGTCGCTCTGTGCCGCGCTCACCGTCGAAGAGGTCGCGGCCATGATCGCGCCGCTTGGCGTGCCGGCGTCCGCCGTGAAGATGACGAGCGATCGCCACTGGACGCTCGCGTTCGAGAAGCCATGATCGCGCAGCCGAGCGTACGGCCGTTTCCGTTCTCCGGCCTCGAGTCGCTCACGCGCGCGGACGTCGCGCAGGCGGCGCGGCTTCGACGTGTGACGCATGCGCTCGTCGACGTGGACGGCATCGAGCGCGCGGTCGCCGAGCTCGTCGGCGAGCCGGTGACCATCACCCTCCGCGGAGCTCGCCGGCTGCAAGGATCGCCGGCGGCCGACGACGCGACCGGCGTAGTGCTCGCGCTCGCCGGCGCGCCGACGACGACGACGCA
>JAQBQJ010000449.1 GCA_028287065.1 Labilithrix sp. | reverse complement strand
CCATCCACCCGCACCCCACGCTGGGCGAGGGCATGATGGAGGCCGCGATGAACGGCCACGGTCACTCGATCCACATCCTCAACCGCGATCGCGGCTAGATCCCGAGCTTCACTGGCACTGCGTGCTGCAGCTCGTCTGCATGCACCCGATGAACGCCTGCTCCGCGGCCTTGCCCGTGGGGTAGGTGTTCTCGCACTGCGTGACGCACGCCTGCGTCGTGCAGTTCTGCGTGCTCACGCAGTCGATGATGTCGCCGCACGCCGCGTTGTTCGTGCACGCCGCGCCCTGCGCGCAGCAGCTCGCGGTCAGGCAGCTGTCGCACGCCGCGACGCCCGTCGTGAAGTTGCCGCACATCGTGCCGCCGCTCGACGAGCCGCTGCTTCCGCTGCTTCCGCTCGAGCCGCTGCTTCCGCTGGAGCCACTCGAGCCGCTGCTGCTTCCGGCCGTCAGGCACTTGAGAAGCGCCTGACCCTCGCTGTCGCAGCCTCCGTCGACCGTCGGCTTGCCCGAGTTGCTGCACTTGAACGACGTCTGCTTCGCGGCGCACGCCTGGAGGTCGTCCGCTTCGCTCTTGCAGCTCGCGGGGATCTTCGCCTGATCGGCTTCGCAGTCCGAAACGCACGTGGACTGCTTCGAGCAGTGCGCGCTCGCGGCTGCCGCACAGGTCTTCTCGCATGCGCTTCCCGCCGCGCCGCTCGAACCGCTGGTGCCGCTCGAGCCGCTGCTTCCGCTGCTTCCGGGCTTGGGTTTGTTGGGGTCGATGCTCGTCGAGCCGCCGTCGCCGAGATCGCTGAGATCGATGCTGCGGATCGTCGGTGACGAGCACGCAGTAACGAGCCCGAGTCCGGCCAAGGAAACCCCGCAAGCGAACAGCACGAAGCGCATGACAAACCTCCGAAGCGCGATCTCGCGAGGAGATCGCTGTGTGAAGTGCTCGGAGCCGCGACGGCGTTGCAGGCCAAGCCCGAGCGCCGGAGTAGACGCTGCGCCACGCGCGTCCATTCACCCGAGATGTCAGCTAATTCGTGAAAAAGATCGCAGGGAAGGTTCGCCCCGCCGCGCCGTACATGATGCCCCTCAGCGGCGGCCCTTGAACCCCATCATGTTCTGCACGACCGACTCGCTCTCTTCGGCGATCTCGGCGTTTTCTCGCGCGCGGTCCGCACAGTCCTCGCACATCTTCTTCGCCTTGCCGTCGACCTTCACCGACACGAGCTTGTCCGCCTCGTTCTCGCATTCCTTGCAGGTAGGCATGAGCGATTCTCCCGGTTATTCCGCCTTTTTCGGGGCATTTTTCCCGGGCGAAGCGGTCAACGCGACCCTATCATACGAGCCGATGGGCATCTTCGACCGTATGGGCAAGGTCATTTCGAGCAACGTCAACTCGATGCTCGACAAGGCGGAAGACGACAAGAAGCTCCTCGAGCTCAACCTCGAAGAGATGGGGGAGCAGCTCAAGTCGGGGCGCCAGGACGTCATCGCCGCGGTCGCCGCCGAAAAGCAGCTCAAGAAGAAGGCCGAAGACCTGAAAGGCGAAGTCGAGAAGTGGGAGAAGCGCGCGGAGCTCGCCTTGAAGAGCGAGGACGAGCCGCTCGCCCGCGAGGCGCTGAAGCAGAAGAAGCGCACCGAGTCCGAATACGAGAACGTCGAGAAGGCGCGGCAGGATCAGCGCAACGTCGCTCTCAAGATGAAGGAAGAGCTCGAGCGCATGGAACAGAAGCTCGACGAGCTCAAGCTGCGGAAGGGCACCATCGCCGCACGTGCGCAGCAGGCGCGCGCCGGTGGCGGCTCCGAAGGTCTCGGCGCACGGGGCGGCTCGAACGCCTTCGACAACTTCCGCAAGATGGAAGAGAAGATCGAGGGCCGCGAGCAAGAGGGCCTCGCGATGGCGGAGGTCGAGGACGCCCTCGGCGCAGGCCCCGCGGAGAAGGACCTCGAAGCGAAGTTCCGCGATCTCGAGCGCGGCGGCAGCGGCGACGGCAAGGGCCCCGGCACGAAGAAGGACTCGGAGATCGACGACGAGCTCGCCGCGCTGAAGAAGCGGATCCGCGTCTAGGGTCTGCTTGCTTCCCGTCGAGGGGCGTATCGTCATCTGCTTTCGGACGCCGGGCTCCTCGCCGGGCGCGCCCGGTCGCAGCTTCCTCGAGCGCGCACGGGCGCTCGACGCGCGTGCACGGGCGCTCGGCGCCGTCGTCGTCGCATGGGACGCCGGCCGCGTCTCGTTCGCGTTCGACGGCGCGAAGCTCGCCCACGCGATCGGGCTCGCCACCCAGCGCGGCGACGACACCATCGACGACGAGGCCGCATGGTCGGTTGGTATCGCGCAAGGCGACCTGAAGCCGCTCGCCGACGACGGCTCGCACGGCGATCTCGCGTGGGGAGCTCCGCTCGTCGCCGCCTCCGTGCTCTCGCAGGTCGCGCAGCCGGGCGAGGTCCTCTGTTCGCAGACCGTCCGAGGATTGCGCAGCGGCGAGCTGCTCACCGCCGGTTCGCGTGTCGGTCGCGACGGCACGCTCCGCGTCCGCGGCGTACGCCTCGATGCGGCGACTCCGTGGAGGAAGCAGGCGGTCGAGCAGCTCTCGCACATGCGTGTGGCGCCGCTCGTCGGAGCTCCGCCGCCTCCCACGCAGATCGAACCCGGCTCGCTGCTCGTGCTCCGTGCCGACCCCGGCACCGGCGGCACGCGGTACATCACGGAGCTCGCGTCGCGTGCGTCGCGCGCGCTCGTCGTCGTTCCTTCCGGCTCGTCGTTCGAGCCGCTCGGCGCGCTCCGCCGAGCGCTCGCGCGATCGCTGACGCGCGAGCTCAGCCCGTTGCTCCTCGAGCTCGCCGAACCTCTCGAAGCGCTCCTGGCAGGAGAAGGCGTCGGGCTCGACACGGCGGCGCGGCTCGTCACGGCGTTCCTCTGGCCGAAGACCGAAGCGCAGGGCCCCGGGCTGCTCTTCCTCGACGATGCCAAGACCGTCGACCCCGCCACGCTCGAAGCGTGCGTGCGTGCTGCGCAGGACCTGAAGACCACGGGCTTCGGCGTGGTCGCTCGGCTCGACGCGACGAGCGGCTTGCCGTCCGTGCTCGCCGCCCTCGGGACGACCACCGAGATCGAGATCGCGCCGCTCAGCCGCGACGCCGCAGAGAGCCTCGCAGGCGGATGCACGAACGACGCGCTCGACGTCGTGTCGCGGCGGCGCTGGGCAAGGCTCGCCGCGCATCTGCCGCTCGGTGTCGTCGAGTCCGTGGCGTACGGCATCACGACCGGCGATCTGCGCTGGACGGGAGAGAGGGCGTCGCCGCGATCGCGCGCGTCCGGCCGCGGAAAGGTGCGCGGCGCCGCGGACTGGATCCTCCTCCGTGCACGCGAGGAGAGCCCCGCGTGTCGCCTCGTCCTCTGCCTCGTCGCGCTGCTCGGCGGCGAGGCGAAGACCACGCGGCTCGGCAGCATCCTCGAGCGCGCGGGCGAACGCATCGACATCGACGCCGTCCTCGAGGAGCTCGTTCGAGGTCGCTGGCTCGTCGACACGCAGGAGGACTGGGTCGCGCTGCCGTCACGCACGCATCGCGACGCGCTCTCGGGTCTCGTCGACGCGGACGCACGAACGCCGCTTCATCGAGGCTCGGCCGAGGTGATCCAGACGGAAGAGGGCGTGTTCGGGCGCGTCGAAGCGGCATGGCATGCGGCCCAAGCCGGTGACGGTCCCGCGAGCGCTCGCATCCTCCTCGCCGCCGCGCGCGCGACGGCCGCGGCCCGCCTCGAAGCGAGCACCACGCAGCTCATCGCGTTTGCGCGGCGCGCGGATCCGTCGTGTGAAGAGGCGGCCCTCGAGCTGCTCGCGAATGCGCTGGAGCGCGCGCCGAGCGTGCCGCCGCCGCAGGAGCGATCCGTTCCTCCGCGCTCGGTGCCGCCGCATCCGCGCGCGCCGCAGATCCGTCCGTCGGTGCCCTCGCCGCCGCGCACGGTCGAGCCCGAGGACCTCGCCGCCTTCGAGGTCGATACCTCGCACGACTCCGAGCCGCCGACGATCGCGAAGCTCGAGCTCGCGCCGATGGCCGCGATGGCCGCAACGCCCGCCGACGTCGTCATGACTGCCGCGCCGGCCGAGCCCGTCGAAGAGCCGGAGGCCGGGGTTTCGTCGGGCGCCAACATCGCGACGCGCCTCGGCGAGCTCGCGAAGGACGCGCTGCTCAGCGCGGACAACGCGGCGCTCGAGCGCTGGGTCGACGGCCTGCGCGCGGCGGGCGAGAGCCCATTGTTCACGGAACGACTTCGGGCGCTCTCGCGGCTCGGTCGCGGCGACATCGGCGATGCGCTGCGCGTGCTGCGTCGAACGCGCTCGGCGCTGGATCCGAACGATCACAACCAACGCTGCCAGACGTCGCTCGCCATCGGTGTGGCTCTGTCGGTCGCGGGCCGAGCGCAAGAAGCGCTCCTCGAGGGCATGGACGCGCTCGCGCGAGCGCGCCACGTCGGCGACGCCCGCGGCGCGGCAGCGTGCCTGGCCTTCCTCGCGAAGCTGTATACGGCGCAAGGCCGTGTCGAAGCCGAAACGCTCCGCGTGACCGCTGCGCCTTGAGGCGAGACGAGAGATTTCGCCGCCAAGACGCACAGACGCCATTTGAGTTGCGCGCTTCGCGCGGAGAGCCGAGACG
>JAQBQJ010000427.1 GCA_028287065.1 Labilithrix sp. | reverse complement strand
GAAGTGCCCGAGGATCGCGGCCGTGAGACCGAGCAGCGTGAGCCGATTCGGAATGTGGCCGGTGCGCCAGTCGAACCACGCCGCGGTGGCGGCGAGGACGGTGGCGAATGCGAGGAAGTGGAACATGGGACGGGCTTTCGACGGCTCAGGGGGCCGCGCCGGCGGTCGTGTTCACGGTGGCAACCGTCGATGCCTGTGCACCGATGGACTTGTTCACCTTGTCGCCGAAGACCGTGTAACCGCCGATGCAGATGAGCGCGACGAGGCCGACGAGGATGATGTACTCGACCATGTTGGCGCCGCGGGTTGCGCGGACGAAGTTGCGGATCGACGAGCGGGTCTTGTTCTTCATGACGTGTCTCCTGGTGGGTTGCTGCAAAGGGCCGTGAGGCCGGTTCAAGGGGAGGGATAGAGAATGAGCGCGCGCCGCGACTCGAAGCTCGAGACGAGCGCGGCGCCGAGCGCGAGGAACGCGCCGATGGAGACGAGAGCGACGAGTCCGACGAGGACCGTGTATTCGGTCATCGCCGCGCCGCGCGCCGCGGTCAGGATCGTGGTGGGCGCTTTCATCGGATGTTCCCCGCTATCGGCCGCCCTCCGAGGAAGTTGCGTGATTCCGCCGATGTCACCCGTTGGGGTGACCACGGGCACCGATTTGCCGTCTTTCGAGCTCCCGAGGACGAATTCACGCAACTCGGGCGACGCGCGGCCGAGTTACGCGCATGCGCACAATCGGCAAATCCGCAGTCGTCCTCGCCCTCCTCGTCGCCTGCGGAGGTCCCGTCGCCTGCAGCTCCAGTGGAGACGACGCTGCCAAGCCCCAGGACCTCGCCGCTCGCCTCGAGCAAGACACCGGCGTTCCGTGGTCGGTCTATGACGACGACCAGGCCAAGGCGGTCCGCTTCCTGGCTCCGAAGACCCCGGTCAAGACGAGCGGCGCGACCCCCGAAGAGGCGGCACGCGCCTTCTTCGAACGCTATCGCGACGGGATGCACGGGGGCGACGCAGCCGACGAGCTCCGCCTCGTCGCCAAGAACGACGCCATCACCACCGAGGACGACGGCCCGTACCTCCGCTTCGCGCACTACCTCGCGGGCACCGACGCCCGCATCTTCGACGTCGTCTCGACGGCACGCTTCACGACCGACGGCGCCCTGATGTGGCTGCAGTCAGGCTTTCGCGGCGGGCTCGGTGCTGTTCCGCGCACCGCCGTCATCTCCGGCCCCGATGCCGCGACGAAGGCGACCGCCAAGTCCAACGAGCTCTGCGGACGGCCGGCCGGCGCCGACGACGCGTCGCCGACGTCGACGCTCGGCGTCAGCCTCGAGGGCGGCGCGCCGCGCCTGGTCTGGCGTGTCCAGATCATGCGCTCGACCGGGAGCTGCGCGACGCCGCTCGTGACCGTCGATGCGACGACGGGCGAGATGATCGGCGTTCGTGACGGCCTCGAACCGCTCTGGGACGACAGTCCGGGAGTCCGCTACGAGGCACTGGGCGACAAGACGAACATCCGCAGGATCGACATCACCTCGCAGACCTTCAGTCCTCTCTCCGGCAAGTATCTGATGCTGACCGAGAGCTTTCCGAAGGTGAACACGAGCAACTACGGCACGATCCTCAACTCCGAGATCACGACGGACACGCTCGGATCGTGGGACACGAGCTCCCCGGCTCGAGGTGCGGCGGTCGACGCACATTTCAACGTCATGCACGCGCTCCGCTATTTCAAGGAGAACCACAATCGCAACAGCACGACCGGCCTGGGAAACGCCATCAACGTCGTCATGCATTATCCGTTCAAGCGCCCCGACGGCACGGTCTATGGCAGCAACGCGGCCAACGACGCGCGCCTCTGGATCATCAACCAGATGCTGTGCGGCGACGGCGATTACCTGACCGGCGGAGACATCCTTCCGGTGTGCTCGGGCCTGGACGTGACCGCTCACGAGATCGCGCACGGCGTCACGCACTACACATCAGGTCTCGTGTATCGCGGCGAATCCGGCGCGCTCAACGAGGCATTCTCGGATGTCATGGGCGCGTCCGCCGAGAACGCGCTCGAGGTCGATGACCCGGCGCGCAACTTCCTCATCGGAGAGCGAATTTTCAAGAGCGGAACGGGGTTTCGCGACATGCAGAACCCCAGCCGAAACCGCTTTCCCGACCACTACGACAGCGTCAAGACGTGCGCAATGAGCTCCGATGACTCCTGCGGCGTCCACAGCAACTCGGGTATCGCGAATCGTGCCTTCAGCCTGATGACCGCGGGCGGCGTCCATCGCACTTCGAAGATTGCAGTCGCGAAGGGGATTGGCTGGAAGCCGGCGCGCGAGCTCTGGTACGACACGCTCACGAAGCTCGCGCCCGACGCCGACTTCAAGACGGCCGCCCTGGCGCAGGTCACCGAGTCCATCAAGCGTGGCCCGGAGGTCTTCCAGGCGGTCGCGTGCGCCTGGTACGCGGTCGGCGCGGTCAAGCTGGACGTGCATCCCGCGCTGGTCGGGCTCCTCTGCCCTGCTCCGGCGGCGCCAGGCGCGATGCCGAGGCCGACGACCCCCGACTGTCAGGGTCGCGACAACGGCTGGTTCTGCAGTGACAACGTGAAGAACAGCGCGATCCACTGCAAAGGCGGCGCCGCCGACACCGGCGCGTTCTGCGCCGACCCTGATCAGACATGCAAGAAGGCCGCGGTCGACGACTGGACGGCGACGGTCAGCGCCGCCGGCGAAGTGAGCTGCCAATGAGCCCGCAGCCGAGCGCTCGTCTCTACGTCACGGTGGCCACCGGCGTCGTCGTGTTCGCGACGGCTCTCGTTCTTCTTTTCCTGACGTTGTTCGTGTGGAGAACGGACAACGCTGTTGCGGCGGGCAGGCTCGTGGCGCTCGCTACGCTGATGGTCAGCGGGGTGCCCCTCGTCCTTCGCGGAGTGCACCGCGCACGAGGCGGACCTCCGGAGCGCGGCGCCCGGTGGGTGTGGGAGGTCGCGTTCGTGGTCGTCGCTGCGCTCCTCCTCCATATCCTGCGCTCGGCGCCTCCGGTCGTCTACGAAGGTTGCGGGTTCAACGGAGAGCAGTGCTGAAAGGAAGCAACTTCTCTCCTGCGCGGCCCGATGGGCCGGAGATGACTCCCCACCAAGCACGCCCCGGCCTACGCGATGACACCCGAGGTGCCGTCTACGTCGAGTTCCTCATCGCGTTCATGCCGGTGTTCGTGTTCTTCCTCTGCCTGCTGCAGCTCGCGCTGCTCTTCTCGGCGAAGCTGCTCGTGGAGCATTCGGCGACGACGGGCGCGCGGGCGGCGGCGGTGGTCTTCGGCGACGAGTCGGGACCTTACAACGAGGCGAATCCGCAGCCCAACGTGAGCTCGAGGGAGCGTCGAAAGATCGTGCGCGGCGCGATCCTCATCGCGCTGGCTCCGATGATCCTCGACGACACGGTGGCTTCGGTCGGTGTCGGTTACGTCGCGGGCGACAAGAGAACGCCGGAGGATGCGCCGATCACGGAGCGCACCGGCGACGGCATGATTCGCGTGCACGTCGACGCGATCGTCATCTGCAAAATAGCGATTGCCAATGTCATCGTGTGCGACCAACACGGCAATTCGGCACTACGCATCAAGAACGTCCCCGCTGAATCTGCATATCCCTACCAGGGAGCGAATTATGTCTATACGCCGTGATACCCAGTCCGATCTCCTGACCGACGATCGCGGGGCGGTCATGGTCATGGGCATCTTCATGTGCTCGTGCCTGGTGGGCGCGCTCTGGTACCTCGCGGGGATCGGCGACGCCATCCTCTATCGCGAGCGCCTCCAGGAGGCCGCGGACGCGGTCGCGTTCAGCGACGCCGCGCTGCACGCGCGGGGGATGAACCTGTTGGTGCTGATCAACCTGATCATGGCGTGCATCCTGGGGATTCGCGTGGCGCTGCGCACGGCGAAGATCGTGCTGGTCATCGCGTCGGCGGTATTCGCGGCGCTGGGCTTCGTCAGCCCGCCTCTCTTCGCGGCGGCGGGGGCCACGAGCTCCGCCGCTGCCGTGCTTCAGAATGTCGGAAGCGTGGTCGATCGCGGCATCGATGTAGCGCTCCCCGCCCTCAACGAGGCGC
>JAQBQJ010000402.1 GCA_028287065.1 Labilithrix sp. | reverse complement strand
GAGCGCGAGGGCGAGCGCGGGCAGGGGGCGCGGGCAAGAGCGCGTGCGCGGCGCGGGCGGGTGAACGTGCGCGGGCGCGGGCGAGTGCGAGGCGCCCGCAGGTCGCGCTGCGCGCGCGAGGGAATGCGTCCGATGTTCCAGGAAATTGGTCAGCGACCTTGCGTTTCTCGAAATGAGAATTAGAATCGCCCCAATGTCGAGTCGTCGTCGCCACCCTCGGGTGCCCGTCCAGCTGACGTTCGCGGAGCGACCGCGTCGCGACGGACAGCCGCGCCAGAAGGCGGGTCGGCGGCCTGGCCCGCGGCCGAACGTTCGCCATCGCGTCCGTCCGACGCACAAGTACTGGAACCCGGTGCACGTCACGCTGCGCGCGGTGAAGGGGCTACCGAGCTTCCGTCGCGAGACGCTCTACAAGGCTTTCGAGCGCACGTTCCGTCGCACGCGGCGCGAGGACTTCCGCATCGTCGAGTTCTCGGTCCAGGACAACCACGTGCATCTCCTCGTCGAGGCCGACGACAACGACGCCCTCGCTCGAGGCATGAAGAGCTTCTCCGTGCGCGCGAACCGCTTGTTCAACGCGGCGCTCGGACGTGGCCGAGGCCGCGTGTGGGGCGACCGCTATCATCGGCGCGACCTCACGGATGCGCGCCAGGTGCGACACGCGCTCGTCTACTGCCTCGCGAACTACAAGAAGCATCAGCGCGTCGATCACGGGCGCCCGCGCATCGACCCATGCTCGTCCGCGCGCTGGTTCCAGGGATGGACGGCGATCCGCACCGCCGACGACGGGCCGAGACCGACACCAACGGCGCGCACGGTGCTACTCGCGCGCGCGTGGCAGAAGCATGGGTTCATTCATCCGGGCGAGGTGCCGCGACTCGCGGGGTAGATGTCACACGGCGCGCGGCCCTCACCGGCAGCGCGGGCAGTGGTCGTGGCGCTACGTCGACGTCACTCGACCGGAGCCGGCGACGACGACGACGGACGCGCACGTGCGGTCCATGCGCTCACCCCATAGTCCCATAGTCGCAGGTCCGAGCGCGACGGCCGTCTTGCGGTTCGCGGTCCGCATTCACCCGGTGGTGAACACCCGCCCGCTCGAGCGATGATCGCTGTCGCGACTGCGCTCGTCACCAAGACGAGCTCCTCATCACGACCAGCATGCCCTTGGAAGCGCACGACGAGCCATGGCGCAGGTTCGGCCGTGAGCCCGCCGGCCGGTACGGCGGCCCGCACGTGGAGGAGCACGCCGTCGTCGACGACGTCGAAACGAGCTCGTTGCATCGCACCTCGGCGACGCGGGCGACGCGGGCGACGCGGGCGACGCGGGCGACGCGGGCGACGCGGGCGACGCGCGCGCTCGGCTCGGGCACATCCGCATCACTACGGGGGCGGCTCTCATCGTGACGCGCGCTTCTGTCGGATCGGCGGGCGGATTGGGTGACGTTGGAGAGCAGATGGACCTCGCTTTGGTAGGTGGCAGCGAGAGGCGCCGATGCCGCATCGAAGCGTTCACTCCGGTCCCATCCTCGAGCGGTGAGCACCGCCTGAGCGCCGGCGTTCCTCCAGCGCGTGCCACACGTGTGCGTTCCGGAAACTCTGCGGCCTCCGACGTCGTCCTGATCCTCGTTTCGTCGCTCGTCGTCGGGCAGATGCTTCGTCCTCACGGATGGACCATCGAGACGGAGAAGCCGGCCGCGCTCGAGAATTCGACCGACGATCGCGTCGGCGAGATCTTCGTCGTGAAGGACCCTCCCCAACGCTGCGGATGCTTGTTGGTCGTGAAGATCATCGAGCGGCGACGGATGTGGCGGTCGTTGACGACGTGGTCGAGGACGTTCGCAGCGTCATCGCCGCAAGCGAGGTAGCCGACATCGTCGACCACAGGCACGTGTGGCTTCATGTAACGCGCGAGAGCGTCGCGGAGCTGCCCATCGCGACTCGCTGTCGAGAGCTCCTCGATCAGCTTCGCCGCCGTGACGAAGAGCGCGTCGAAGCCGTTCGGCATCGCGCGATACGCGATGGCAATCGCGAGGTGCGTCTTGCCGCGTCCGGGTTTGCCTCGAGGATGACCGAGCGGCCCTCCGTGACGAAGTCGGGCGTGAGCAGTGAGCCCACCGTCGTCAGACGGAGCGGTGATTGACTAGGAAAAGTCGAGCTCGTCGATGGTGCGGAGAAATGGAACGAAGCTGCGCGCACCGCGCCCGCAAGTCGCGTCCCGCGACGGTGGGCGACCTCTTCGGCGAAGAGCGTGTGCAGCAGCGCTTCGTAGGACCACTCTCTTTTCTCGGCGCGCTGGACGAGATCGCGCCAGACGCGGCGCGCACTGGCGAGATGAAAGCGCTTCAGGAACGGCTCGAGATCGGAGCTCACGATGGTCCGCCCTTCGACTCCGCGCGGCTCGACGGAAGCGCGAGCTGTCGACCATCGTGACCGCGCGGTTGCGCCCTCCGGGCGCTCGGGGTCGAGAGCGCTCGCTCGACGGCCGCGACGGTCAGCTCGCCTGAACGAACGGCGCGAGCGATTGCGGCGCGCATCGCCTCGTCGCCGTGGCGCTCGAGCAAGGCGTAGAGATCTTCGACGCGACGACCTGCGAGCTTCGGCTCGCGGTGCGTGATCTCGGTCAGCAACGCGAGCGCGTCGGCACCGAGGTCGAGCACTTGCTGTCGCTTCTCGTAGAGCTTTGCGCGCTTGCCGTGAACGGCGGCGACCTTCGTCGCGCGATGCTCGGGCAGCGGCGCGGGGAGATCTCCCTTCTTTCGCCGCCGATGCAGCGGCTCAAAGCGACCGGCGACGATGCGCAAGCGGTCTTCGTAGAGGAACAGCGTTCCTGCGACGTGTTACCTGGATCTCGTGGCGTTTCAGCAGAGGCAACATCTCCTCCGCATGTACTCGTCTCCGCGCCATTTCCGCTGATTCCATCATGCGTCACCTCCCTCTCGGGAGACCGCAGATTTTCGGGAAGAGACGCAGCAGATTTTCCGGAACCATCAACCGGCTTCAGGCTCTGCGAGACCAGTCTCTTGCACGCAGCTTCGACGACGCCGGAGCCGATCGGCGCCGGAAGCTCGCCCGAAAGGAGCTCCCAGTCGTTGCCGCCGGTATCGGCGATCTCGACGATGCGCAGGTCGGGGCGAGCGCGCAGAACGCGGCGAGCTCGGCAGCGGCGACGCTTTCAGCGACAGTTTCTCCCATTCCGGCGAGCTCGCTCTCGACCGGCTGCGCGCCCTCGAACGGCGAGAGCACACGGTCGAGCGAGGCGGCGACTGTCGTCGCTTCGGCAGGGATCTGCAGCGACGCTCGCAACGTCTCCTCGAACTGCTTCGCGATCGGCTTCCCACTGCTTCGACAGCGTCTTGGCAGGCGATCGAGACTGCTCTTCGAGAGCGTCATATTGCCCACGCGCTCGAACATTCGTGGCGTGCAGGGCCGGATGGTCCCCAGGTCGACAATCGCGCTTCAGGGCGCGGCCGGCGTCTCCGCAGGAACCGTGATCTGGAACGACGTCGTCGCCGTCACCGACTCGACGTCGAACTTGCCGTCGTGGTCCTTGTCCTCGCGCACGCGCGAAGCGATCTTGCCGCCCGCGAGGATCGTCACGTCGCCGCCGAAGTCGGCCAGCGAGATCGGCGTAGCAATACGGTCGGACGACTCGACCATGCGATCGAGCTTTCCGTCGTGATCGTCGTCGTGGAGCTCGTAGGAGCCGGTCGTCGTGTCCGAGACCTCGTCGATCTTCGAGTCCGAGTTCGTATCCGTGTAGACGATCTTTCCGGCGCGCAGCGTCTCGTTGCCCCGATCGCACTGCTCGCGGCGCATCACCTCGACGCCCTTGTCGTCGTCGAAGCGCACGATCGTGCAACGCTTGCCGTTCGCGTCGAGGTTCACGACCGGCACGCGCGCGATGGCCTTCGGGTTCGCCTCGATGAGGGCGTCGAAGAACTTGCCGATCGCGGTGTCCGTCGGGATCGCGATCGCAGGCGTGAGCTTCCGTTCGAGCGACGCGACGCGCGTGACGGCGGGCTCGGCCGGCGCGCTATCCGCCTCCGGATCCGCGCCGCAACCGATGCCGAAGAGACCCATGGCGACCACGAGACCGAGGGGGGCAAGCTTCATCGACGGCGCGCGTTGCGACGGATGTGCCACGCCGAAGTGCCTTGTTTTACGACGTGATCTCGGTTTCGAGGACTTCCGTCCTCGCGAGGCCGTCGCCTCAGCTGCGGTCGCCGAGCCTCACGCCTTGCGCGCCAGCTTCTGCACCAGCTGGTCGAGCCGGTCGAAGCTCTCCTGCATGCC
>JAQBQJ010000398.1 GCA_028287065.1 Labilithrix sp. | reverse complement strand
ACGTGACGGAGACCCCCTTCTCGATCTTCGTTCCGAGGACCGTCGACGAGAACAGCAGCGTGTCGGGTTGAAGATTCGCCGGGGCAGCCCCGCCGGTGAGAGCTGCCGTGATTCCCTTGGTGTAGGGGCTCGCAGGGAATGCGAAGTTCGTGAGCCATACACACCGGGCAACCGCGGCGGAGCACCCCGTGGTGGGATTGGCGGCGTCGTAAAGCGATCGCGTCAACGTGAACCCGTAACCGTCGAGGATGGTCTCGAACGTCGTGGTGACGGTTCCGCGAGCGGGGTTGGTCCGTGCGAACCCGAACGTGGTGGCCGCGCCTGCCGGAGGACCGTTGAAGAGGTCGTCGGCAAACCCGACCGTCAGCTGCTTGGCCCCGCCGACCGGCACGTCGATCGTCGGTGGGGGGACGGACTGCTGTTGAGTCTGGAACCCAGAGTAGAGAATGTACGTCGTCGTCCAGATGGTCGTCTGTTTGTCCCAGACCATGTTGGGCGGATCGTACTTGCCGTTGGACGGCGCCACGTCCGCGTAGAACTCACCGGGGTCCCACTGGTTGTTGTCGTTGGCGTCGACGAAGGGCTCACCCTGATCGATGAAGTTCTCGCCGGAGTCCCACTGTCCGTTGGAGTTGTTGTCGTCGAAGGCTTCCTCTCCTGCAACATAGGCGAGGATCGTGACGAGCCCATCGCGCTGATTGCCGCCTGGCCCAGTAAGCTCGCCAGGTAGCGCCGCGACGTCGACCGCCGGATACGTCCCCACGGTGTTGAACTCCACGGAGGCCTTCCCCTCATCGGGATTGGCGCCCGTCCCGTTGAACGGCGTGGACTGCACGCTGCTGGCGATGGCGCCCGCTTCGACCTTGAGATTGATCGTCGTGCCCTTGCCGACGGGGTTGTTGAAGCGATCGATGAGCGTCACCGTGCAGTTCGTCTTCAAGGGTTTCGGCAGAGACGCGGCGGCGTACGCCGCCATGTTATTGAGGTCGCACTGGAGCCTGAAGCCCCGATTGGCGGGCGTCACGCCGCGGACGCCGATCGCCGGGCTCTTCGCCTGAATGGTCGGGCTGACGGTGGCCTTGACCGTGAACACGCCCAGCGTGACGCCCGACTCCACGCGCGCGTTGGCGATGCCCATGGTGTCCGTCGTGATGACGACCGTCGCCGCACCCGTCGTTCCGGTGAGAAAGTCGGTCCCCGTCGGTGGAGACTCGAGCTCGAACGTCACTGGAACGCCGGCGACCGGCTTTCCGTCCGCGTCCTTGACCACGAACGCGACGTCGGCCAGCTCCTGAAAGCCGGACTTCCTGATCCCCATGATGCCGCAGGCCGTCGTGCCGCACAGCGTGGAGAGGTGCGCGATGCTCGCGGGCACGCCCGCCTCGACCGCGCCGGCGTCCCCGGTCGTGCCGCCGCCCCCTTCGTGGGATTGTAGCCCGCCCTCGCCTTGGTCATTCTCGCTCGGGGGAGGATGGAGGGAGCCCGAGGAGCACGCGACCGGAGCCGCGATCACGAGTGAAGCGAGCGCACCAAAGAGCACGACGGAACGAAGACGCATGAGGCAAAGGCTATACACCTTTGCCTCTCCTGTGGACCACGTCGTGGCGTGCTTTTGGTCGACGCGAAATCCCGACATCGCCCTACGGCGAACCTCGCCGCGCTACAGGGAGGCGAGACGTTCGGCGAGCTGCTTCTCGAGACCTTCGATGGCCTTCGTGAAGCCCTTCACGCCTTCATCGAGCTTGTCGTTCGCCATGCGATCGGCCTCGTGCGCCTTGCGGAACGCGGCCTCGTCCATCGTGATCTTCGGGATGTCCATGGCCTTCGCCTTGGAGGCATCGAGCTTCTTCGGAAGCTCGCCGGTCGCCTTCTCGAGCTCCGCGAGGAGGCTCGGCGCGATCGTGAGGAGGTCGCAGCCCGCGAGCTCGGTGATCTCACCGATGTTGCGGAAGCTCGCGCCCATCACCTCGGTCTTGTGATCGTACTTCTTGTAGTAGTTGAAGATCTCCGTGACGTTCTTCACGCCCGGGTCTTCGGCGGGCGCGTAGCTCTCCTTGCCGGTCGACTTCTTGTACCAGTCGAGGATCCGACCGACGAACGGCGAGATGAGCGTGACCTTCGCGTCCGCGCACGCGACTGCCTGATGCATCCCGAAGAGGAGCGTCAGGTTGCAGTGGATGCCTTCCTTCTCGAGGATCTCCGCCGCGCGGATGCCTTCCCACGAAGACGCGAGCTTGATGAGGATGCGGTCTCGCTTGATGCCCGCGCCCTCGTACATCGCGATGAGCGTGCGTGCCTTGTCGAGGCTGCCCTGCACGTCGTACGACAAGCGCGCGTCGACCTCGGTCGAGACGCGGCCCGGGACGATCTGGAGGATCTTCAGACCGAACTCGATCGAGAGGCGATCGATCGATCGCTTCACGACGTCCTCGGTGCCGCCACCTTTCGTCTCCTTGCGTGACCACACGAGCGCGTCGTCGACGAGCTTCGCGTACGCGGGCATCGCCGCAGCGGCTGCGATGAGCGACGGGTTCGTCGTCGCATCGCGCGGCTTGAACTTCTCGATGGAGTTGATGTCGCCGGTGTCGGAGACGACGACCGTCATTTCCTTGAGCTGATCGAGAAAGTTCTTCGCCATGTGTACGACTCCCTGCGCAGCAGGATCGCCCCGCTACCCTTGGTGTTAGCGCTCGCCGTCGTCACGTGTCGAGACCAAACCGCGGATCGGGGCGAAGCGCCACTCTCGACCGAGATGATGGGGACCTCTGCTCGACGCGGCTCCGCAGCTGGAGCACGCGGGCGCCCGGATTTGCGTGTTCGGCGTGAACTTGGCCCGGCGGCCTGGCCCTTGCTGTTCTGCCCCCCGATGACAAGGCCGTGGTTCCTGCTCGCACCGTTGCTCCTCGCCAGCGCGCTCAGCGCCGGCGACGCGGGCGCGGCCGACACGTCGATCGCGCTCGGCGAGGTCGCGGTTCCGCCGGCGAGCACGGGCGTCGACCGCGTCGCGTTCAGGTCTGCCGCCGAGGGCGAGCTGCGCGGCGTCGATGCGTCGAAGATCCGCGCGCGGAAGACGAAGCGCACCGTCGTCGTATCGATGGCGGTGAGCGCCTCGACGCAGTCGCCGTTCGGCTGCACCGTGAACGCGCTCCTCCGCGACGCGAAGACCGGCAACATGCTCGCGATCATCGAGGGAAGCGCGCGCGTCGAGGGCGATGCGAACGTCGAGCTCCGCAAGCAGGTCCTTCGCCGCGCCGTCCGCAACGCCGTCAGCCAGATCCCGGACGCGCTCGCCGGCAACTAGGCTCCGTCGAGGCAAAGCGCCTCTCTCGATCGAGATGGTGGGAACCTGCCGCTCGCACTCGAGGCCGAGCTGGAGCACGCGGAAGCGCGCCGTTCGCGCCGTTCGCGGCAGCGGACGGAGCGGCCCGCCGCTTGCTGCCAGGAGCCCATGGCTACGTACGTGCTGATGACGAAGCTCGGCTCCAGCGGCCTCCACGATCCGAAGGGACGACGGCAGGCCGGCAAGGACTGGAAGCGGAAGATCGACGAGCAGTGCCCGGGCATCACCTGGGGACCGCACTACGCCTTGCTCGGACCGTACGACTTCATCGACATCTACGAAGCGCCCGATCAAGAGACCGCGTTCAAGGTGGCGCTGCTGTCGCGCGAGCTCGGCGCCGTCGTCGCGGAGAGCTGGCCGGCGATGTCCTACGAGCAATACCTCCCGATCATCGAGGCGGCGGAGAAGGCGACCGTCTCGCGGTAGCGGAGGGAAGGTCAGGGCACGAGCGACAGGTCCGCGAGGTCCTCGCCGAGCTGGCCCATGCGCTGGACCTTCACGCGGTCGCTCGCGATCGAGTACACGAGGTCGTCGAGGAACACGCTGCGCTTCACGGCGGAGGTCGCGTTCGACCACCACGTGTTGCAGTCGGCGCCCTTCGTGCCGTGATCGACGCCGCCGAGCCGCGTGAAGCCCTTCTCGAGATCGACGTCGTAGACGAGCAAGCCGCTGAACGAGAGCTGATCGCCGTTGCGCCCGTCGCCGCCGCCGTCGCAGATCGTCATCGGGATCGCGAGCAGCCCCTGCTCGGAGAAGTAGTTGAACGCGAGGTGATCGGTGGCGGCCTCGGAGCTCGAGCCGCGGCTGCCGATTTTCTCCTTGTGGATGAGGCGCGGGTCCGTCGGGTTCTTCACGTCGAAGAGCTGGAGGATCACGCCGTCGAAGTACGCGAAGTCGCCGTGGTCGTTCGCGTCGAAGCCGATCGAGAGGAGGTGGCTCGGGTCGAGGCGATGGATGTACGTCGAAAAGCCGGGGATCTTCAGCTCGCCGAGCACCTTCGGGCGGGACGGCTGATAGAGATCGAGCACGAACAGCGGGTCCGTCTTCTTGAACGTCACGACGTAGCCGCGGTCGTCGTCGAAGCGTACGGCGCGGATGTCCTCGCCGGGCGCGATGTTCTCGACGGCCCCGACACGCACGAGGTTGCCGCCGCTGCCTTCCGCGACGATCGACACCGCGCTCGACACCTTCGGATCCGGCACGCGGCCGCGCGTCGTCGCGACGCGCAGGTAGCCGGACCACTCGTCCATCGCGAACTGGTTGAGCACGTGACCCGGGACGATGCCGCTGCCGACGTAGCGCGTGTCCTTCGGGCTCGTGCCGATGTGGAACTTGTGGATCTCGCTCGCCTCGTCGACCGACGGATACGACGAGTACCAGCGCCCGCCGCCGTTCTGCTTCTGGTGCACGACCGAGAGATAGAGCGCATCGCGTGACGCGAACACGGCGCCCGGACGGCTCTGCAGCGTCGCGGTCGTCGCCGGCGTCTTGTCGTCGTGCATGTCGAACGACACGACCGACGTGAACGCCTGGCCGTCGCGGATCGCGGTACGGAGCAGGCCGTTGCACATCGTCTGCGCCTTGTCGTGCTCGCGCATCGTCGGGAACGCGGACGTCTGCTTGCGGATCTTGGGCTCGTTGTCGGCCTTCAGCTTCGCGAACTTCGCGCGCACGACCGCCTCTTTCGTGCCGCACATGTCCAGGTCCTCGGGCCACGTCTCGTACGGAGGCGTCTCCGAGTCGTTGTCGGCGACGACGGTGTGCACCGCGTTGCCGATGCGCCGGGCGGCGACGAGTGAGCCCGACAGGTCGATCTGCCGGAGCACCTTCGGCGTCGCGTGATTCGAGATATCGAGCACCAGGATCGACGTCGACGAGCCGTCGCCCGCGAACGTGCAGTCGTACGCGTACGTGCAGCGCTTCGCGTTCGCGCCGTTCGACGTGAAGACCACGGCGCGATCGCCGTCGACGAAGAGCTCACGCGCGTTGCCGGGCAGCATCGTCACGGAGACCATCTTCGGCTTCAGCGCCTCGACGATGCGGAGCGCGCCGTTGGCTGCAAGGTACACGTATCGGCCGTCGGTCTTCACGATGTCCGCCTCGTCGACGGACGCGACCTGGTTGTTCGTGCCCGAGGCGCTGCGCGCAGCGGCAGGAGCCGATGCATTGCTCTTCTCGTCGGCGCCGCGCGGCGCTGCGCTGGGCGCCGGCGGCGCAGGCGGTGCGTAGGCAGACTTCGGCGCGGGGCCGCCGCTTCCGTCCGACAGCGCAGAGCCGAACTGTGCCGGCTTGAACGCGCGCATCACGCCGACGCCGGGGTTCATCTCGCGGCGCATCTGCGCCTCCTGCCGGTCCTGCGCCCAGCAATCAGGCTGACCATCGTGCCACTCCTTGAACGAGGCATCGACGGCCGCGCGCATCTCCTTCAGGCGTAGGTCGATCTGCTCGGTCGAGGCCTTGTCGCAGGTCGTCGCGACGAGTCGTGCCTCCGTGAGCGCGGCGCCGGTCGGCTCGCCCTTCATGGGCGTCGTGATCACGGGCGGCGGCGGGAGCGCGGGGGGCGCAGGCCTCACCTTCCGTGCGATGCGCTCGGCGACGGTCTCCTTCGCGAGCGGGCCGGTCACGGTCTTCCCGGGATCGGCTCCGCGCTTGGTCGCCGGCGGCGGCGCCTGCGTGGCGAGCTGCGGGGCTGCGCAGCTCGCGGCCAGCAGGCCACTGGCGAGGAGGGACGAGGTGAGCTTGCCGAACCGCGAAAGCGCCATGGATCCTGCTTACGGATGAGCGATACGGACGATCTGCCGCGCCCTCTGGTGTTCGACGCCCGGCGGCGCGCCAGATTTGGCTTCCGCGCCGCGATCAGGTCGGCGGGGTCGTCATGCGCTTCTCGATGCGATCGAGGCGCTTCTGGACCTCGGAGTAGAGGTTGTCGACCTTCTCGTGCATGTGCGCGATCTGCATCTCGGCCTTCAGGTTCACGTCGTACTCGATGTCGCCTCGCACCTTGTCGCGCGCGACCTGGCGGTTCTGACTGAGGAGCACGAACACGCTCAGGATGATCGCCTCGAGCGACACGACGAGCGTGAGGAACCCGAACGGGAACGGATCGAAGCCGCCGACCGGGAAGAGCTTCACGTTGAGCAGGATCCACAGCGCGAAGATGCCGATGTGGATGAAGAGGAAGGGGAGGCTGCCGGAGAACTCCGCGATCCAGTCGGCGACCTTCATGACCGTCGAGCGGTTGTCGGCGATCTCCTCGTTGGCGTTGCGCGTGGCCGCGTTGCGCAGCAGCGCCGAGTTGTGACGGAGGCGCCGCCCGGTCGCGGCGAGCAGGTCCATCGCGGCGGCGGGCTTCAGGCGGAACAGCTCGTCGAGATCGCCGCGATCGATCTCGATCGCCTTCACCGGGCTCTTCGCGCGCGCGGTCGCGGTGCGCGGTCCTTCGTCGAGCAGCGAGATCTCGCCGAAGAAGTCGCCGGGGCCGGGGTTCTCGAGGAACATCTCCTCGCCCGTCTTCGTCTTCACCGAGAGCTGCACTTCGCCGCTCGTGACGACGTACATCGAGTCGCCGGGATCGCCGACGTTGAAGATCGTCTTTCCCTCTTCGAAGCTGACGGGCTCCACGCGCTCGGCGAGGAGCGCGCGCTCCTGCTCGTCGAGAAGAGCGAAGAGCGGGACCTCGGCAAGGATCTCGATGGTCGTCGACATGCGCGGAGGCACGATCGCCCGCGATCAGCCGCCGCGCAAGGGCTTCGGTCCGGTCGTGCTATCCCGAGCCCATGGCGAGCCGCATCGAGACGGACAGCATGGGGGGCGTCGAGGTCGCCGGGGACCGCTACTGGGGAGCGCAGACCCAGAGGAGCCTCAAGAATTTCCGCATCGGCGGCCATCGCTTCGGGAGGCCCGTCATCGGCGCGTTCGGCGTGGTGAAGATGGCCGCGGCGCACGTGAACCGCGATCTCGGCAAGCTCGATCCGAAGCTCGCGGCGCTCATCGCCGAGGCGGCCGGCAAGGTCGAGGCGGGCGACCTCGACGAGCACTTCCCGCTGGTCGTGTGGCAGACCGGCAGCGGCACGCAATCGAACATGAACGCCAACGAGGTCATCGCGAACGTCGCGAACGAGATCGGCGGCACGCCGCTCGGCAGCAAGACGAAGGGGCCGATCCATCCGAACGACCACGTGAACATGTCGCAGTCGTCCAACGACGTGTTCCCGACGGTGATGCATGTCGCGGCCGCCACGCGCATGGCCCATCGACTGATTCCGGCGGTCGCGCGCCTGCGCATGGCGATCGAGGAGAAGAGCGAGGCGTTCGCCGACATCGTGAAGATCGGACGGACGCACATGATGGACGCGACGCCGCTCACGCTCGGTCAGGAGATGAGCGGATGGGCCGCGCAGCTCGTGTTCTCCGAGAAGAAGCTCGCCGAGGCGCAGGACGGCCTGCTGGATCTCGCGCTCGGCGGGACCGCGGTCGGCACGGGCCTGAACACGCATCCGGAGTGGGCGCCGCGCGTCGCGACGATGATCGCCGAGCTCACGGGGCTGCCCTTCCGCACCGCGCCGAACAAGTTCGCCGCGCTCGCGGGGCACGACGCGATCGTCGCGGCGAGCGGCGCGACGCGGGTGCTCGCGACGGCATGCATGAAGATCGCAAACGACATACGTCTCCTCGCGAGCGGCCCGCGCTCGGGGATCGGTGAGCTGATCCTCCCCGCGAACGAGCCCGGCAGCTCGATCATGCCGGGAAAGGTGAACCCCACGCAGGCCGAGGCGCTCACGATGGTCGCCGCGCACGTGATGGGCAACGACGTCGGCATCGGCATCGCCGGCGCCAGCGGTCATCTCGAGCTCAACGTGTTCAAGCCGATGCTCATCCACGATTTGCTCGAGAGCGTCGATCTCCTCGCCGACGCGTGCGACAGCTTCCGCGAGAACCTCGTCGTCGGCATCGAGCCGAACCGCGACACGATCGCGAGGCACGTGAGCCACTCGCTCATGCTCGTCACCGCGCTCGCGCCGCTCATCGGCTACGACGCGGCGGCGAAGATCGCGAAGAGCGCGTACGAGAAGAACGTGTCGCTCAAGGAGGCGGCGGTCGCGTCGGGCCTCGTGACCGCCGAGCAGTTCGATGCGCAGGTGAAGCCCGAGGACATGGTCCGCCCGCACTGAAGGCACGTAGGGCTGGGAGTACTGGGTTACCCACTCGCCCATTGCCGCGCGCGAGGGGTGGCGCCTATATTCCCCGCCCCAATGTCCAAGAACTCTTTCGGCAGCCAAGCGACGCTGCAAGTCGGCGCCGACTCCTACACGATGTACCGCCTCGACGCGGTCTACCGGACGTACCCGGACGCGCAGAAGCTTCCGTTCTCCCTCAAGATCCTGCTCGAGAACCTGCTCCGCACCGAGGACGGCGTGTCCGTCGACGTCGAGGACATCAAGGCCATCGCGACGTGGAACGCCACGGCCGAGCCCAGCCAGGAGATCGCCTTCACGCCGAGCCGCGTCCTCCTCCAGGACTTCACCGGCGTGCCCTGCGTCGTCGACCTCGCCGCGATGCGCGACGCGATGAAGCGCATGGGCGGCGACCCGCGCAAGATCAACCCACTCCAGCCGGTCGAGCTCGTCATCGATCACTCGGTGCAGGTCGACGAGTACGGCGCGAAGACCGCGCTCCACGCGAACGGCAAGCTCGAGTTCGAGCGCAACCAGGAGCGTTATCGCTTCCTCAAGTGGGGACAGAACGCTTTCCGCAACTTCAAGGCCGTGCCGCCGGACACCGGCATCGTCCACCAGGTGAACCTCGAGTTCCTCGCGCGCGTCGTCATGACCGCGCCCGCGCAGCAAGGCTCCATCCCGCTTGCGTATCCGGACACGCTCGTCGGCACCGACTCGCACACCACGATGATCAACGGCGTCGGCGTCCTCGGATGGGGCGTCGGCGGCATCGAGGCCGAGGCGGCGATGCTCGGCCAGCCCGTGAGCATGCTGCTCCCGCACGTCATCGGCGTGCGCCTCTCCGGTCACCTCCCCGAGGGCACCACCGCGACCGACCTGGTTCTCACGGTCACGCAGCTGCTCCGCAAGCGCGGCGTCGTCGGGAAGTTCGTCGAGTTCTTCGGTCCCGGCCTCGCGCAGCTCCCGCTCGCCGACCGCGCGACGATCGCGAACATGGCGCCCGAGTACGGCGCCACGTGCGGCATCTTCCCGATCGACGCGGAGACGATCCGTTACCTCCGCTTCACCGGTCGCAGCGAGGCGCAGCTCAGCCTCGTCGAGATGTACGCGAAGGAGCAGGGCCTGTGGGTCGACGAGAAGTCGCCCGAGGCCGTGTATACCGACGTCGTCACGCTCGATCTCGCGACCGTCGAGCCGAGCCTCGCGGGCCCGGCGCGCCCGCAGGACCGCGTGAACATCCCCGGCGTGAAGACGTCGTACGAGGCCGCGGTGTCCGCGTACTCGTCGCGCGCGAAGGCGCCGAAGAAGAAGAGCCTCATGGACGCCGGCAACGTCATGCCGACCACGCCCGACGAGGAGGCCGCCGCGAGGCACGTGAAGAACGGCAGCATCGTCATCGCTGCGATCACGAGCTGCACGAACACGTCGAACCCGTCCGTGCTCATGGCCGCGGGTATCCTCGCGAAGAAGGCCGTCGAGAAGGGCCTCACGTCGAAGCCTTGGGTCAAGACGAGCATCGGACCGGGCTCGAAGGTCGTGACCGAGTACCTCGAGGCCGCCGGTCTGATGACGTACCTCGAGCGCCTCAACTTCTACGTCGTCGGTTACGGCTGCACGACGTGCATCGGCAACAGCGGCCCGCTGCCGCCGGCGATCTCGCGCGAGGTCGAGGACAAGGACCTCTTCGTGGTCTCGGTGCTCTCCGGCAACCGCAACTTCGAGGGGCGCGTGCACGCCGAGGTCCGCGCGAACTACCTCGCATCGCCGCCGCTCGTGGTCGCGTATGCGCTCGCGGGCACCGCGGACATCGACCTCGCCAGCGAGCCGCTCGGCACCGGCAAGGACGGAAAGCCCGTCTTCCTGAAGGACATCTGGCCGACGCAGCGCGAGGTCGCCGACGCGATCGACAAGTCGGTGACGCCGCCGATGTTCAAGAGCGTCTACGCCGACGTCTACGCCGGCGACGAGCAATGGCAGTCGCTCGCCGTTCCCGAGGGCGATCTCTACGCGTGGGAGAACGACAGCACCTACGTGAAGAACCCTCCGTACTTCGAGGGAATGACGGCGCAGCCGGGGTCGGTCGATCCCGTGCATGGTGCACGCGTTCTCGCGGTGCTCGGCGACAGCATCACGACGGACCACATCTCTCCCGCCGGCTCGATCAAGGCGGACGGCCCTGCGGGCAAGTACCTCATCGCGCACGGCGTGAAGAAGGAGGACTTCAACTCCTACGGCTCGCGACGCGGCAACCACGAGGTCATGGTGCGCGGCACGTTCGCGAACGTGCGGCTCCGCAACCAGCTCGCGCCCGGCACGGAGGGCGGCTGGACGAAGCACATGCCGTCCGGCGAGGTGATGACCATCTTCGACGCGTCGGTGAAGTACATCGCCGACAAGGTCCCGCTGTTCGTCATCGCCGGGAAGGAGTACGGCTCCGGCTCGTCACGCGACTGGGCGGCGAAGGGACCGAAGCTGCTCGGCGTGCGCGCCGTCCTCGCCGAGAGCTACGAGCGCATTCATCGCTCGAACCTGGTCGGCATGGGCATCCTGCCGCTGCAGTTCAAGGCCGGCGACAACGCTGCTGCGCTCGGACTCACGGGCGAGGAGATCTACGACGTCGAGGGGCTGCCCGAGCTGCTCGACTCCGGCTTCAAGGGCGGACGCGACGTGACCGTGAAGGCGAAGGCGCCCGACGGAACGACCCACACGTTCCGTGCGACGGTGCGCATCGATACGCCGCAGGAAGTCCTCTACTACAAGCACGGCGGCATCCTGCCGTACGTGCTCCGTTCGCTGCTCGCGCAACCGTGAGAGATGTTCTAAGGAGAAGCCATGGGTGAGCTCAAGATCGAGGACATCAAGGTCGGCGACGGCGCCGAGGCGAAGAGCGGGCAGAAGGTGACCGTGCACTACGTGGGCACGCTCACCGACGGAAAGAAGTTCGACAGCTCGCGCGATCGCGGCAAGGGCTTCGGCTTCGAGCTCGGTCGCGGCCAGGTCATCAAGGGCTGGGATCAGGGCGTGGCCGGCATGAAGATCGGCGGCGTGCGCAAGCTCACCATCCCGCCGGAGCTCGCGTACGGCGACCGAGGCTTCCCGCCGGTCATCCCGCCGGGGTCGACGCTGGTGTTCGAGGTCGAGCTGCTCGCGGTCGGCTGACTACATCTTCGCGGGCGCGATCGGCTGCGCCGACGTCTCGTCGTCGTGGCCCGGCACCGCGACGCGCACGCGCGCGTCGCACGCGTCGAGCATCTCGAGCCCGGTGCTCTCGTCGACCCAGTCGAGGTGCGCATGCACCTCGCCCGCGAGCTCGACGACGTCCTGGTGCAGCCAGTAGCGCGCGCGCGGTCGAGCGCGCAGCAAGAGCGGGCCCGTGTCGTCGTCGCTCGACGCGATCTGGTGCTCGCCGACGCGCGCGAGGTAGCAGAAGAACGTCGCGCCTTGCGTCGCTCCGACGAGACGGCCGTTGTCGGTCACGCGCATCGTAACTGCGGTGGCTCGGTCGTATCGGGACGCCGGGCGCACGACGCAGACCTGCGCCGCGCCGGTGGGAACGGGGCCGAGCTCGGCGGCGACCGCGTCGTGAGACCCGGCCGACGCGCCGTGCGCGCATCCGTAGGTCGTGACGCCGAACGCGGCGAGCAGCACGAGACCGAGCCTTTGCATGACCACGCCTCCGCCCGGAGGTGTAGCGCCCGCGGCGGACGCTGGGAACCCTGGCGACGTGCGCGCGCAAGGAGCGCGATCGCGCGTCTCGCGGCGTGCGGCGTCAATGCGAAGACGAGATTTGCCGCAAGAGGCGCGAAGACGCGAGAGCGAGACGCCAACGGAGGGTCGCGCGTCTTTCGCGGATTGTAGCCTCGTGGTTTCGAGGAGAATCCCAAAGCGCGCTTGGCGGCTATCTCGGTCTTCTCGTGACAGAGGTCTGAGTTTCCCAGTGGAACGGACTCCATCCTAAGAAACCCCGCAAATTTGCGCTTTGGTCGGCTGGATAACCCTGTGCGCCGCGCGCGCGCCGGAATTCGAGCGATTCGCTCTCGGCACCTTCCGGGACTTCCGGTCGCGCGGGCGTATCCTTCGAGCAGGCCATGCGCCCTCGCTTCGCTCTTTTTCTCCTCCTCTCTTCGCTTTGCGCCCTCGCCCCGCTGGCCGCTTGCGGCAGCACCGAGTCCACCGCGAGCCGGCTTCCGCTCGACGACGATCGCGATGCGGGCAAGGCGAAGACCGACGTCAAGCAGCCGCCCGCCTTCGAGGACTCGGGGCCGCCGATCGATCCGCCGGGCGGCCCCGGTCGCGTCTACGCGCACTCGAAGGACACGCTCTTCCTGTACGAGCCGGTCGCCGGCACGCTGAAGGAGCTCGGAAAGTTCACGTTCGAGCCTGCGACCGCGCAGGCCGACGTGATCGACATCGCCGTCGATCGCACCGGCAACGTGTTCGGCACGACGTTCAACGACTTCTTCAGCATCGATACGGGCACGGCCAAGTGCACGCGCATCGCGACGGCGACGACGCTCGTGGACTATCCGAACGCGCTCTCGTTCGTGCCGGCCGGCACCGCGGACCCTGGAAAAGAAGCGCTCGTCGGCTACGCGACGGAGCTCGGGACGAACACCGCGGTCACGTACGTTCAGATCGACACCGTCACCGGCGAGATGACGACGCGCGGCAACCTGAACGCGTCGGCGAGCGGTCCGCAGTACAAGTCGTCGGGCGACATCATCTCGCTCATCCAGGACGGCAACCGCACGTACGTGACGGTGAAGCTGATCGTCGACGGCGGCGTCGCCGGCACGGACCTCCTCGCCGAGGTCGACCCGACCGACGGTCACGTGAAGCGCATCGTCGGCGACACGAAGCAGAACGACATCTTCGGGCTCGGCTACTGGGCCGGGAAGGGCTACGGCTTCAACTTCACCGGGAAGATCCTCGAGATCGACATGAGCAACGGCGCTTCGACCGTCCTGAAGACCCTGACCAGCGACGGCGGCACGGCGCTTCCGTGGTACGGCGCGGGCGTGACGACCCAGGCCCCCATTCGCTGAGCGCGTTTTCGCGAAACCGAATCGCCTCCTCGCCCGTCTGAAGCGGGATTCGGCCGCCCGGCCGGCGAGGTCCCCATGTCGTTTTCGCATTCGTCGCGCGTGAGGCGCGCCATCGCTCTGTCCGCAGTCGTGCTCGCCACGGGCGGGCTCGTCCTCTATCGCGCGCCTGCGGCCGCGTTCCCCGGCGCTTCGGGGTTGTTCCGGACGCCGGCGTCGCTCGTGAACGGGAAGAACTCCGCGGCGTTCTCTGGCCCGGGCGTCCACGGCATGGTGTCGCTCAGCCACACACGTCTCCTCGCAGGGCAGGAGACGACGGTGTTTGCCGAAGTCCGCGTCGTCGCCGACGCCGATACGCGCGCCGGGGACGAGAAGCGCGCGCCGATCGCGCTCGCCGTCGTCCTCGACACCTCGGGCTCGATGAGCGGCGAGAAGATCATCGAGGCGCGCCGCTCCGTGCTCCGCCTGCTCTCGGAGATGCGCGACGACGACGAGATCACGGTCGTGCGGTACTCGGACACGAGCGAGATGGTCCAGCCGCTCGCGCGCGTCGGGCTCGTCCGCTCCGCGCTGTCCGCGAAGATCTCGCAGATCGAGGCGAGCGGCGGCACCGACATTCCCGGCGGTCTCTCCCACGGGCTTCGCGCGCTCGACGAGGCGGCGCGCGGCCGCGTTCGTCGCATCGTGCTCGTGAGCGACGGTCTCGACAGCACGCGCGCTCAGGCGGAGAGCCTCGCGCGGTCGAGCTTCTCGTCGGGCATCACCGTCTCGTCGCTCGGCATCGGGCTCGACTTCGACGAGAGCTACATGGGCAGCCTCGCGCAGAACGGTCACGGCAACTTCGCCTTCGTGAAGGACGGAGCGTCGCTCGCGACGTTCCTGCATCGCGAGCTCGAAGAGACCGCCGGCACGACGGTCGAGAACACGCGCGTGCGCCTGTCGCTCCCCGAGGGCACGAGGTTCGTCTCCGCGACCGGTGCCGATGCCGTCGTGACCGGCAACGAGGTCGAGCTCGCGATCGGCTCGCTGTTCGGCGGCGACGAGCGGCGCATCGTCGTCGAGCTCGCCGCGAGCACCTTCGATGGTCGCGGTGATGCACGCCCGCTCGACATCGATGCGACGGCGAGCTGGACGCCGGTCGGCAGCTCGACGTTCACGACGCATGCGCCGCGTCTGTCGCTGCTCGCGACCACCGACGCGTCGGAGGTCGAGCGCGGGAAGGACGGCGCCGTCTTCGCGAGCGCCACGAGCGTCACGGCCTCGCGCCGTCAGATCGAGGCCGCGAACGCCTACGCGCAGGGCGACGTCGCGCGCGCTGCGCAGCTCGCGGAGAAGAACGAGCAGGCGCTCGCCGCGGCGATCGCTGCAGCGCCTGCGCCCGCCGCGAGCTCGCTCGGCACGCAGATGAAGGCGTATCGCAGCATGCGAAAGGGCTTCGTGACCGTTGCGCCGTCGAGCGCCGCCGGAAAGGCTGCCGCGAAGGAAGCCGCCGTGAAGGACATGGGAAACATGAACAGGAACGGGTTCTAGTCATGAAGAAGCTCGCCTTCATCGTCGCGGCGGCATCGCTCTTCGCGCTCGCTCCGATCGCCAATCGCTTCGGTCCGGTCGCGTCGTCCGTCGCGCTCGTGTGGCTCGGCGTCCTGCTCGCGGTCTGCGCGAGCGGCACCGCGCAGTCGTTCGCCGTCGCGAGCGGCGCGCTCGGTGCGTTCGGCGCGGGCGTCCTCGGCCCGGTCTCACCTGCCGTCGCCGGCGCGGTGCTCGTGGCGGCGGCGTTCGCGGAGCGCACCACGCGCATCCGCTCGCGCACCGCGCGCGGCGTGCACGTCCTGGTCGCGCTCGTGGGCGGTGCGCTCGCCGGTGCGCTCTCGACCGCGTTCGTGTCGGCGTCGCTACCGGTGATGCTCGTCGCGATCGTCGTCGCAGCGGTCCTCGCGGCGCTGCCGTTGCTCGTCGAGGCCGACGATCCGCTCGCCCATGCACTCGATCAGGCGTCCGCGGCAGTGGCGGAGCCGGCGCGCTCCGCGCTCGCGCAGGGCGCAGAGCTCCGGCGTAACGCCGAAGAGGTGCCGCTCGATCGCGCGGCGCAGGCGCGCGTGCGCAAGACGTGGCAGTCGTTGCTCCGCCTCGCCGAAGCTCGCGTGCGGCTCGAGCGCTCGCGTCCGCCGACGCTCGTGCGCATCGCGACCACGCCCGAGGGCGCCGTGACGGAGCCGTCGGCCGCGGCATCGGTGCTCGCGATGGTCGATCAGCGCCTGACCGAGCACGTCACCGTTCTCGCGAAGGCGTACACCGCGGTCGATACGGCGCGCGCGGCCGC
>JAQBQJ010000354.1 GCA_028287065.1 Labilithrix sp. | reverse complement strand
CGGTGCTACGATGTGCAGTTCCGCTACCAGATGGAGGAGAAGGACAACGCGTTCTCCTTTTTCTGTTCGCAGGCCTGTCATGGCAAGAGCCTTCGCGGCGAGGCCGCGGGCGGCGTCGTGTGCGACTGCTGCAACAAGCGCTTCACCGTCGAGCTCGTCTCGCAGGTGGTCCGCATCAAGGGCGAGGCGCGCTACGCCTGCTCCGAAGGCTGTCGCGGTCAGCTCCTCCAGGAGGCAGGCGGCATCCGTCTCGGCGCGATGAACGCTCCGGCGCCGGTCGCGGTCGCGACGCCGGCTCCGTCCTCGGTTCGCATGCCGGTCGCTACGCCGGTTGCTCCGATGGCTGCGCCGTCATCGACCTACGCATCGACCTCGGCGTTCGCGCCGACCCCCGCGCCGATGCCCGTCGCCGCTACGCCTCCGCCGGATTCCGGTCCGCGTGTCACGCTCATCGAGAAGAAGCTCGCCGCGCCAAAGAAGCTCGCCGTCTTCAACCACAAGGGCGGCACCGGCAAGACCACCACGACCGTCAGCATCGCCGCCGGCCTCGCGATGAAGGGCTACAAGGTCCTCCTCGTCGACACCGACTCGCAGGGCAACGTCGGCGTCTCCCTCGGCGTGAAGGCCGAGCGCACGCTCTATCACTGCCTCGTCATGGGCCTCAAGCCGCAGGACATCGCAGTGAAGGTCCGCGAGAACCTCGATCTCGTTCCCTCGAACGAGACCCTCGCCGCCGCCGAGCTCTATCTCGCCGGCCGCCAGAACCGCGATCGCATCCTCAAGGACCGCCTCGCGTCCGCGCTCAATCACTACGACGTCATCATCCTCGACTGCTCGCCGTCGCTGTCGCTCCTCAACCAGAACGCGCTCGTCTTCGCGGACGGCATCCTGGTTCCGGTCGCCTGCGACTTCCTCTCGCTCGTCGGCGTCCGTCAGGTCATCAAGACCGTGAAGAACGTCAACGCGCTGCTCCACCACCCCGTCCAGATCTACGGAGTGCTCCCGACCTTCTACGACGCGCGCGCGCGCATCTGTCGCGACGCGTGGGGCACGATGAAGGAGCACTTCGGCGACCGCTGCTTCCAGCCGGTCCGTGCGACCACGAAGATCAAGGAAGCGCCCGCGCAAGGGAAGACGATCTTCGAATACGCGCCGGACTCACACGCGGCGTCCGACTACCAGCGCGTCGTCGAGCGGCTGATCACCGGCCGCAGCGCCGAGCTCGGCGACGATGCGGATCTCGAGAGCGACGACACCCCGGCGATGACGGGCTGAGCAGCGAACCCCCAAGACTTTCGATTCGAGGAGAACAAAACGATGGCAGCGCGAGATGATGGTGGAGCAAGGCTCGGAGCAGCACGCGTGCTCGACGGCGACGAAGTGCAGGGCGTGCTCACCGGCGCGTTCTACCAAGCGCCGCCCGAGAGCGCCCGCATGCTCAAGGCGGAGCGCGACGCGACGAAGGCGAAGCCGACGCACTACAAGGTGATCTGCATCTCGATGTACACGAAGGACCTCGAGCAGCTCGACGAGCTCGTCGAGAAGCTCAAGACCCGCGGCATCACGAAGGCGAACCGCAGCGCCTTGATCCGCGTCGCCCTCGAGCAGCTCGATCTCGACAAGGTCCCGCGCGGGATGTGACGGGCTCCTCGCTCACCAGCGCGCCCCTCTCGACCGGGAAGGGGTGGAGGGGCGAAGGGGCGAAGGAGTCGGCACTGAAGTCGGTGCTCTCTTCTCATCCCTCCTTCGCCCGTCCGCCTCTTCTGTCGCCAGTGTGACGAAATAGTGAAATCCGGGCCGTAATCGCGCACTTCCGGCGTCTCCGGCGCGTCCCCATGCGCCGCTGGCCTTGCGCCATGCTGCACCGCGCAACATAACGGCGGGCGGATGTACCGCGCCTTTCGCTGGGTTTCGGCCGCGACGATCGTGACCTGCCTCGTCATGGGCGCCGGCTGCGCGATGAGCTCGCCGGCCGACCTCACACCGGACGTCGATCCCAACCTGCCCGGCATCGACGCCGGCAACGATCCGCGTCCCGCGCCCGGCAGCACGAGCGGCGGTACCGCGGCCAAGCCGGATGCCGCCACGGAATCCGACGACCCGAGCGGCCAGACCGGAACCGACTCCGGCACGAAGCCGACGATCGCGCCGGATGCCTCGACGTCGACGCCGGACGCTTCGTCGACCGGTGCGACCGCGAAGCCCGCGGCCGGCGAGATCCTCGTCTCCGAGGTCATGTACGACTCGACGGGCGCAGAGCCTGCGTCGGAGTGGATCGAGATCTACAGCAAGGCCGCGGCGGTGCGGTCGCTCAGCGGGCTCACGCTGAAGGACGGTGGCAATCGCACGCACGTGATCGGCGCGGGCGTGACGATCGCGCCCGGCGCGTACATCGTTCTGGCGCGCAACAAGGCCGGGGCGATCACGGCGAAGGTGCCGGCCGCGGCGATCGCGTACGAGTACGGCACCGGCCTCGCCGACAGCGCGGGCGTGCTGCTCGCGAACGGAGCGACCGGCGGCATCACGCTGCTCGACGGCTCGACGACGGTCGCGTCGGCTCCGTACGGCGGATGGTTCACGCAGGCGGGCGGCAGCTCGGCGCAGCTCCACGTGCTCGACGCCTCGACCGCCACCTCGAAGGCGAGCTGGTGCCTCTCGTCGAAGAGCTGGACGACCGGCTCCGAAAAAGGCACGCCGGGCGCCGCCGACGACTGCCCGTAAGGCAAGGGAACTAAGAGAGCGAGTCCCAGAACGCTGCGAGGTCCGCCGGGAACGGCGCTTCGATCACGAGCGGGATGCCCGTCATCGGATGCGCCAGCGCGAGGCGCGCGGCGTGGAGCGCGTGGCGCGGGAGCTCGAGGCGGACGAGGTCTTCTTCGGTGAGCTCTCCGTCGGCGCCGCGCGCGAAGCACGTCTCGTCGGGACCATAGAGCTTGTCGCCCACGATCGGCGAGCCGAGGCTCGCGAGATGGATGCGGATCTGGTGCTGGCGCCCGGTCTCGAGCTCGCAGCGCACGCGCGCGTACGACGTGTGTCCCGCACGCGCGCGCGTGGACTCGACACGGAAGCGCGTCGACGCCGAGAGCGCGTCGTCGGACACGCCGAGCCGCATCTTCACGCGATACGAGCTCGTCGGATCGAGCTCGATCGATCGCTCGAACCGGAACGCGTCCGGTCCGTCGGCCGTCGCGGGCGTGACCTTCGCGCCGATCGCGTTCGCGCGCTCGGGATCCGGTGAGCCCCACGTCATCGCGACGTACGTCTTCTCGATGCCGCGGCTCTCGATGACCTTCTTGAGCGCGCGATCGGCGGCGGTCGACTTCGCGACGAGGAGCACGCCGCTCGTCTCGCGGTCGATGCGATGGCCGAGCGACAGGAACTGCCCAGGACGAAGCGCCTTGAGCACGTTGATGAGCGTGTTCTTGTGGTAGCGCGCGGTCGGGTGCACCGGCAGCAGCGCGGGCTTGTCGACCGCGAGCATGTGCTCGTCCTCGTAGAGGATGGGCACGTCGGTCGGGACCTGCTCCTCGTCCCAGGGCGCGCGCCACAAGAGCACGTGCTCTTCGGTCTGCACGCGATGGTTCGAGCGCAGGCGTTTCCCACGGATGTCGTAGGCGCTGACCTTCACGATGTACTGCGTGCGCGTGCGGCTCGTCCTCTTGAGCTGGCTCTGGAGGAACACGTCGAGCCGCTGCCCCGCGACCTCGGGCGGGACGCGGAAGACGCTCAGCACCGAGCCCTCGGGAACGCCCTCGGGACGGACGATCTCGACGCTTCCGAGGGCGTCCGATACGCGCAGCCGGGTCACGGTCTCTCCTTAGCGATAGCGGGGCAGCAGGGGAAGTAGGCCGCGCGGCTTTCTCCGCTCGGGCCGGAAAAATGGTAGAAACCGCTGCGATGGAGATCCTGTTCGTCACCACCGAGCTCGCGCCGTTCGTCAAAGTCGGCGGCCTCGCCGACGTGAGCGCCGCGCTACCGAAGACGCTGAAGGCGCTCGGCCACAAGGTCACGATCGTGATGCCGCGGTTCCCCGCCTTCGAAGAGGCAGGCCTCCTGCTCGCGCGCCGGCTCACGCCGCTCGTGCTCGAGATGGGCGACAAGACCCACGAGGTCACCGTCTACGACGGTCGCCTTCCGTCGCAGGTCGACCTCGTCCTGCTCGACGCGCCCGGTCTCTTCGATCGTCCCGGCGTGTATGGGGATCGCGGCGAGGACTACCCCGACAACGCGATGCGCTTCGCCGTGTTCTCGCGCGCCGTCGCCGAGATCGCGACGCAGCGCGCGCAGGGCAGCTCGCCGCCCGAGCTCGTCCACCTCAACGACTGGCCGACCGCGCTCGTGGCGAAGTACCTGAAGGACCTCGGCGAGCGCACGCCGTCGCTCCTCACGATCCACAACGTCGCCCACCAGGGCGTGTTCCCGAAGGAGCTGCTCCCCGCGATCGGCTTGTCCCCGACCGACTTCCACGTCGGCGGCATCGAGTTCTACGGCTCGGTGAACTTCCTCAAGCAGGGCATCATCTCCGCGGACGCTGTCACCACGGTCAGCGCCTCGTACGCGAAGGAGATCCAGTCGGAGGCCGGCGGCTGCCGTCTCGACGGCGTGCTCCGCGCGAAGGAGCGCATCACCGGCATCGTCAACGGTGTCGACTACGGCGTGTGGAACCCTGCGACGGACTCGAACCTCGTCGCGCGCTACGACGCCGAGGACGCGTCGAACAAGGCGCGCTGCAAGGGCGCGCTCCAGAAGGAGCTCGGCCTCGCGATCGAGGAGAAGGCGCCCATCGTCGCCAGCGTCGGTCGCATCGTCGCGCAGAAGGGGACCGACCTCGTCGTCGAGGCGATCCCGCGCATCCTCCGTGGCAGCGACGCGCAGATCGTGATCGCCGGCGACGGCGACGAGGCGCTCGTCGCCAAGCTGCAGCAGGCGGCCGAGAAGGGCCACGGTCGCGTCGTCTTCATACGGAACGCGCCCGAGGCGCAGGTTCATCGCATCTTCGGGGGCGCCGACATCGCGCTCGTGCCGAGCCGGTTCGAGCCGTGCGGCCTCGTCCAGCTCTATGCGCAGCGCTACGGCGCGCCGCCCGTCGCGCACGCCACCGGCGGTCTCATCGACACGATCGTCGACTGCGATTCGAAGCTCGAGACCGGCACCGGGTTCCTCTTCGACGAGCCGACCGCGGACCTCCTCTACGCCACGGTGCAGCGCGCGATCGCCGCGTTCGAGACCGATCGCTGGCCGATGCTGCGCCGCCGCGTCATGCGCCTCGATCGCGGATGGGAGCGCGCCGGCCGCCAGTACGAGCAGGTCTACCGCTCGCTCGTCGCGACGTCCGCGCCCCGCTGAGCGCTGCGCGCCTCTTCGAGCGCGTCCTGCACGGGCGCGACGAGCGAGAGCGCGCGTGCCATCCACGAAGCGCGTAGGGCGACGCGTCCGAGCACGACGCCCTGGTGCACGATGAAGAGGAGCGTGAGCGCCGTGCCGCCGCGTCCACCGAACGTATCGCTCGCGACGTAGCCGATCGCGAGGAGCGCGACGCCGACGACCACGCGACCGGTCCACGCGAGCAGTGCGCTCCCGAAGCCGCGCCGCGACGTCACGAGCGCCGCGCGGATGCCGCGGAGCATCGTTCCCCACGCCGGCGTCGACGTCCGCTCGATGGCCGCGAAGCCCTGTTCACGCACGACGGCCGCGCGCGCGAGATCGACGACGATGCCGAATGCCGCCGCGAGCACGCCGAAGAGGGCGAGGACCACGAGCTTCACCGTGAACGCGCGCGCGTCGCCGAGCGAGTCGGTGACGGCGCTCTCGATTCCCGCCGCCGCGAGCGCACCCACCGCGAGCACCAGGATCGACACGGCCGAACCGAGCGCGAGCAGCGCCGACAGCGGAAGGAACGACGCCACCCCGATCTTCAGCGCCCTCACGATGCGGAGCGATCGGAGCCTCGCGGGCGGGCTCGCGTCGGGCTCGGCGGCGCCCGTCTGGGCGCCGGCGTCGGGCGGCTCCAGGGCGTCCTCCCTGCCGAACGCCAGCGACGCGACCAGCGCGCCGAACGGCACCTGCATCAGGAGGGCACCGACGACGAGGAGCACGAGCGTGGTGCGGGTCACGACGCCGAGCGCGGCGTCGTTCTGACCGAGCCACACGAGCAGATCGCGCCCGCCCGGGATCCAGAGCACGGCGTCGCCGTCGGGATGTGCGCCCCACACGCGGCGCGCCCACGCGTGCACCGGCGTGGCGACGACGAGCGCCCACGCGAGCTCCGCGAAGAACATGAACGCGATCGCGGTCGGTCGATAGCGCGCGTGGATCCGGTGGGCAGCGACCGGCGTCATGGTGCGATCGCTCCGAGCACGAGCTCCGCCCAGTACGTCGATCGCTCGAGCGTGCGCGGCGCACCTCCGCCGCTGTGGCCGGCGGCGGTCGCGAAGTCGTTCTCCGGATCTTCGTCGAGCAGCACGCGCTGATCGGGATCGACGACGGCTGCGCGCAAGGCCGAGGTGCCGGCGTACGGGATGCGGATCGAGTCCGTGCTTCCATCCCACGGTACTCGCGTGCGCGCGCCGTCCTCGCTGATCAGCTCGACCTCGACGGGCAGGTGCAGCGTGCCGCGCCGGTTCACGAGCACCCAGCCCTCGTATTTTCCGGACGATCCGCGATCGGGCGGCGTGGTCGCGCGCTTGCCGTCGCGGTCGAAGATGCCGGCCGCGACGCGCACCGCATGCGAGCTGATCGCCTCGACCTTGAAGTCGATCCAGCCCTTGTCGAAGAGCGCGTCGCGGAGGACTTCTCCGGCCTCGTTGCCCATCTCGCGCTGGAACGTCTCGACCAGATCGCGTGGCACGGGATGCTGGAAGCGGAAGCGGCGCGCGTATGCGCCCATCGTCTTCTGCATCGCCTCTTCGCCGTACACGCGGCGGAGGGTCTCGAGGATGGTGGCGGTGCGGCTGTAGACGAGCGCGCCGTACGAGGTGCCGGTCCCGAACGCGTAGGCCGGCTGCGCGACGCGATCGTCGTGCGCGAAGTGCCGCGCGCGCTCGGCATGACCCTCGGAGTCGCCCACGCTGACGCCGAGCAGGTCGATGAAGTTGCTCGGTCCCTTCCAGGCGGCCATCGCCTCCGCCTCGGCGAAGCTGTTGAGGCCTTCGTCCATGAACGGCCACTGCGTCTCGTGTGACGCAATGAGCCCGTAAAAATACTGATGCCCGAACTCGTGAATCGTGACGAGCTCGATGAGGTTCACGCCGTTCACGATGTACGAGCCGCCGCCCGTCGTGATGAGCGTCGGGTACTCCATGCCTCCGGCCTCGGGCGCGCTCGCCGGCGGATGCACGAGCGTGAGGAGCGGGTAGGGGTACTTGCCGTAGCGCGCGCCGTAGTGCGGGAGGGCGAAGCGCATCGTCGCGAGCTCGCGCTCGGCGTGGCCTTCGTAGCCGGGCGGGTAGAGGATGGTGCAGGCGACGCCGTCGATCGTCTCCTTCCGCGTCTGGAACTCGTCCCATGCGGTCCACGCGAAGTCGTGGATGTCGTCCTGCACGTGACGCTCGATGCGACGACCCGCCTCGACACGCGACTCGGTCACGACCCCGGTCGCGCCGACGATGAAGGCCTCGGGGACGTCGAGCGTGACGTCGTACTTGCCGTAGTCGGCGTAGAACTCGCCGAGGTGCTGGAACGGGAAGTGCGCGAACGTCCCGTCCTGCTCGATCTTCGCGAGCTTCGGGAACCACTGCGCGATCATGTGGAAGCTGCCGTCGAAGCCGGTGCGCTCGACGATCGACGGGAGCTTGTCGTCCCACACCACGTCGAGGGCGATCGTCTCGCCGGGGGCCACGGCGCGGGGGAGGGGGATCGCGGCGTCGGTCTCGTCCTCGTCGGTGCCGCGTCGGAGCTGCACCTTCGCCCAGAGATCGTGCTGCGTCGCGCCGTCGTTCCAGGTGAGCTTGCGGACGTCGATGGTCCCCCACTCCTTCGGCAGCGTGGAGCCGCGGAACCCGCCGATCGGCGCGCGCATGAACACCGACGACTGGTTCTTGAACGCGTTGAGGTAGAGGTGCATCCACAGCTGCGTGACCGGCTGCGACGAGACGTTGGTCCAGGCGATCGATCCTTCGCCGTGCACGGTGTGCAGCGCAGGATCGAGCGTGGCGCGGAGCGTGTAGTCGACGACGCGCGCGGCGTGCTCCGCCATCGGCACGTCGGAGGCGGCGGGCCCTTTGCCTCCGGGGATCTCGCGCGCCTGCGCCGTGCCGAGGAGCGCGACGAGGCCGACGGACATCGCGAGCGCCCGGACCTGCATGGAGACGCACCGTAGCAGCAAGCCTGACAGGCTTGGATCGAATGCTGCGAACGAGCATGGCGCTCGGAGCGGTCGTTCTTGCCTGCGGCGGACGCGTGCGTCGACGGCGCGCCGATTGGCTCGCAGGACTGCGGCGGACGAGCGCGATCCGGCGCGGGGCCCATCCTTCGCATTCCCGCAGGGCCTGGAGATCGATTACGTCCGCGTCTATCAACTCTCCGGACACGTGACGAAATCGCAGAGCACGATCGGCCAGGATCTCTGCCCCGCCAGCGGCTGCTGAGCGGACGCGGGCCTCTGCGCTCGGAAGGCTCAGAAGCCGAACGAGGTCTGGCCGTTCTTCGCGGCGCGCGCGACGTGGCTCGGGCGCTCGAACGTGGAGACGGCGGCCTCGGGCGGATCGAGATCGTTCATCTCGTCGTGACGGAGGCCGTGGCGCTTCGCGAGCTTGTCGAAGAGCGTCGCGATCGTGTCGGCGTAGACGCCTTGTCCGCTGCCACGGACGCCGAAGCGTGAATCATACAGCTTTCCGCTGTGGGCCTCGCGCAGGCGGCGGAGCACCTTCTCGGCGCGGAGCGGGAGCTTCGCGCGCAAGCTGGTCTCGAAGACCTCTTTGACGGCGCCGGGGAGGCGGAGCAGGACGTAGAACGCGTGACGCGCGCCTGCGTCGCTCGCCGCCTTGATCACGTCGCCGATGTCCTCGTCGTTCAACCCGGGCACGATCGGCGAGATGCTGACGCCGACCGGAATGCCGGCCTTCGCGAGCGTCTCGACGATCTTCATGCGCCTTTGCGGCGTGGTCACGAACGGCTCCATGGCCTTCGCGGTGTCGGGATCCCAGAACGGAATGCTCACGCTGACGCGACAGCGCGCGACGCGATTCAGCTCGGCGAGCAGCTCGATGTCCCGTTCGATGACGGGCGACTTGGTGATGAAGCCGGCGGGGTTCTTGTACTCGACGCACACCTCGAGGCACGCGCGCGTGATCCCGAGCTTCGCCTCGAGCGGCTGGTAGCAGTCGGTGATCCCGCTGAACATCACGAGCTCGCCCTTCCACTTCTTCTTGTCGAACGCCTCGCGGAGGAGCTCGGGGGCGTTCTTCTTGACGATGATCTTCCGCTCGAAGTCGGAGCCGGCACCCAGGGACAAATATTCGTGGGACGGACGCGCGTAGCAGTTGTGGCTGACGACGCCGTTGGCGATGAAGTCGCCGGTGCCGGTCGTGATGTCGAACATCGGCATGTCGAAGCCGAGCGCCTCGATCGAGACCACGCCAAGCCGCTTCTTCTGCTTGATCGCGACGCCGTCGATGCTGCATTTGCGGCGGATCGCGGGGTCGACGAGGTGGAAGAAGCGGAGGTGCTCGCGGAGGCCCCCACGCGGTCGGATGTTGGAAGCGGCGGCATGGGTCGACTTCTCGCGGATCGGATCGAAGCCGAAGTACTCGAACGCGCGCTCGGTCTCGGTGAGCATTCGGTCGTCGGTGTTGGAGATGCGGAGCACGCCGCAGCTGTAGCTCCCCTCGGCGTCGAAGATCCCGGCGAGAAAGCCACGCTTCCACTCCGAGTTCGGACTCGTCGGCCATTCGACGATGCGTTGGATCGTCTCGACATGACCGCGAGCGTGCGCGCGCATGCCGATCACGCGCTGGCGGGCTCCGCTAGCCTCCGCGAAGA
>JAQBQJ010000302.1 GCA_028287065.1 Labilithrix sp. | reverse complement strand
TGAGGATCATCTTCTCCTCCGGCGACCCCGAGATCTCTCCCCAGGTGTTCGTGTCGTCGTCGATGAAGCCCTCCGTGCGGAGGAAGATCGTGTCCGGCGGGACCTGACGGCGGCGGTCGATGATCGGAGAGCCGCCCGTCTGCTGCGGCTGCTGCGCCGCGACGGCCTCACCACCGCGCAGGCGCACCTGATCGCCAGGGAAGATCCAGTGCGGGTTCTGGATCTGCGGGTTGAACGCCCAGATCCGCGGCCACTGGTACGGGTTGCGGAAGTAGTGATCGCAGATGTCCCAGAGCGTGTCGCCCTTGCGGACCTGGTGGACGCCGGGGTTGTTCGTCGTGCCGCGGACGTCGCCGCCGCCGAGGACGAACGAGCTGTTCTCGCTGCCGTGCGCGGTGCCGCCGCCGCCGGCGCCGGGACGGAAGTCGAACGTGTCGCGCTCGTTGCCGGTGATCGGCTTCGACGAAGAGAACTGTGCGTTGCCGCCGCCGAGCGTGCCGCCGGGAGGAACGGGCGCGACGCCGCCGGGGAAGACCTGCGTGCTCGACGACGTGACGGTGCCGCCGGATGCGCCGCCGCCGGTGCCTCCGGTTCCGGCCGTGCCGCCGCCGCCTGCCGGAGCGGGCGAGCCGCTCAACGGACCGCCGGGGTTCGCCGGATTTCCACCGCCGCCCGCGGGCGCTCCGCCGGTGCTCTGCGCGAAGGCGCTTCCGCCCTGTACGGAGGCCGCGACGAGCACGCCGAGCACGATCGCGAGATGCCTGAGTGTTGCCGGATGCGCGATGCTCATCGATTCTCCTTCGGTCCCTTGCGATCAGGCGAGCTGTCCTGCTTCGGAATGCGCTTCGCGGCGTCGCTGCGCGGGTAGTCGTTCTTCAAGCGGTCCCAGTACTCGCGCGCACGCTGCGCGGCTCCGAGACGGTCGTGGCACATGCCGAGCTTGAGCAGCGCGTCGGGGCCTTTGCTGCCGCTTCCGAAGCGCGCGAGCACGGCCTCGAACTGCTCGGCGGCACGGAGGAATTCGCCCTGCGCGAAGTAGGCCTCGCCGCGCCAGTACATCGCGTTCTCGGCGTACGGATGATCGGGCCATCGCACGAGGAACGCGTTGAGTCCTTCGAGCCCGCGGTCGATCTGCTTCGCCTGGATCTGCGCGAGCGCGGCCTCGTAGGCCTTCTTCGCATCGGGATCGAGGGCGCTCGATCGCGTGGCGCTCGACGCGTCCGTGCGCGTGCCGGGCACGTCGCTCTCCTCGATGTGCATGCGTCCGGTCTTGCCGGCGCGCGGTCGCATCGATGCGCTGCCGGGCGCGCCGGTCACGCGGATGTCGGGACGCGCGGCGGGGTCGTTCGGGTCGGCGGCGTCGGAGTCGGAGGGCCCACCGAGCTGGACGACGCGCGCGGGCGGAGTCGTTGTAGCGGCGGAGGTGGAGGCGGTGACGGCGCGGGGTGCCTTCTCCTCGGCGACGGCGACCTCGAGGGCGCCGAGGCGCTGGTCGATCGAGTCGTGATCGGCCTGCATGCGGGAGACCTGCTCGCGCATCTCGGCGAAATGACGGTCGGCGGCCGAGTCCGCGTGCGCGCAGGCCGTTGCGCATAGCGAGAAGAGGAGGGCGAAGGACGCACGACACCGCATCGCCCTCAAGGGTAGGCCCCCAGCTCGGTCGGGCGCCAATTTCTGGCAGGAGCGCTGCCTTTACCCGAGCTCGATCCTGGGGCACTCTTGGCGTGGCATGGCAGCACCTCGGCGGAAGCTCGACCTCAGGAAGACGCTGTTCCTCCTGCCGAACATGATCACGCTGTCGAGCATCTTCTGCGGCTTCGACTCGATCCGGATCAGCGGCGCGGCCACCGAAGGTACGGGCGACGACTACTACCGGGCGTCGCTGCTCCTCGTGTACGCGCTGTTCTTCGACATGCTCGACGGTCGAGTCGCGCGTTTGACGAAGACGCAGAGCGCGTTCGGTCTCCAGATCGACTCGCTGGCGGACGTGGTGTCGTTCGGCGTGGCGCCGGCGCTGCTCGTGTACAAGTGGTCGCTCTTCCAGCAGGGCACGTTCGGCCTGGTGGTGGCGTTCACGTTCGCGGCGATGGGCGCGGTGCGTCTGGCGCGGTTCAACGTCCTGTCGATGGGCGAAGGCGGCAAGCCGACGAAGCCGAGCAAGTACATCGTTGGCCTGCCGGTGCCGGGAGCGGCGGGCATCTTGATCTCGCTGGTGGTCGCGAACCATGCGGTGGGCGGCGACCTGGCGGGCCCGAAGTACGTGTACCCGATGATGGGCCTGACGGGCTTCCTGGCGTTCCTGATGGTGTCGACGATCCGCTTCCGGTCGTTCAAGGATCTGAAGCTGAACGCGCGCTCGGTCGGCCTGGTGATGTTCGCGGTGGCGTCGAGCGCGATCGTGTCGCTGCAAACGAAGCCGGCGTTCGTGCTGGTCTGGCTTCTCTCGTTCTATGTGATCATCGGCCTGGTCGAGACGATCATCGCGCTCCCGCGTGAGCATGCCGCGCGGAAAAAGCGCGACGCGGCGGCGGCAGCGGTGACGCGTACGGAACGCTCGAGCATCCCCCCAACCTGACCCCGGTTCGTTTTCGAACCCCGGTTCGTTTTCGAACCCTGGTTCGTTTTCGAACCTTGGTTCGTTTCTGAACCCTGGTTCGAATGGGGGGCGCGGGCCTCACCGCCAGAGTGGCCACGCGAAGTCGCGATCTCGGGCCGACAGGGCGGCGAACAGTGACGTGACGTGCGCGTCGAGCTCTGCGCTCTGGCCCGCGATTCGGCACCTCGGGCGGAGCGCTTCCACCGCTTGCGCCCACGCGGTCAGCGACATGCCTCCACGCGGGGTCGTCGTCACCAGCATGTGCGCCAGCGAGCCGAGCTCTGCGTCGTACGCGCGCGCGACGAGGCCCCGCGCTGCATGCCAGCGCACGGCCCACACATCGTCGGCCAGCACGTTTCGCAGCTCGCGCGCGACCTCGTCGCCGAGCCTTCCTTCCGCTGCCGCTCGCGACGCGGCCAGACGCACGCGACGTTCGCCATCGCCCAGCGCCGCTCGTACGACGTCCGCCGCCAGGCGCGCATGCGCGCCCGACTGCGCGAGCGCCGAAAGCGCCGCGACACGTACCCTCGCCGGACGATCGGCCGCCGCCTCGTTCGCGACGGTCTTCACGTCCTCCGCGCGGACCTCGACATGCCACTTCGTTCCGCCCACGAACGACCTCAGCTCCCGGCCCCACGCCGATGCGATCGCGTCGAGGAAGAACTGCGCCTTCCGGCCCGCCGTCCCGCCCGCAAGACGGCCGAGGTAACGCGCGATCCGCTCGTCCGCTTCGTGTTGCGTGGACGGGAGCATGACTCCTTAATATGTAGCGCTACGCTGGCGCGCGGCATCTACACTCCATTTCTTCCTCGATGCTCGACGACCTCTACCATCTGCGGGAACGCGCCCGCGCCGCGCTCGCCCGCGGCGATCTCGACGACGCAGCGAACTCGCTCGTGTCGGCGGCTTCGCAGACGCACGTCGCGGAGCACGACTACCTGTCGGTGCTCCGTCCTCTCGCCGAGGTCCTCGCGCGCCGCAACGACCATCGCAGCGCGCTCACCGTCGTCTGGTACATGGCGTTCTCCGAGAACGACGGCTGGAAACGCGCGATGGCGATGCTTCCCGCCGTTCCGTCCGTCGATCGCGCGCGCACGCTCGCGGCGACGGCCGACATGGCCGGCGCCGCACGCGAGATGGAGAACGCCGGCCTCGTCGCGGCCGCCGCCATCTACCGCGAGAAGGCCGACGACTGGCGCGGCGCTCGAGCTCTATGGTCTCGCCTCGCGCAGGTGGTCGGTGGTGGCGCGGACGCGTACAACGGCGCGCTCGTTCAGTTCAACCTGGCGCGCTGCGCCAAGAAGTGCGGCGACGCCCGCCAGGCCCGCGAGGCGAACGTCTCCGCCGTGCGCCTCCTCGAAGAGGCGGCCGACTACTTCGAGAGCGTGGGCCAGCGCGAGCGCGCGTTCGACTGCTTCCAGGTGCTCGTCCAGATCGGCCGCGAGAGCGGCATGTTCGAGGACGTGCTCGAGGGCTTCGTCAACTGCATCCGCATCCTCCGCGAGGATCATCTCAAGTACTTCGCGCTCCAGTACTTCGAGGACGCGCTCCAGGCCGCACGCGAGCGCAAGGAGCTCTCCGCCGCGGCCACGCTCGCACGCGAGGCCGCCGACTACGCACGCGTGCTCGGCATGGCGAGCGCGTCCGCGCACTACGTCGTCGTGCAGGCCGAGCTCTGGCGCGACGTCGCGAAGCAGCACCTCGAACGCGGCGCGCCGCCGGAGATCGCCGAGAACGCGCTGCTCGCCGCCATCCTCGCGTTCGGTGAGGTCGGCCACTACGCGCGCGTCGGAGGTCTCTACAAGGACCTCGCGCAGATGGACCTCGAGGAGCAGCGCCGCAAGCACTACGCACGCGCCGCGAAGCGCTACGACGGCGTGCGCGACGAGGCGATCGACACCGCGCCGCTCCCCTCGCACCTCCGTCAGGACAACCACTTCCCCGACGTCTGGCACGTCGACCTGATCGAGTGGGAGCAGCAAGGCAGCGCGGCCGAGGCCTGCGCCGACGTCCTGCTCGACAAGCGCTGGCCCGATCTCATCCGGCGAAAGGCGATGCTCGCGCGCCTCACCGCGTTCGCGGTCGAGAGCCGCCCCGAGGACTCGAGCGGCCCGGCGACCGCCGCGCGCGTTCGTCTCGCCGATCAGCTCGCGCAGCTCCAGCTCTACGCCGTGCTGTCGCCGCTCGAGAAGCTCTTCACGCGTCCCGATCGCCCGGTGAAGGTCGCCGTGCTCGCGGCCATGCAGCAGCTCTTCTTCAAGCGAAGCTTCGTCACGGTCCGCACGGGTCTTCGCGACACCGACGCCGCGGTCGTCGAGCAAGCCGCGAAGGCCGTGGAGAGCCTGTATTTCCAGCACGCTTTCGATCCGCTCTCGCGCATCGTCCGCGAGTCCCCGCAGCCGCAGGTGCGTGCGTCCGCGCTGCGAGCGCTCGCGCGCGTCGACACGATGGAGGCGGCGGAGTTCCTCCTCGGGATCCTCGAGCACGGCGCGCCCGGCGATCGCGCGGCCGCGCTCGACGGTCTGAAACGCTCGCGCGGCGCGCGCTTCATCGAGCTCGCACGCAGCGCGATGCACACCACGGCGCCCGAGGTGCAGCAGGCACTTCGCGACGTCCTCCGGTCGCGCGGGATCGCGGCGTGATGCGCGCGCGGATCCTCTTCGCGATCCCCATCGCCCTCATGATCGCCTGCTCGCTCGCCGTCGACACGAGCGGCCTCTCGGATCCGAGCGCGCCCGCATCGTCGCTCGACGGCGCAGCTCCGGAGACGTCGACGGGAGATGGCGCCGCGATCGTGGAGGCGGGCGACGGCAGCAGCAGCGCAGGCGACGGCGGCGACGCCGCGACCGTGTGCCCGACCGGCCGCGGCCCGAACATGGTTCGGATCACCGATGCGAACGGTGCATTCTGCATCGATTCGACGGAGGTCACGCAGGCGCAGTTCAACGTGTTCATCGCCGACACCGCACGGCCGACCCCGCCGAACGTGTGCACGTACCGAACGACGTACGGCGGCGCGATGCGCGCCAATGACGCGCTGCCGGTCGTCGACGTCGACTGGTGCGAGGCGTGGATGTTCTGCAAGTGGGCCGGCAAGCGCCTGTGCGGGTCGCGCAACGGCGTCGTCATCAACGACTTCGGCCCGGCGAGCAACGCGCAAGTGAGCGAATGGTTCGCCGCGTGCTCCCATTCCGGCACGAACAAGTATCCGTACGGCGACACCTCGACCCCGACCACGTGCAACTCGTGCGACCGGACAGGCTCGTGCATGAGCAACGCACCGCGCGTTCCCGTCGCCTCGCTCGCAGGCTGCCAGGGCGGCTACCCCGGCATCTTCGACATGACCGGCAACGTCGCCGAGTGGGAAGACGACTGCGACGTGAAGGGCACGGCGCCCGAGAACGACCAGTGTCCCCCGCGCGGGAAGGACACCTCGTCCGCCGCGAGCAACTCGACGTGCGCGATCTCCGAGCTCCCCTCCTTCAACCTCCGCCAGCAAGCGAACGCGGTCACCGGCATCCGCTGCTGCGCGAACTGAAGCGCGCGTTCAGCTCTCCACGTCGCTCCGCCCCGGAGGCGGCGGGTCGCTGTCGATGCCGTGCTTCTTCATCAGCCGATACAGCGCGTACCGGCTCGACAGTCCCAGCGCGCGCGCGGCGTGCGTGACGCGGCCGTGCTGCGCGCGGAGCGCTTCGCGGATCTCTTCGCCGCTCGGCTCGGGGCGCAGCGGCGGCGGCGGCGTGAGGCCCGGGCTCATGCGCGGCAGTCCCGCTGCGGCGGGCATCGGCGGAAACGACGGCGGCTCGTCGGACGGACGCTGCACGGTGATGCCCACGCGAAGCTCCGAGGACGTGGAGTTTCGCAGCTCCGGCGGCGCCTCGATGATGTCGTCGTGGCTCTCGGCCATCGCACGCCACAAGAGCGCGTCGAGCTCGCGGAGGTTCGTCGTGAAGTCGCGACGAAAGAGGCCGGCCACGAGGTCCTCGCCGAAGCGCGCGTACTCGTAGCCGCTCGGCGTGGTCTCGATGAACGGCTTCGCGATGTCGTTGCTCCGTCGCGCCGCGCGCAGGAGCAAATGCCGCGCGATGAGCGGGATGTCCTCACGGCGCTTCGTGAGGTTCGGCATCTCGATGCGCGCCGTGAAGCGCGCCGCGAAGTCGTGCTTCAGCGTGCTCGGATCGCGGTTCGTCGCTGCGATCAGCCTGAAATTCGAGCGCCGCGCGACGCCCTCGCCGAGGCGCTGGTACTCGCCTTCGCCGTCGAGCACGCGCAAGAGGTGCGATTGCAGCTCGAGCGGCAGCTCGCCGATCTCGTCGAGGAACAAGCTGCCGCCGTCGGCCTCGCCGATGAGCCCCCGTCGCTCGGCCATGCCGGGGTTCGGATAGTTCTTCGCGTTGCCGAAGAGCTCGGCGTCGATGAGCCCCGACGGCAGCGTCGCGGCGTTGCGCGCCACGAACTGCTGGAGGCTGCGCGCCGAGAGATGGTGAACCGCACGCGCGGCGAGCTCCTTGCCAGTGCCGCTCTCACCGAGGAGCAGCGAATGCGTGTCGGCCTTCGCCGCGAACGCGAGCCGCTCGCGCAGGCGCCACACGCACGGCGCCTCGCCGACGATGCCGTTCGAGTCCGCCTCGCCGAACGCACCCGCGCCGCTCTCGGGGAAGAGTCGGAGCGGGGGGATCTTCGCCGGCCTGCGCGCGCAGTAGAGGATCAGCTCGCGACGGAGATGGACGATGTCGCCCGGTCTCACGAGCGCCGCGTCGGTGACGCGTCCGTTCACCTCGAGGGTGCACTGCCCGAGGCGCTCGATGTCCGCGCCGTCCTCGCGTGGATGGATGAGGAGCTGCCGTCGCGAGAGCCCGGGCGCGACGAGCGGCGCGGTCGGCGTCATCGTTCCCGGACGCTGTCGCGCGAAGCGCATGCGCGGCTCGACGCCGTCCGGGCTGGGACCGCGACCGAGCACCATCGGCGGACCGCCGCCTCCGAGGATCGATACCTCACCGACGCGATTGGGCTCGCTCGGGCACCACACGATGACGAACATCGCGACGTCGTTGGGCGGACCACCGGCGACGGGCCTGTCGCTCTCGGGCAGGATGGTCGCCGTCGCCGCGGCCGAACGATCGCTCGGATCAGGCATCGACCGTCGAGGATGTCACGAGGACGCCCTCGACGGAACGCTCACGCTCAGCGCGTCTGCGCGAACGGCGGAATCGTGTGCTGGACCGGCTCGACGAGGCCGGGTTGCCCTTGCATGTGCGGCTCGGCGGTCTCGAGCGGGTTCGCGTACCCGTCCGAGATCTTCTGCACGTAGCCGACGTCACCCGTGCGATCGCGACCGGGCAGCGGCGCGTTCGGATCGGAGAGCGCCACGTTCGGCTGATCGGTTCCGCCGGTCGCGGGCTCCGCATCCGCAGCGCAGCCACCGAGCGCGAGGGAGGCAGTCACGACGACGAGCGAGACGATCGACGAGAGGCGCATGGGAAATAGCTCCAACAAAGATGTGAGTTTTCCGAACACCGCGGGTGCGTGCACCGGCGCCTGAGAAGACAGCCGGTGTTCAGCCGCGCCCCCGCGGTGTTCGTGGAGGGGGCTAGTGCAGAGGGCGGGCCAAGGGGTGGAACGGCCCAAGTGCGTGAAATCACGTCGGGCTCGGGCTGTTCGGGACTGTGCGGGGACCGTGCGAACGACTGTGCGGACTGTGCGGGGCTGTTCGCGCACAACCCCCGGGGCGCACGGATTCCGGTAATGACGCCGAAATCCCGTGCGATGCCGTGTTCGGAGGTGGGCTGGATCGCACAACCACCTCCGTGAAAGTCAGCGGTTCGTCTTGGGCGGCTCGCGCGGATCCTGTCCCGGACCGCCGTCGATCGACGTCGGGACCCGGAGGATGTCGCTCGGATCGCCGGAGCCGTGGATGATCGTCGCCGTCGAGGGCGGAGACACCGGCGCGTGGCCCGATGCTGCGCCCGCGAGCCGTCGGACCGAGGAGCTGTCGTCGGTCGATGCCGCCGGCGCCGGAGCTGCCGGCACTGCGCTCGTCCGGCCCGCGGCATAGCGGAGCGCGTTGCGCATTGCGCCCGCGGTCTGCCATCGATTGCGCATGTCGTACGCGAGCGCGACGTCGATCACGTGCGCGACCTCGGACGAGAGATCGGGCACCAGCGTCGTGATCGAACGCGCGGCCTGCGTCGCTGCGTAGATCATCTGCTCGGCGCCGGTCCGCGCGCGATGGACCTCTTGTCCGGTGAGCAGCACGAAGAGCAGAGCGCCCGCCGACCAGACGTCGGTGCGCGCGTCGATCTCCTTCGTGCGCCCGCCGGCCTGCTCGGGCGACATGAAGGCGGGCGTGCCCATGAGCGCGCCCGACGCCGTGACATGCGAGGCATCGAGCAGGCGCGCGATGCCGAAATCCATGAGCTTCGTGACGCCGCTCGTCGTGAGGAAGACGTTGTCCGGCTTGATGTCGCGATGGATGATCCGCTGCATGTGCGCCGCGGCGAGGATGTCGAGCACGTCGCCCACGAGCGCGAGCGTCTCGTTGACCGGCAAGCGACCGCCCTGCGAAAGGCGATATTGCTCGAGCGTTCGTCCCTCGAGCAGCTCCATGACGAGATACACGCATCCGTCGGGCGCGACGTCGTCGTCGATGACGCGCACCACGCCCGCATGTCCGATCTTGTTCGCGACGTAGCCCTCGCGGAGGAAGCGCGCGCGGATGTCTTCCATGCGCGAGAGCTCGGCGTGCAGGACCTTGAGCGCGACGCGGTCGCCGTTCCGATGCGTGGCCGCGTAGACGGCGGCCATGCCGCCGAGCCCCAGCAGCGCGTCGAGCCTGTACTTGCCGTTGATGGTCGTCCCGACGCGCGCTTGGAGGCGCTCGATGACCTTGTCAGCGCTCATCCGTTCCCGAGTATACGGCCACCCGCGGCGCGGCACAGCGGAGGACCGCCGAGCTTCAGCGCGTGTGTGGCACTGCCACTGACGGATCGCGCTTCATCCACCGGCGAGCGAGCGAGCCGTGGCAATTCTAGCCGCATCAGAATTTTGCCCTCCGAATCGCGCGAAGTGCCACAAAACAAGCGTGGTGCGGGCGTTGCAGCGCAGCTTCGAACGCATGCGCTGTATCCATCCGGCTTCGCCGAATGCACTCACCCTGAGCGACGGCCGCGTGCTCACGCTCGTCGAGCCGATCGGGCGTGGGTCGCTCGGTGAGGTCCATCGCGGCGTGCTCGAGAGCACGTGGGGCGTGCGCAGGCCGGTCGCGGTGAAGGTCCTCGCAGCGCTGCCGGAGGACGATCGCGGTGAGCTCCTTCGCCGCCTCGCGCAGACGGCGCGCCGCGCGGCGTGCATCCGCCATCCGTCGGTCGTCCAGACCCTCGAGATCGATCGCACCGACGGCGACGTCGGCGCGCACTCATTCGTCGTGATGGAGCTCGTGTGCGGCGAGTCGCTCGCGAGCCTTCTCCACTCGTGGCGCGAGCGCACGCTCCGTGTGCCGGTCGACTTCGCGCTCGTCGTCGCGCTCAAGATGGCCGAGGGCCTCGGCGCCGCGCTGTACTCCGAGAACGCCGACGGCGCTCTCACCAGCCTCGTGCACGGCGATCTCTCCCCGCGCCAGGTGCTCGTCTCCGATCAGGGCGAGGTGAAGATCGGCGACTTCGGACAGGGCGATCTGCGGGACATCGTCTCGCACGTCCGCTCACGTTACGGGATCGCGTACACCGCACCCGAGGTCGCGTCCGGCCTCGAGAGCGATGCGCGCTCCGACGTGTTCTCGGTCGGCGTCATCCTTCGCGAGATGCTGGTCGGTCCTCGCTTCGCTCCGAAGACGCCCGTCGAGGACGTCGTGAAGATGGTGTGCGAGGGCCGCTTCCACGCGAGCGTGCTCGAGCCGAACCTACCGCGCGATCTCAAGACCGTGGTCGACCGCGCGCTCGATCCCGACCCCATGCAGCGTTACCCACACGCACGGGCCCTCGCGTTCGATCTGCGCCGCGAGATGCTGCGCATGGGCCTCTCCGACGCGCAGACCTGCGTCCGCCACGCGGTCGTCGGTTGGTGCGAGGTGCGCGGCACCACCGAGGTGCCCGTGGTCACGAAGAGCGACATCGTCCCGCGATCGACGAGCGAGGACACCTCGCCCGAGATCCGGCGCGCGAAGGTACGCTGAGCTCGTTCGTCAGCTGGCCTTCGCGTCCACCTGCGCGCCGGGCACGCTGTCCTCGAGGATCTTGCGGAGCTTCGTCACGCTCTCGGCGTCGCCCATCACGATGAGCGTCGTGCCGCCGTCGAGCACGTGGTCCGGATCGGGGTTGTAGACGAACGTGCGATCCTTGTGACGAACGGCGATGACGAGGAGCTTCGTCTCGCGACGGATCGGGCTGTCCTTCAGGGAGATCCCCACGTACGTCGACGCCTCGGGGACGACGGCCTCCTCGATGCGGAGGTTCTTCGTCTTGTCGCGGAGCATCTGATCGAGGAACTCGTTGACCTCGGGCCGCACGAGCTCGCTCGCCATGCGGCGACCGCCGATCATCGCGGGGTTGACGACCGACGTCGCGCCCGCCTTCAGCATCTTCGCGTCCGCGCGGTCCTCGACGATCTTGCTCACGATGCGTGCGCCCGCGTTCAGGCTGCGCGCGCTGAGCGTGACGAACAGGTTGTCCTTGTCGTGCGTGAGCGCCGCGACCACGCCCATCGCGCGCTCGATCCCGGCGTCGACGAGCGTGTGATCGTCCGTGGCGTCGCCGTGCACGTAGAGCATGCGCCCCTCGGCGATGTCGGTGGAGAGCCGCTCGAGGTGCGCGAGATCGCGATCGATGACGACGAAGGCCGTACCGGTCGCGACCAGCTCCTCGATGACGTGCTTGCCGGTCGAGCCGGCGCCGGCGACGACGACGTGTCGCTCGAGCTTCGCGATGGCCTTCCGCATTCGATTCCTCCGAAGCACTTGTCCGATGACGCCCTCGACGAGGAGGGCTGTCAGGTTACCTTGCACGTACGCGAGAGCACCGACGCCGCTCACGATGAGCGCGATCGTGAGGGGCCGCGCGCCGGGCACCTCGTGCATCTGCGAGAGCTCGCCGAAACCGACGGTCGAGAGCGTGATGACGGTCATGTAGGCGCACTCGTCGAAGCGCCAGCGACCTTGCCCCAGGATCCAGAACCCCGTCGTTCCGACCGCCACCAACGTCACGAGGACGAGGAGCGCAACGACGAGCCGGCGCAGGGACGCGTTCACCGGAGCGAGGGTACGGCGTCGTCAGGGCGTGGTCACGATGTCTGCGAGCGCGGAGGTGAGCTCGGGGAACATGAACGCGAAGCCGGAGTCCACGAGACGCTTCGGAACGGCGCGCTGCCCGTTCAGCACCGCCTCGGAGCGGGAACCAAGCGCGAGCTTCACGGCGAAGCCCGGCACGCGGAGCACCGCCGGACGTGACATCGCCTCCCCGAGCGCATGCGCGAACGCCTCCATGGTCATCGGCTCGGGCGCCGTCACGTTGAACGCGCCGGTCAGGTCGGTGTCGATGGCATGCTCGAGCGCACGCACGGTGTCGGCGAGGTGGATCCACCCCATGTATTGTGCACCCGTCCCGACAGGGCCGCCGACGAAGGCGCGGAACGGGGGCAGCATCTTCTCGAGCATGCCGCCGTTCCGGCCGAGCACGAGACCGATGCGAGGATGCGACACGCGCACGCCGGGCAGCTCACGTGCGGCAGCCGCGGCGTTCTCCCAATCGACGACGAGGCGCGCGAGGAAATCGGTCCCGGGAGGGCTGTCCTCGGTGAGCACGCGATCGCCGGCGTCGATGCCGTAATAGCCGATCGCGGAGCCGCTCACGAAGGCGCGGGGCTTCTTGTCGGCGCGCGCGATGGCCTCGGCGAGGAGCTCGGTCGAGCGGATGCGGCTCGAGCGGAGCACCTGCTTTCGCTCCTCCGTCCAGCCCTCGTCGAGCACCCCGGCGCCGGCGAGGTGCACGACGGCGTCGGCGCCGTCGACGATCTTGCTCCAGTCGCCCGCTTTTTCCGGGGTCCACGTGGTCAGCTCGACCTTGCCGGCGCCGCGGCAACACGTGGGCCGGGGGCCGAGGCACGCTCGGCGAGCGTCTTTTCCGCGGCTGAGCACGACCACGTCGTCGCCGCGCTCGCACAGGTGCGTGACGAGCGCGCGGCCGATGAAGCCCGTTCCGCCGCTGACGATGACTCGCAAAGCCCTTCTAGGATGCCGGACGCGGGAGATCCGTCCCACCTTTTAGTGTGTTCCGTACCGCCGGGCTAAGCTGGGCCTTCATGGGTACGCGCGAAGCCGCACGGACGGGGCACAAGGCACTCGTCGTCGCCGCGCTCGTCGGCCTCTCCGGGCTCGTCGGGCTCGCGGCCTGCAAACCAAAGACGGTCGGCGAGGCCGAGGCGAAGCACGACGTCGCGTGGCTCGCCGACGATGCCTCGCCGCAGGCGATGGCTGCTCTCGGACGGCTCGCCGACGCCGATCCGCGCGCCGTCGCGGAGCTCGAGAAGCGCTCGTCGATCGACGTGAACGCGTACATCGCGGCGTGGGAGGCCGTCACGCGCGGCGCACCGTGGGGCACGACGTTCCTGCGAACGGCGCTCGCCGATCCCACGCGCGCCGACACGGCTGCGACCGCATTGCCGCGGCGCGATCCGCGCCTCATCCCGTTCGTGCCCGATCTCGAGGGTGCGGTCGTTCGACTCTCGGCGGGCCGGCGCGGGAGCGTGGTCGCCGGCGTGCTCGCGAGCATCGGTCCCACCGCGCACGCGCAGGTCGAGCGACGATTGATCGACCCGAAGACGCGCGGCGCGATGTGCGACGGCGTCGGACTGCCCGAGGCGAGCGGCGACGCGAAGTCGCTCGTGCTCGCGGTGCCGCCGGCGGCTCGCGATCATGCGTCGTGTGTCGACATCGTCCTCACGATGGCGACCACCGAGGACGTCGTCCTCGACTGGCTCGCCGTCAGCGCCGAGCCGGGGCTCATCAC
>JAQBQJ010000280.1 GCA_028287065.1 Labilithrix sp. | reverse complement strand
TCATCCGTCCCGGCAGCGCGGCACGTCCGACCGCGCTGATCGCCGACCTCGCGAAGAAGAAGGGCGCCGAGCTCGCGCCCGGCATTCATCGCGTCGACGAGCGCCTCGCCATGCGCATCCAGCTCCTCGCCGATCACTTCGGCAAGGCCGGCTCGCCCGTGAAGCTGAACGTCGTGTCGGGCTACCGTCCGACCTCGATCGGCAGCATGCACGCGACGGGACGCGCCATCGATTTCCGCGTCGAGGGCGCGAAGAACGAGGACGTCGTCGCGTTCTGCAAGACGCTGGCGGACACGGGCTGCGGGTTCTATCCGAACAGCTCGTTCGTGCACCTCGACGTTCGTGATCCCGGCGCGGGCCACGTGTCGTGGATCGACGCGAGCGGTCCGGGCGAGACGCCGCGTTACGTTTCGACGTGGCCGCCGCAGGTCTCGAAGATCGCGGACAAGCTCGAGCCCGCCGGCGCGAAGCAGCCGATCGAGAAGCTCGACAAAGAAGAGACGACCGAGCCCGTCGACGAGCATCCGTCCGAGCTGCCGCAGTGACGAGCCCCGCGCGCTGCCCTCTCGAGGGCGGTGGCGCAGGCACGACAGCACGATCACCCTCCCGCGACGCGCGTGGCCCTCTCTGGCACGCGCGTCACGCATTTAAGCCGTAAAAATACGAGTTCCACGAGCTCGGCCGATCCGGCACGCGCGCTGCACAAGGCCCGTGCATGAGGATGAACCGCTCGCTTCTCGTTCGCTTGGCACTCGTCGTCTCGGCCTGCGTCGCCGCCGCCGGCTGCAGCAGCGCGACGACCGCCGATAGCAGCTACTCACCGGACGGCACGTCCGAGAACGCGGGTCGTGGAGCGACCGACGTCGGGGCCGGCGGCACCGCTCCCGGCACGCCTAGCGATCCGGGCGGCGATACCACCGCGCCGCCGACCGGTCCCGTCGACGGCACGCCCCAGCAAGCCGGCCAGCTCACGGCCGGCGTGTGGGACGACAACCTGAACTACGAGTTCTTCGGTCAGTACCTCCTGCAGTCGAAGAGCGCCGCGGGCGCGTCGATGTTCACGCAGGCCGATCGCGATGCCGCGCACCTGCGCGCCGCCCAGCAGAGCGCGAAGACGGAGCTCGACGTCGCGCTCGTCCTCGACACGACGAGCAGCATGGGCGACGAGATCAAGTACCTCCAGGCGGAGTTCGACGCGATCGCGACGACCATCAAGACCAAGTTCCCGCAGGCGACGCCGCGGTTCGGTCTCGTCGTGTACCGCGACCTCACCGACGAGTACGTGACGAAGAACGTGCCGTTCACGACGGACGTGAACGCGTTCCGCACCTCGCTCGCGGCGCAGTCGGCGGCCGGCGGCGGCGACATCCCCGAGGCCGTTCCCGAGGGCCTGACCGCCGGCGCCGCGCTCGATTGGCGCACGACCGCCGACGTCGCGCGCGTGATGTTCTGGGTCGCGGACGCGCCGCAGCACCCGGGCGAGGAGCAGGCCGTGAACGCCGCGGTCACGACGGCGGTGCAGAAGGGCATTCACGTCTATCCCGTCGCGTCGAGCGGCGTGGACCCGAACGCCGAGCTCACGATGCGCGCGACCGCGCAGATCACGAACGGTCGTTACGTCTTCCTCACCGACGACTCGGGCATCGGCAACACGCACGCCGAGCCGCACATCCCCTGCTACGTCGTGACGAAGCTGCAGGGCGCGATGGTCCGCATGGTCGAGAGCGAGATGATCGGCCATCGCGCCGAGCCCGCGCCCGCCGAGGTCATCCGGACCGTCGGCTCGCCGGTCGACGGCAAGTGCACGCTGCAGAACAAGACGGACGTCGTTCTCTACTGAAGAGGAGACTATCCTCGCTGCGGAATGCGCCTCCGCTCCGTCCTCGCTGCCCTCGCGACGTCGTGCCTCCTCGCGGCAGCCGTGGTGCGCTGCAGCGTTCCGCCGCCCACGCCGCCGCCGCAGATCCTGGCGACACGCGAGCGCGTCGCCCGCGGTGCGTTCCTCTCGCTGCCGCCCGGCACGGCGGCGCTCGACCGGGCTGCGCTGGTCGCGTCGCTTCGCGAGATGAATTTCAACACCATCATCATCGAGAGCACGGCGAACCAGGCCGGCGAGCTCGTGGCCGATCGCGTGGCCCTTGCGGTCGATCTGCAGCGTGAGCTCGACGCCGACGTCTTCGTCGGCAGCTACCAGGCGAGCGCGCCGGGCGATCGTTCGCGTACGAGCATCGACGCTCTGCTCCAGAAGGACCCCGCGTTCGACAAGTGCTACGCGCCGGACGGCCTCCGGCTCGATCCCGACGCCCTCGTCGTCGACAAGATCCGCCTCTGCGCCCAGGACATCGGCAAGAAGGTCGCCGACGAGCTCACGCGCGTGAACGCGAGCCCGCGCATCGGGTGCTACGTGACGCACGCACCGGAGCTCGTCGAGACGCTCACGGACGCCGGGCAGTCGAAGCTCCAGGAGCTCCTGCGCGACTCCGCGAGCGCGTGCGTGCAGACGAAGCGCAACGTGCTGCTCTCGCCGCTCTTGTCGCAGAGCGCCGGAGATCCGGACCGCGCCGCCGTTCTCTTCCGCGAAACGCTGCAGGACTCCGGGATCAACTTCGTCCTCCTCCAGGACGGCGTCGGGAGCGTCGATCCCGCGGAGCCGAGGCGTGCCGCTCTCTACTACAGCGCGCTCCGCCTCGCGCTCGTCGACCGCCCGCCGCCCGTACAGGTATGGGCGAACATCGAGGCGTTCGATTGCGAGGACGGCGGTGGATGCACGCGCCCGCATCCCACGACGTTCGCTCGCCTCACCGAGCAGCTGTGCGGCGCGCGCGCGCGTGTCGATCGGATCGTCGCCTACGAGTACATCCACGATCTCGCCGAGCGGCCGCTCTACGCGACGCCGGCGAGCGTCGACGCATCGCCGGACGACACGGCCGCGGCCGCGCAGCTCCATCGCAGCTACCTCGAGTGGGTCGACGCGGGCGCGGTGTGTCCGCCCGCGCGATGATTCAGCCCCCGGGCAGCGCGCAGAAGCCCTCGTAGTCGATGTAGCTCGTGATGGTCGGCTTCGGGCCGCACACCGGGCACTCCGGCGAGCGACGGAGCTTCAGCTCCCGGAACTTCATCTTCAAGCTGTCGTACGTGAGCAGGCGGCCGACGAGCGGCTCGCCGCGACCGAGCAGAAGCTTGATCGCCTCGGTCGCCTGGAGGAGCCCGATGACACCGGGGAGGATGCCGAGCACGCCGGCCTCCTGACAGCTCGGCGCGAGGTGCGGCGGCGGCGGCTCCGGATACAGGCAGCGGTAGCAAGGGCCGGCTTCGATGCCGAGCTTCTTCGCGGCGCTCTCGGGGACGAACGTGGTGAGCTGGCCGTCGAAGCGGAAGATCGAGCCGTGCGAGACGGGCTTGCCGAGGAACACGCTCGCGTCGTTGACGAGATACCGCGTCGGGAAGTTGTCGGTGCCGTCGACGATGACGTCGTAGTCGCTGAAGAGGCGCTCGACGTTGCCGCTGTTCAGCCGCTCCTTGTAGCCGACGACCTTCACGTCGGGATTGAGGTCCTTGATGACCTTCTCCGCGCTCTCGACCTTCGGCATGCCGATGCGGCTCGTCGCATGGAGCACCTGGCGCTGCAGGTTCGACGCATCGACGGTGTCCGCGTCGACCAGCCCGAGCGTGCCGACGCCCGCCGCGGCGAGATAGAGTCCCGCCGGCGAGCCGAGGCCGCCGGCGCCGATGAGGAGCACCTTGCTCTTCAGGAGCTTCGCCTGACCGACCTCGCCGACCTCCGGCAAGAGGATGTGGCGCGAGTAGCGATCGCGCTGCGCGTCGCTGAGCTGCGGAGGGGTGTCCATCGGATATCCGAGGTCCTTCCAGCGCACGAAGCCGGGGTTCGCGGTCTCGACGTTCGTGTAACCGAGCTCGGCGAGCGTCTTCGCGGCGAGCGCGGAGCGCGTTCCGCCCGCGCAGTACGCGACGATCTTCGCGTTCTTGTCCGGCAGGCGGCCCTCGACCTGGATCTCGAGGAAGCCGCGCGGGATCGAGAGCGCGCCCGGGATGAAGCCGGCGCGGTACTCCTCCTTCTCGCGGACATCGAGGAGCGTGATCGGCTCCTTCGCCTCGAGCCTGCGCTTCAGCTCGTCGAGCGAGACCTCCTTGGTCTCCTTGCGGACGTTCGCGATCAGATCCGTGTACGTGGTCGGCGGCATGGTTGGGCTCGGCTGGAGAACAGAATAGAGGCCTGTCCGTTATAACGGATTGTGGCCCGGCGTCCACGAAAGGCGCGACGCCGCGGACGTTGGATGCATGGCACGGCCTCCGCGTCTCGTCGCTCGGGAAAGCCGTGGCCGGTGCGACGGCCCAGGTGACGGTCGAGATCCGTGGGAGCGCTGCCGTGCAGCGCGCTTCCCGGCGTCGCGATCACCGTGACGTTCAGCCGCCGAGGATCTCGACGCGCATCCGCGTGACGAGCGCGCCCGCGTTCGCCGGACGCGTGACGTCCGGGCCGGTGCATGCGAGCGCGAGCGGACGAAAGCGCGCGAGCGTCGCTTCGTCCGTGACGACGTGCAGGACGTCCTCGAGCACGCGCCCGAAGCCGTAGACGTCGTCGCGCGGATCGCTCGCGCGCCCTGCCATGCGCTCGGGCGAGAGGTAGCCGAGGCTGCCCGCGGGGCTCGGCTCTCCCGCGCGTCGCGCGATACCGAAGTCGGTCAGGATCGCCTGACCGGTGCGCGCGAGCAGCACGTTGGCGGGCTTCACGTCGTGATGCACCCAGCCCTTCGAGTGCACGCGCGCGAGCGCGAGCGCGAGCGGCAGCGCCCAGCGCTCGATCGGCAAGAGGCGCCCGAGGTCGCGCGCGCGCACCGACTCGCGGAGCGTCCCGTGCATCGCCCACTCGAGCGCGATCCAGCCGTGATCGGGATCGAGATCGAAGACCCGAACCACGGCCGGTCCTTCGAGATCGACCGCGACGCGCGCCTCGTGGGCGAGCTGCGCGCGATCGCGCTCGGGCTGGTGATAGACCTTCAGCGCGACGTGACGTCCGAGCTCGCGATCGACGGCCTCGTAGACTGCGGCGGCGCCTCCGCGACCGACCTCGCGCAGGAGATCGAACGGCGCATCCGGCTCGCGCGTGACGACGGTGGCGCCCGGCGCCACGGCCTTGTGCTCGATCTCGTAGCCGAGCATCGATCTCCAGCGACGATGCCGCTCGCGTGCGCCGGGATGATCGAGATCGCGAAGCAGCACGCGTTCGACGAGCGAGAGCGCGGTGGGGATGTCGCCGCGTCGCTCCGCCAGATCGCCGAGGAGCACGAGCGCCGACGACGACGTTGCGCCCGTCAGCACGCGCGTGGCGATCTCGAGCTCGCCGCGATCGACGAGCGCGCTGCCCAGCGCGAGCAGAAGATCCTCGGGCAGCCGGCGGATCTGCGTCGTGCGAACGAGCTCCTCGACGGCGCGCGCCTCGTCCGGCGTCGCACGGAGCTGCGCGAACAGGTAGAGCGCCTCCTCGGTCGACGGTCCGCCCGCGACCCCGGTGCGCGTCAGCTTCGCGATGTCGCGCGAGGCGACGGTCGCGGGGTCGTCGTCGGCCCGAGGCGCGCTGCTCGTCGCGTTCCCGACGCCAGGCGGCGCCGCGGGCACGTCGGCAGGCGCATCCTGCGCAGCCTTGTCGCGACGAAGGAACGACCAGAAACCCACGGCCCTACTCTCGCATCGCGCGCTCTCGCCGTCACGCCTTCGCGCGCGCGAGCGGCGGAGCTCAGCGCGAGAACAGGTTGCTCACGCTCGTCTTCGGATCGAAGAACGCGAAGCCTCCACCGACGCTCACGACGGCGACGCCGCTGTTCTCGTAGTGCCAGATGCGCGTTCCGAGGCCGGGATCCGCGAGCGGGCCGCTGATCCCGCGGAAGCCGTGGCGCTCGCCGGTCTCGAGGTCGACGAGCGTGAGCCGCACCGCCGGATACGTCGCGCCGCCCGCGGTCCATGCGCGGCGCTTCGAGAGCGCGAGCGACGTCGAGCCGAAGTCCTCGCCGCCGCCGATCGGCGGGCTCGTCTGCGCGCTCGACACGCGCGTTCGTGTGCCGTCACGCACGTCGATCGCGACGAGGCCGAGCCCATCGAGCGCCCAGACCTTGCCGCCGGCGAAGCGAGGGAAGGCGAGCCCGGCCGCGAACGCCGGACCCTCGCCGATGTTGCGCACCGACGCACGCGACGTACGCGAGACGATGCGACAGCCGTGAGCGTCGGTCAGCCCGACGACGCCGATCCCGCCGTCGGTGTCACGTGCTGCAAAGTACATGGCTCCGTCGGGCGCCATCGCGAACCCGGACGGCTCGAGCTCGACGTTCGCCGACGCCGCGTCGCAACCGAATCCGTCGTGACCCTTTCGCCACTCGACCACAGCGGTGCGGTTGCCCGTCGTTGCATCGATCCGCACGACGCGTACGACGTTGGGCTTGACCGCAGGCTGCGTGACGAAGGCGTAGTACGAGCCGTCGGGGCCGCGCGCGACGTCGCGTACGCCTTCGAGATCCGCGTGCCGCTCGTGGTGAGCGTGGCTGCTTCCGACGCGGTGCCGCGCGCGCCCGTGACCGTACGAGCCGGACACGATGCGGCGATCGCCCGTGACGAGATCGACGGACAACACGAGGCCGTAGCCTTCCCGCTCGCTCGAGGTCGCGACGATCAGGTGCGAGCAGTCGACGAAGCCGCCGCCGTACGTGACGTCACCGTCGATCGCGGCGGGGCTGAAGCCGCGTCCGAGCGCTCCCGTCGGGACCTCGCGCGCCGTCTTGCATGCGAGACGCGTGTAATTTTCCGGCGCTCGGCAATCGACGAGCGTGGGCTTGTGACATGTAGGCCAGCTCGACGTCTGGGGGCTCGGGCCCGTCTCCGTGCGCGTCGCGCCCTGAGGCGCCGTCGCATCACCGAGTGCGTGCGGCTCACCCAGGCGCGCGTCGATCGCCGTCGCGAGCCTTGCTCGCACGGGACGATCGTCGCTTCCGACGCAACCTAGTGTGGCGGTCGCGAGCAACACTGCCGCGACCGCGAGCCCCCCAAGCTCCATGGTCGTGAGCTCGAGCAAACCCGATGCCGAGCCCATCCATTGCACTCTGCATCGTTTGCGGAGCATGGAGCACATCCACGTACGAGGGCACTGAATTTGCGACCCGCTGCGGCGTGATCGCGCTCATCGCGTGCGTCGTTTTGTTGGGGGTCAACGCCTTCTTCGTGGCGGCAGAGTTCGCGCTCGTGAAGGTGCGCATCGCGCAGCTCGAGCCCGCCGTCGCGCACGGCGATCGCCGCGCAGCGGCCGCGAAGGCCGTGCTCGCGAGGCTCGACCGCTACCTCTCCGTCACGCAGTTCGGCATCACTGTGGCAAGCCTCGGCCTCGGCTGGATCGGCGAGCCGGCGCTCGAGCATCTCGGTGACGAGGCCGCGATCTTCGTGAGCGGCCGTCCGCTCGGGCAGCTCGGACACGGCGTCGTCGACGCACTCGGCCTGGGTTTGCTGACGTTCTTCCACCTGCTGCTCGGCGAGCTCGTACCGAAGTTCGTTGCGATCCAGCATCCGGTCTGGACGTCGCTCAACGCCGCGATCCCGCTCCTGCTCGTCAACAGGGTGTTCTCGCCGGTGCTCTGGGTGCTCGAGAAGGCGCAACGCGGCGTGCTCCGCGCGTTGCGGGTCGACCCCAACGTCGCCTCCGGGGCCGCGCTCTCCGAGGACGAGATCGTCGGCATCCTCGCCGACGCCGCCGCGCGCGATCCGCGCGGGCGCGACAAGAAGCGCATCATCGAGCGCTTCCTCCGGTTCTCGAACCGACCCGTGAAGAGGATGATGGTGCCGCGCGTCGACGTCGTCTTCATGCCGATCGACACGCCCGGGCCAGAGGCCTACGAGCTGCTGCGCAACAACGAGTTCTCGCGCGTTCTCCTCGTCGGCGACTCGATCGACGACGTCGTCGGCTACCTGTACGCGAAGGACTTCCTGTTCGACGAAGACGCGCGCTCGCGTCCGACGCTGCGCGGTCTCGAGCGACACATCCTGTTCGTGCCGGAGAGCCGCGACGGTCTGTCGGTGATGCGGGAGATGCAGCGCGAAGCGATCCCGCTCGCCGCCGTCGTCGACGAGTACGGCGGGACGAGCGGCATCGTCACGCTCGAGGACCTCGTCGAGGAGTTCGTGGGACAGATCCGCGACGAGCTCGACGTCGAGACCGAGGACGTGGTGCCCGTCTCGGGCCACGTGAAGACGTGGGACGTCGACGCGAGCGCGACGATCGACGAGCTGAGCGAGGTCGGCATCCCGATCGACGAGGAGTGGCGAGGCGAGCTCGTCGGAACGGTGATCACGAAGCTGCTCGGCCATCTGCCGCGGCTCGGCGACTCGGTCCGCATCGCGGACGGCGTCGTCGCGGAGGTCGTGACGACGACGCGGCGGAGGCTCTTGCGCGTGCGGTTCCGGATGGCGTGAGGCGTCGATCGCCTAAAAGGCCGAGCATGATTCTCGTCCCTCGAATCGTGCTCGGCCATTTAGGTTCTACTCAGGTGGGGCCGGAGGCCCCCTCGTTGCTCCGCAACGATCCTCCCCCATCGCCTGCGGCGAAGTCGTGCTGCGCACGACGAGAGCGCAAGAGTGGAGTCTCATCCGTGCGAAGCACGGTT
>JAQBQJ010000255.1 GCA_028287065.1 Labilithrix sp. | reverse complement strand
TTCCATTTCCATTTCCATTTCCATCACCGGTTCTCTCGTCTGGTCTCGTCCTGTCCCCTGTTCTTTCTTTTTTCTTCCCCCCTGTCCGATCCCCCTCCCCCGCGGAGTACCTCCCCCATGAGCCCGCCATCCCGCGCGCTCCCAGCCGGAGTCTCCCCATGTCCTCACATACGTCCTCCACTCTCTCGGTCGCCTCTCTTCTCCTCCTCACCACGGCGCTTGCCCTCGGGGGATGCACGGCCGCAGCCGGCGAGCCGGAGGTCGAGACGTCCGAAGGCGCGCTGATCAGCAACGGCGGCCTCGGGTACACGCCCGATTGCGCGGACGGCTTCTGCACCTGCACCGGCGACGTCGACTGCAACGACATGTTCAGCAGCGGCGTCTGCGGCGAGAAGGCCATCTGCCAGATCAACGCGAACGACGTGCCCCGCTGCCGCTGCGCGCAGGCGCTCACGACCGGCGGCGGCGGACGCAAGGGCGCGATCTTCCGCGCGCCAGGTGGCCTCGCGGCGACCGTCCGCTGAGCGCTCAATCGCTCAGTCGCCGGGATCCGGATGGCGCGCGAGGAATTGCCATCCGCGCATCTTTCGCTTCGTCAGCTCGGGATGACCGCCCGTGCCCTCGAAGCCGACGAGGTACACGTGCGCGTCGTACCAGCCGGTCACGAGCGCATGCTTGCCGTCCGGCGTGACCGCCACGCCGCTTCCACGATCCATCGACGCGATGGGGAAGACTCGTGCGGTCCAGTCCGACGTGTCGACGACGGAGACGCTGCGGCTCAGCCCGTAGTCTGCAGAATACACGTAACGGCCGTCGCGCGAGACCGCGATGCTCTTCGGGGAGTCGCCGATCTGCACGCGATGCGTGACCGTCTCCGTCGCGACGTCCAGCGCGTGGAGCTGCGAGAAGTTGAGGCACGAGATGTAGAGCGTCTTGTCGTCCGGTGAGAGCGCGAGATGCCGCGGGCACTTGCACACCGCGATCTCGTGCTTCTTCTCGAGGTCCTTGCCCTCGAAGACGTCGATCGAATCGCCGTAGAAGTTCGCGACGTACAGCGTCCCGCTCGCCGACATCGCCATGCCCCGAGGCTGCTTGCCGACCTCGAGCGTGCGCAGCACCGACGCCGTCGCGACGTCGATCTGCGTCACCGACTTCGACATCCAGTTCGCGGCGAAGACGCTCTTGCCGTCCGGCGACGCGACAAGGACCTTCGGGTGCTGCCCGGTCTTGATCTCGTGCGTCACCTGCTTCGATGCGAGATCGAAGAACACGACCGAGCTCCGTGAGAAGTTCGAAAGGTAGAGCGTGCGCCCGTCCGGCGAGATCGCGCTCTCGCAGATGACGCCCGGCAGATCGAGCTGGTCGAGCTTCGCGAGCGTCCGCGCGTCGTAGACCGTGACGTTCTTGGTATCGCGCTGGCCGAAGTTCGTGACGTAGAGCCGCGTTCCGTCCGGCGAGAGCGTCGCGCCCTTCGGCATCGAGCCCGTCGCCGCGACCTCCTGCACCTCGACGGCCGGCGGCTGCGCGATCGCGGAGCGCGAGACGAGCGCTCCGGCGAGGAGCGCCCCGCAGAGAAGACGAGCGTGCATCTCGCCATTGAAGCGGGTGGCGGGCCCCGCGAGCAAAAGACGTGAGCCTGGTCGCTCGTCGTGTCAGCGCCTGAAATTTTCCGTGGCGTGGTCGCCGTCTCGGTCATGGATCCGGCGGACGGCCCGCGAGGCTTCGAAGCAGCGGCCACCGTCTCGCACTCGCGCGCAGACATGCAGACGTCGAGCATGCATGAAAGACCGATTTTTACGGCCAATCGTCGCTGCTCGTCCGAGCGAGCACGCGCGGCCCGCCGCTTGCGTGGAGGATCGCCATGAAGCGGATCCTTCCCTGGCTCGGTCTGGCGGCGTTCCTCGCAGGTTGCTCGGGCGGCAGCAGCGAGGAGCCAGACCCGACCGATCCGAACGCGACGGGATCCGCAGTTCCGGGCGCGCCTGGCACTCCGGGCGCGCCCGGAGCGCCTTCCACGGAAGCGGATCCTCCCGCCCCGGCGAGCCCGGGTACGACGCCGGGCGGAGGCACGACGCCCCCCGGGTCGACGCCCGCGCCCACGCCCGGCGCCACCAACGCCGGCGCGTTCACCGGCGCGCCGCCCTACGTCGCGATGCTCGGACCCTCGACGATCGACACGAGCGGGAAGGGCAACGGGCACCTCTCGTTCAATGCCGCGGGCAATCCCGCGGGTCGTGCATGCCTCGATTGTCACGACGGAGCGGGCAAGGGCGGAGCGCCCGCCTTCGCGCTCGCCGGTACGATCTACACGGACGCCGCCGGGACGAAGCCCGCCGCGCGCGTCGAAATTCGCATGGTCGGCGCCGATGGCAAGGCGCTGTCGGCCTACACCGACGTGAACGGGAACTTCTTCGTCCGCACCAGCGCGGGCACGACCAAGCCTCCCGCCATTGCCGCCGCGCGGAACGCCACCGTCGTGAAGGCGATGGCGAACAAGATCAGCGATGCGAGCTGCAACCAGTGCCACACGACCGGATCGCGCATCACGCTGTAATTCCGGTCGAACCTCTCGTCTTCGCGAACGCGGGAACTTCTCGCGCGCGCCGGCGTCGTAGCTCCAATGGACGCACGACCTGCGCAGCAGCCGAGCCACGCCCGCCGCACGGGACAGATGACTGCGGTCATGCGCGCGCTCTCCGTCTCGGCCGCGGCCGGACCGAAGGTGATGCGCGTCGGTGTGCTGCAGGGTGGACGCGTCGTCGAGGAGCGCATCATCAAGCAGCGCATGACGGTGACGATCGGCTCGAGCGAGAGCGCGACCTTCGTCATCGCGTCGCCGCTCGTAACGAAGGCGTTCGCGCTCTTCGAGCGCCGCGGGCCCGACTACTACCTCAACGTGCTCCCGGGCATGACGGGACGCATCGCGCTCGCCTCGGGCATCCAGGATCTCCCCGCAGGCGCCGCGCGCGTGAAGCTCGGCGACGATGCGCGCGGCAAGGTCGTCGTCGGAGACACGACGTTCCTCTTCCAGTTCGTGGCGCCGCCGCCGGTGCAGCCGCGACCGCAGCTTCCGCTGGGCGTGAAGGGCGGCCTCGCGACCGGCAACGACTGGGCGCTCACGCTCATTGCGGCGTTCAGCTTCCTCGTTCACTTCGGGCTGGTCGGCGCGATCTACTCCGACTGGGCGGATCCGATCGTCGGCGATCGCCACGACGTCGCGGGCCTCGTCGACATGATCAGCAAGATCACGCCGCCGCCCGTCGAGGTGCCGGAGAAGAGCGAGCTCTCCACGTTGCCCGCGCCGGTCACGAGCGCGACACCGGCGCCTCACGACACGCCGAAGAGCGCGCCCGGCACGAACGTGCGCGCGACGACGCCGGGTACACAAGGCACGCCAGGCCCTCGAACGAGCAGCGATCGCGCCGCCGTCCTCGCCGCGCGCGCCGAGTCGATGCAGCTCGAGATCCTCGCCGCGCGCGAGGTTGGACCCGCCGTGCAGGGCGCGCTCGATCGCAGCAACGTTCCGCCGGTCGACCTCGGCGCGGTCGCCGAACGCAACGTCGGCGCGTCGCGCGGCAACAGCGACCTCAGGCCGGTCAGCGGCGGCCCCATCAAGAGCACGAGCAACAGCGGCCTCACCACGCTCGGCAACACGCGCACCGACGGCACCGGCACCACCTCCGGCACCGCGACGAACGTCGGGGGCCCGACCGCGATCGCACAGATCGGCGCGCCGACCGTGAGCGTCGCGATCCCGAACGCGGACGTCGTCGTGGCGGGGCTGCGGAACCGCTTCCGAAGCTGCTACCAGACCGGGCTCCTCTCCGACTCGACGATGGCCGGCAAGGTCGTCATCAGCGCCAAGGTCGGACCGAACGGCGAGGTGACGAGCGCCGACATCGCGTCCATCTCCGGACTCTCACCGTCGGTTGGTCAGTGCATCGCAGGCGTCGTGAAGCGCGCGACGTTCAACGCACCGGGGGGCGGCGGCGGCTCGACGCTGAACATCCCGGTCACGTTCGTGCAGAGCAAGTAGCTCGCTCGCGTCACGGACCTTCGCCGCGCGCGAGCCGCGCGTCGATCTCGTCGAGCACGGGCGGCACGTCCGCGATGCTGTCGACCACGTAGTGCGCCCCCGCCGCCCGCATGCGCTCGTACGCGCGCGCGAGCCGGCGCTCGAGGTCCTCGGGCGTGAGCTGCTCGATCTGCTCGAGGTTCAGGCCCATCTCGTTGCCGGTCTTCGCGAGGCCGATGCTCCACATCCCCGCGTTCAAGCCCTCGTGGATGTCCGGCAGCGTGTCGCCGACCTTCACGATCGATGCGAGCGGGAACACGCGCAGGTTCTTCGCGTTCTCGAGGCACATCCACGGCTCCGGTCGGCCGGCCGGCACCTGCGCCGCGCACACCGTCGAGTCCGGCTCGTACCCGCGCTTCTTCGCCTCGGCCTGGAGCAGATCCATCATGTCGAGCAGGTAGCCGGTGGTCGAACCGATCTTCAGCCCGCGTTCGCGGAAGGCCGCGACGGCCTCGAGGCATCCGGGAACCAGGTCGGCATAATCGGCGAGGCACGCGAGCTGGAGCGGGATGAAGTCCGCGAACATCGCGTCGATGTCCTTCTCGGTGCAATCACGCCCATGGACCTTGCGCCAGCGCTCGGCGACCGCCGGGATCTTCGAGATGGCTGCAATATGCACGCGCTTGTGCGCGCCCATCGGCTCGCGGGCCTCCGCCATGGTGATGGGTACGCCCTTCCGCTCGAACACCTCGACGAACACCACCGCGGGCGCATAGCACCCGTAGTCCATCGTCGTGCCGGCCCAATCGAGGATGATTGCCTTCAGCCGACCCTTGTTGATTGCGCGCGCCATGCTCCGGAATATGGCACGGCAACGAGCGGTGTCATCCGGGCGACGCGGAGTCGACGCCCAGCTCTGCAAGGACGTCGCGGATCGCGGCGAGGAGGTTCACCACGTCGCCTTCGAAGATGCGACCGATGGTGCCGATGCGAAAGCAGTCCGCATGCGTGAGCTTGCCGGGATAGATCGCGAAGCCGCGCCGGCTCAGCTTCTCGTAGAACGCGTCGAACGCGAAGCGCGGATGCGCGGGATAGCGGAACGTCGTGATGACCGGACCCTGCAGCCCCGGCGGCAGGTATGCGGAGAAGCCGATCGCCTGCATGCCCGAGGTGAGCTTCTGCTGGCACGCGCGGTAACGCGCGCCGCGCGCGGCCGGGCCGCCTTCGTCGGCGAGCTCCTTCAGCGCCTGGTGGAACGCGAGGATCGCATGCGTGGGCGGCGTGAAGCGGAACTGCCCGTCGTTCTCGAGGCCCTTCCACTGCGCATGCAGATCGAGGCTGAGGCTCCTCGCGCCGCCTTCGGACGCAACCAGCGGCTCGCGCCGCGCAATCACGAACGAGAAGCCGGGCACGCCCTCGATGCACTTGTTCGCGGAGGAGACGAGGTAGTCGATCGCGCTGCGGTCGACGTCGATCGGGATCGCCCCGAACGAGCTCATCGCATCGACGATGAAGATGCGCTTCGCCGCGCGAACGACGCGGCCGACCTGCTCGATCGGATTCACGAGACCGGTGGTCGTCTCGGAATGCACCATCGCGACGTGCGTGATCGCGGCGTCCTTCGCGAGCGCGGCCTCGATGGCGGCAACGTCTGCGAGCGCGTCCTCGCCGTACGTCTGGACGACGCGCTCGATGCCGTGGATCTCCGCCATGCGGACGATGCGCTTGCCGTAGGCGCCGTTGACGACGACGAGGAGCTTGCCGCCCTTCGGGATCGCCGAGGAGACGACGGACTCGATCCCGAACGTGCCGCTGCCCTGCATGAGGATCGCCTCGTGCGTCGACGCGCACTGCCCGATCTCGAGCAGGCCCTTCCGCACCTCGCGGACGATGTCGATGAACTCGACATCGCGCGAGCCGAGGTCGCGGAGCATGGCCTGCTTGGTGGTGCGGCTGGTGGTGAGCGGTCCAGGCGTGAAGAGCAGCTTGTCCGCTGCGCCGGCGAGGCGCCGGTCGGTCGTTCGCGAGGTGGTCATCGTCGTGCGCAGGAGATTACACCCATGAGCTCGCGGCGCGACGCGGCACGTCGTTCGCACGGAAGCCGCGCGGAGGGCGACGTCCATGTTCGAGGTGAATGTGAGCTGCCGCCGCATCGATGCGTTCGTCGATCTCGTCGGTGTGCAGCGCGTGGAATCGGTACGGCAGATGGCCGGGCACATCCGGGAGCTCGTCGGCACGCGAGCCATCTGGAACATCAACTCGACCGCGACCGGTGGAGGCGTCGCCGAGATGCTCCGCTCCTTGCTGCGCTACGCCCGCGGGCTCGGGGTCCTGGCGCGCTGGCTCGTGATGGAGGGTTCGCCGGAGTTCTTCCGGGTCACGAAGCGGCTCCACAACGCACTGCACGACTCGCCCGGCGACGGCTCGCCTCTCGGTCCGGCGGAGACCCGCATCTACGAGGAGGTCATCCGCGACAACATCCTCGCGCTCGACGCCCTGATACAGCCGGGGGACATCGTGGTCTGCCACGACCCGCAGACCGCAGGGCTCATCCCGCATCTCGTCGCGCGCAACATCCCGGTCGTGTGGCGCTGTCACATCGGTCACGACTGGCACGGCGTCGACGTCGACAAGGGCTGGGCGTTCCTGCGCAAGTACATCGAGCACGTACCGCTCGCGATCTTCTCTCGCGCTTCCTACGCGCCCGATTGGCTGCCGCGAAAGCGCTCTATCGTGCTCCCGCCGAACATCGATCCGTTCTCGGCCAAGAACCAGATGCTCGACGAGCAGACCGTGCGCGCCATCCTCGTCCACATCGGGCTCGTCGACGGCAGCGGTAGCCACGACGATCCGGTGTTCGTGCGCGACGACGGGAGCCTCGACCGGGTGGATCGCAAGGCAGACCTCATGTGTGTCGGCGGCGCGCCGTCGTACGAGACGCCGCTCGTCGTGCAGGTCTCGCGGTGGGACCGCATGAAGGATCCGTTGGGCGTGCTGCGCGGCTTCGCCGAGCTCGTGAAGAGCGGCCAGGCCTGCGGCGCGCATCTGCTGCTCGCGGGCCCGAACGTGCGCGGCATCGCGGACGATCCCGAAGGACCGCAGGTCCTGGACGATGTCGAGCACGCCTGGCGCGCGCTGCCGGATGCTCTGCGCGCGATGGTGCACCTCGCGCAGCTGCCGATGAACGACACCGACGAGAACGCCGTGATGGTCAACGCGCTGCAGCGGCACGCCGCCGTCGTCGTGCAGAAGAGCCTTCGCGAGGGCTTCGGTCTCACCGTGAGCGAAGCGCTCTGGAAGCGCCGTGCCGTCGTCGCGAGCGCCGTCGGAGGCATCCAGGATCAGATCCGCGACGGCATCGACGGCCTGCTCGTGTGCGACCCGGCGAACCCTGGAGAGCTCGCCGCTCTGCTCGCGCGCGTGCTCGCCGATCCGGCGCTCGCGCGCAGTCTCGGCAATGCGGGGTACGAGCGCGTGAGGGAGCATTTCCTCAGCATCTCGGCGCTCGAGCGTTGGGCGGAGCTCGTCGCGACGCTCCTTGCATCGATGAGCGAGACGGAGATGCCGGTGGAGGAGCGCGCATCCGCGTGAGACGAGCGGCGGTGCCGCACCAGATCCACCGTCTCGTTGGTTGCGATGGGGAGAACGGGGGAGGAGAGCGCGTATGAAGGGCACGATGCGCGCGATCCGGTGGGCTCAGGCGATCGTCGCGGTTGCGGCGCTGGGCGGATGCCTGCCCGATCCGCCCGAGCGGCCGACGTACGTGTTCTGCAGCGGCGCGCAGGCGCTCACGGATGATGGACAGGACGGGGCGACGTTGCCGGCTCGGACGCTGGTGCTCACCTTCGATCAGGGACCTGCGGAGCGGACCTGGGAGCTCTCGGACTATCTTCACGGCGAGGGCATTGCGGCGACGTTCTTCGTGAACGGGAAGAACGTCGACGGGCGCGAGTGGGCGCTCGCCCAGCTCGTGAAGGACGGACATCTCGTCGGGAACCTCACCGAGACCAACGCCGCGCTCCCCGAGCTCGGTGACGCGGAGATCATCGACGCGGTCGCGCAGGCCGATGCCCGGATCCTGCCGTACGTGCCGGGCGGGAGGTTCTTCCTGCGCGCGCCGTACGCGGCGTGGACGCCGCACGTGCGCGACGCGCTCGATCGCTCGACGATGAAGAAGTATCTCGGGCCCGTCGGATGGGACATCGGCAACGGGCTCACGGACAAGAGCGCCGCCGACTTCGAGTGCTGGTCGGACGATCACCAGCTCGACGTCGAGACCTGCGGCGACCTGTACCTCGCGGAGATCACCGCGAAGAAGAAGGGCATCGTGCTCATGCACGACGGGCCGCTCGATCCGAACGAAGGCAACAACGAGAAGACGGTCGACATGGTGAAGTACCTCGTGCCGAAGCTGAAGGCAGCGGGGTTCACGTTCGCGCGCGTCGATCAGATCCCGGCGCCGAAGCCGCCGCCGCCCGATACGTCCGAGCCCGCGAAGGAGGAGCTCCCGAGCGCGCAGCCGGCTGGACCTAAAGCGGCGCCGGCGCCTTGCGGACACGGGGCGGGTTGACCGACGATACGTCGACCATCCTGCGAATCGTCGTCGCGCTCGTGCTCGTCCTCGTCTTCGCCGCCTGCGCGGGAGCGCCGGTGCGCGCCGTGGACATGGAGGCCGCGCGTGCGAACGCCGCGCGCAGCGTCGATGCCCCGCCGCCTCTGCCTCCGCACATGGAGCTCCAGGCGACGCAGGACGGCGTGTGCGAGCTCGTGGATCATGCCGTGCGCTGCGCCGGTCGCAACATGTGGGGCGAGGTTGGCGACGGAACGCGCGAGCCGCACGCCGAATGGTTCCGTGTCCCCGGCACCGAGGGCGCCGTGCAGCTCGCCGCGGGCGGCCATCACGTCTGCGTCCGCCTCGAGGATGGTACGGCGCGCTGCTGGGGCGACAACGCTTTCGCGCAGACGGGCGACGGCATCGGCGGCGAGCCGCGCATGTCCCCGGTCGGCGTCGCGGGTGTGCGCGAGATCGAGGAGCTCAGCGCAGGCACGGCACATACGTGCGCCCGCGTCCGCGGCGGAGACGTGCTGTGTTGGGGCGGTCAGATCGACTCCGTGCAGATTGCATATGATCTCGATCCGACCTCACGCCGGCATCCTGCCGTGATCGCGCACGGCGCATCGCGGCTCGTCACCGGCTACGAGCGCACGTACGCCAAGACATTCGACGGATGGGTAACCTGGGCTCCGAAGCGAGGCCCGCCTCCTCCTCCTTTGCCGCTCCCGTCGCTCGCCGACGCCGTCGATGTCTCGTCCGGCCTCACCGACGAATGCGCGCTGACGAATCGAGGCGAGGTGAGGTGCTGGGGCTCGAGCCATGTCTCGCTGGGCTCGCGTCCGCACGATCCGAGCCTCGCGCAGGCGATCCCCGGCCTCACGCACGTCATCAAGGTGTCTACGCACCGGCTGAAGAGCTGCGCGCTGCAGGCCGACGGGCACGTCCAGTGCTGGCCGGCGATCTACGACGTCATCCCCGCCGAGCCGGCGCCGGAGCTCGTCGCCGAGATCCACGACGCCGTCGACGTCACGTCGGGCTTCGACTTCGCGTGCGCGCGCCTTCGCGACGCGAGCGTGAAGTGCTGGGGAAAAACCGATTACCTTCCCGAGGAGACGGCGCTCCAGCGCTGAGCGCGCGTCCTGGCCGCGGCACGCGGGTTGCTGAGCGCGCCGCATGAACATGCTTCGTGCGTCGTGCCTTCTCTTCTCCTTTGCGCTCTTCGCGCCGATCGCGCCGCTTCTCGCAGGTTGTCCGGACGGAGCGGGCATTGGAGTGCCCGGACAAGATGGCGGAGGGGACGCCCTCGAGGACGGCGCGACCGACGGATCGAGCGCGGCGACGGACGGGGACGCACCCGACGCACCTCCGGAGAGCGCCGCGCCGATCGGCTCCGGCGCGCTGTGCGGAGCGAACGGACGAAACGACTGCGGTCCGTTCCTTCTTTGTGAGGAATCGCTCGGGTGCGTGGAATGCCGGGACGACGTCGATTGTCCGGTGGCAGCCGCGCATTGTCTGCAAGGTACATGCGTCGGCTGTCGGCCCGGGACGAGCAGCGCCGACGGCGGTTCGCCAGATTGTCCGGCTGGCGCGCGCACGTGTTGGTCCTCCGATGACGAGTGTCATGCGCCGTGCAGCGATACGAACCAGTGTCCGGCAGGAACCGCGTGTGACAAAGCGTCAGGCGAATGCGTGTCGTGCAACGTCGACGCGGATTGTTCGTCCGGCGTGTGCTCGCCCGCACAGCACCGATGCGTGGAGTGCACGTCCGACGCGACGTGTCCCGCGGCGCGCCCGCGCTGTCGGACGCTCACGGGCACTTGCCACGCTTGCACTTCGAACGCCGACTGCGGACATGCATCGCCGATCTGCGACCCGCTGACGTTCACGTGCCGCGTCGGTTGCAGCAGCGACACGCAGTGCCCCGGGCAGCAGTGCGACGCAGCGACGGCGAAGTGCGTCGCGAGCCCCGCGGACGCCGGGAGCAGCGACGCGAGCGCAGCGGTCGATGCGCACTGAACCAACGGATGAGCCCTACATGGCTGGGCGCGTGTGTGCCGGTGAGCGCGCACGCCTCGCCCCACCCCGCGTGAACGCGCGTTCCACCCGTGGATCTCCCTGCCATTCACGTGTGCTGGTCGCGCCGGGCGACGGTACGCGCATTGCTCATGCGTGGTCGGAAGAAGGTGACCGCCATGCTTCGTGGTTTGACATACGGATTCGCAATCGGAGTCGGCTCGATGTTCTTCTTCGACCCGGAGCGCGGCCCCGAGCGTCGTGCGCGCATCCGGGACGCATCGCAGCGCATCTTGAACGAAGCGCGAGAAGCGCTTCAGTCGGTGAAGGGCGAGCTCGAGGGCGGAGGTGGAGGCGAGGTCTCCGAGGAGGAGCTCATCAATCGCGTGCGCTCGAAGCTCGCACGCGTGACGCCGCACGCCGACGCGATCCAGGTGCGCCTGAAGGAAGGCAACGAGATCGAGCTGAAGGGCCCAGTCCTTGCGTCGGAGCACGATCGCGTCGTGCGCGCGGCGTCGCGGGTTCCGGGCGTGGAGAGCATCGACGACGATCTCGTCGTGTACGACCGCGCGGACGGCGTGATGGGGCTCGAAGGCGAAGGCCGCCGTTCGTCGGGGATGGGGGGGATCGGCATGAGCAAGCCGGAGTCGAAGGTGCTCCTCGGCGCGTCCATCCTCGCGATCCTCCCGCTCGTGCCTGCGCTGCTCAAGACGCTCGTGTTCGCCGCGATGCGCAGCGTCGTGCACGAGGCCGGACCTCAGGTCATGCGTCGTGTGAGCGAGGGCACCGGCGTGCGTTCGGAGGAGCGCGGCGGCCGCAATCGCGAGCGGCGCGACGAACGGGGAGCCGCCGCGAACCCGACGTGAAGCGGTCCCATCGAAGATAGTTAGACCACCGAATTGGTGGTCGAAGCATCGGGTCGGGACAGGTCCGAAAGCGGCGCGCGATGCTCAGGTCACCGAAGCTCGGTCATTCGATCACTTGACCGGAGGGGGCGGGCGCGACGAGCGCCCGCCGCCCTCGCCGCCGCCGACCTGCAGGAACTGCCCGGAGACGGGGTCGTAGTCGAAGACGTCGCCCGTGCCGATGTTGAAGACCCAGCCGTTCATGGTGAGCTCGCCGGCGTCGAGCCCGCGCGCGATGAAGTCGAACGAGCGCGGGTTCTCGAGCTGGATGAGGACGTTCTCTTCGACGGCCGCGCTCATCCGTGCCTCGCCCTCGAGGTGCCCGTAGCGCTCCTCGATGAGCTTCGGGATACGGCCGGATTCAGCGACCCAGCGCGACAC
>JAQBQJ010000254.1 GCA_028287065.1 Labilithrix sp. | reverse complement strand
CGGCATCATGCGGGAGATCGCGCGCTCGGCGAGAGCGCCGTGGCCGATCTCACGACGGCCGGGGCCGCGCATCGGCTTGGTCTCGCCGGTCGAGAAGGGCGGGAAGTTGTAGTGAAGCATGAAGCGCTTCCAGCGCTCGCCGATGAGCGCGTCGATCTTCTGCTCGTCGCTCGACGTGCCGAGCGTGGTCGTGACCATCGCCTGCGTCTCGCCGCGCTGGAACATCGCGCTTCCGTGGACGCGCGGGAGGAGACCGACTTCCGTCGCGATCGCGCGGATGGTCTTCATGTCGCGGCCGTCGATGCGCTTGTTCTCGCTGAGGACGTACTCGCGGACGACGACGTACTTGCGCTCCTCGAACTCCGCCTTGATCAGCTTCTCGTGCTCGAGGAACTTCTCGGGGCCGAGCTTCGCGGTGAGCGCCTCGACCATCGTGTTCTTCGCGGCCTTGTAGCCGTCGTAGCGCTTCTTCTTGTCCTTGATGAGCGAGGACTCGATGATCTGCTTGTCGACGAGCGCGGGGATGAGCGCGGCGACGTCGGCGGGGAGCTTCTTCGGCTCGAACGGGCGCTTGGTCTTGCCGACCGCGGCGCGCATCTTCTCGATGAGCTGGATGATCGGCTGTGCGGCCTCGAACGCGAAGAAGAGCGCGTCGATGAGGTCCTTCTCGCTGGCCTCGGCGGCGCCGCCTTCGACCATGACGATCGCGTCCTTCGAGCAGGCGACGACCATGTCGATGTCGGCCTCGGCCTGCTGCTCGTAGGTCGGGAAGACGATGAACTCGCCGTTCACGCGCGCGACGCGAACGCCGGCGAGCGGACCGTCCCACGGGATGTCCGAGATGTGCACGGCGGCGCTCGCACCGCAGAGCGCGAGAACGTCGGTCGCGTAGATCTTGTCGGCGGAGAGAACCGTCGCGATGATCTGCGTGTCGTTCTTGTAGCCCTCGGGGAAGAGGGGACGCATCGGGCGATCCATCAAGCGGCAGGTGAGGATCTCCTCGTCGCGCTGACGCGCCTCGCGCTTGAAGAAGCCGCCCGGGATCTTGCCGGCGGCGAACGTCTTCTCGACGTACTCACAGGTGAGCGGGAAGAAGTCGAGGCCGGGGCGCTCGTCGCCGCTGACCGCGGTGACGAGGACGACGGACTCGCCGTAGCTGATGAGAATGGAACCGTGGGCTTGCTTGGCGAGCCGACCCGTTTCGAAGGTCAGGGGCTTGCCGTTGATCGTGACGGATTCACGGACGAAGGACATGCGATGAGCGCTCCTTAAGCGCGTTGCCGCGTACGTGCGGCTCGACGCCGGCCAGCTCGGTTGTCCTTGTGTCCTCGGTTCATGCTCACGAACGGGTTCGTGGGTATGAATCGAAGAGCAAGGAAAAGAGATCTGTCCGGGGGGAACTACAGAAGACGAAACAAGGAAGGGGACGGCGTCATTGCCGTCCCCTTCGGGAGAGTTACTTGCGGAGGTTGAGCGCCGAGACCGTCTTGCGGTAGCGGTCCAGGCTCGACTTCTTGAGGTAGCTGAGGAGCCGGCGACGCTTCGACACCATCTTGAGGAGGCCACGCCGAGAGTGGTGGTCCTTCAGATGGGTCTTGAAGTGCTCCGTGAGGTACGAGATGCGCTCCGTGAGGAGGGCGATCTGGACCTCGGGCGACCCGGTGTCGTTCTCGTGCGTACGGAACTTGTCGATGAGCTCCGCTTTTTTCTCGGTATGAAGAGGCATCTACTTGAAAACCTTCAGTGAAGGGCACCCCCCAGAAGCGGCTAGAGAAGTCTGCGCCGAACCGGGTGGGGCCGCCTGGCCTACACGGGAAGACCCGTGAAGCCGGCGCAGTATAGGCGTGGGATTTCCCACGTCAACAAGCCCCTAAGGCGTTACGATCGCGCTTTCGGTAGCTGCGAATGCCCCCTTCGACCCCCCTGCGTTCGGATCCCGAGGGAACCGACACGAATCTGGAGGCTGCCCCTCTCGGGAGCGCCGTCAGCGATACCGAGCGCCCGCCCTCCGTCGAGGCCGCCGGCCCGACCGGAACGAACCCGTTCGGACCCGAGCCTAGCTCCGGCGTGGCGACGGTCGAGGCCACGAGGGTCGGAGCCGCACCCGATCCGGCGATGATCGCGGCCGTCGCGGCCGGATCGGGGCCGCTGCGCGCCGCGCTCCCCCGGCCGCCGACCGCGCCGATGAACCGCGATCCGTCGAGCGCGCGCCTGGTCGCGGCCGCGCCGCACAAGCCTGCGCCCCCGCTGCCGAGCTCGAGCCGGATGCCGGTCGCCGCTCCGGTCGCACCGGCGCTGGCGCAGCCCGTGACGCAGCCGCTCGCGCCTTCGTCTCCGAAAATGCCCGCGGCGCGTGTCGCCACGATGATCCATGCGGGCCTCCCGCCTGTCGCGCCGCCCGCTCCGGCGCCGCCCCCTCCCACTCCGACCATCCACGGACCGGCGACGGTTCCGGCACCGCCGCTGTCGGCAGAGGGCGGCACCGCCTCACGTCCGGACTTCGTCATCTCGGTCGTCGCGCGCGAAGGCTCGAGCGCCAACCTGGGCTTCGCGCCCGACGTGCCGCTGCCGAAGCGATGCACGGCATGCGAGACCCGCTACCCCGCCGACTTCCTCGTGTGCCCGCGCGACGCGAGCCCGCTCGTCGACGAGGGATCGGAGAGCGCGAGCGATCCGCTCATCGGCAAGCTGCTCGGCGAGACGTACCAGATCATCCGCGTCGTCGGCGAAGGCGGCATGGGTAAGGTCTACGAGGCGCGTCACCTCCGCCTGAAGGAGCGCCGCTTCGCGGTGAAGACCCTCCACTCCGACCTCGCGAAGAACAACGAGATCGTCGCGCGCTTCATGCGCGAAGCGGAGAGCGCGAGCTCGCTGTCGCATCCGAACGTCGTCGACGTCTTCGACGTCCATCATCTCCCCGACGGAACGCCCTATTTCGTGGGCGAGTTCGTCGAAGGCGAGGAGCTCGCCACCTTCATCGCGACGCGCGGACCCCTCGAGCCGCGCATGACCGCGGCAGTCGGGCGTCAGGTCTGTCGCGCGCTCGGCGTCGCGCATGCACGCGGGATCGTCCATCGGGACATGAAGCCCGAGAACATCATGCTGCTGAAGTCCTCGATCGACGCCGTCGCCGCCGGCGAGATCCACGCCGTCACCGTGAAGGTGCTCGACTTCGGCATCAGCAAGGCGGGCGGGAGCGACCGCGAGCACCTCACGCGCACCGGCATCATCATGGGCACGCCGAGCTACATGGCGCCGGAGCAGGCGCGTGGAAAATCGGTCGACCTCCGCGCCGACATCTACTCGACGGGCGCGGTCCTCTACTACGCGCTCACCGGCCGGCGTCCATTCGACTCCGAGGACCCCACGTCGACGATCTCGATGGTGCTGACCCAGGATCCGCCGCGCCCGCGCTCGATCGATCCGCGCATCCCCGAGGCGATCGAGCTGATCGTCCAGAAGGCGATGGCGAAGGAGGCGCGCGATCGCTACCAGACGATGGCGGAGCTCGAGAAGGCGCTCGCCGTCTTCGAGGACGGGGGCCGCGTGATGGCCCTGCAGCGCCAGGTCGGCAGCGATCCTCCCGTGGACCTCGCGAAGAGCAGCACGCATCGCGCGTTCGACCTCGCGAAGAAGATGTTCGCGACGTCCACACCTCCGCCGGGGCAGTCGGCGACGCTCGCGCGCGTCTCGCGACCCACCATCACGGTCGCGAGCGCGGTCCTCGGGACGTGGCTCGTCGGCGGGACCACCGCCTCGCTCGCCGGGCTCGTGCGCGTGCTCCACGACGGCGAGATCACGCTCACCGAGTGCGTGCTGCTCGTCGTCGGTTGTCTCTTCGCGGCGGCCACGCCCATTGCGCTGTACGTGCTGCACGTCCGCAAGGTGATCTGGCCGAACAGCGTGCGCGCGCTGCAGCTCGCGAGCGATCTGAAGCGCACCGCCACCGCCGCGCTCGTCACCTACGGCGGTCTCTCGATCTTGGCGCGCATCGGGCACACGGTGCTCTGGCGCAGCTCGCGGGGTCTCGCGAGCGGATGGTGGGACATCGCTCTCTTCGTCGTGAGCCTCGTCGCGGCGGTCACGGTCGGCGGCTTCGCGCCGCTCGTCCGCAACATGCGTCGCCGCCGCTCGTCGTGACCGACGCCGCGTGCCCGGCGTGCAGCGCAGCGCTGCCGGCGGCCTTTCCCGGCGCGAGCATCGTGTGCGCGTGCGGGCATCGCGTCGAGATCGCGGGAGGTCCGACCGAGCACGGCGTCGGCTTCGGAGATGGAGCGCGAAGCAGCGCGCGGATCCCGGCGAGCGCGCGCGGGGACGGCCCGTATCGCTCCGCCTCGCCTGCGAACGAGCCCGAGCCGAGCACCACGTGCCCGTTCTGCGGGAACCAGTGTCCGGCGATGGTGCGGATCTGTCCGCACTGCGACGTACGGCTCGAGAACGTGCGCTGCCAGCGGTGCTTCTCGCTGCAAGCGCCGGGCGCGTTCAGCTGCACGCGCTGCGCGCATCCCCTCGAGCTGGAGCCGCTCCTCGACGCGACGGACGCGCCATGTCCGCGCTGCAACCGTCCGCTCGAGGCGACCTCCGGCCTCGACGGACGCACGCACGAGTGCCCGCACTGCGGAGGCATGTTCGTGCCGCGCGACGCGCTCGCGGAGATCCTGTGCAGCGCCGAGATCGGCGGCACGCTGCGCGATGCACTGCCGCGACGCGAGCTCCAGCCCGTGCGCTACATCGCCTGCCCGCAGTGTCACAACGCGATGAACCGCGTGAACTTCGGCAAGGTCTCGGGCGTGATCGTAGATGTGTGTAAGGTGCACGGAACGTGGTTCGATGCCGGCGAGCTCACCCGCGTGGTCGCGTTCGCGGCCTCGGGCGGCCTCGAGCGGACGCGCGCACGCGAGCGCGACGAGCAGCATGACGCGCGCGAGGCAAAGCGCGGCGGCGACGTGCACGTCCAGCTCGCGGTGCTCGAAGCGCGCGACGGCGTGAACGATCGCGTGCAGGAGTGGCGGGACCTGCTGCGCAGCGTGTTCATGTGGTGACTGGCGCCCGCGGGCTTTCGGATTCGAGAAACAAGCGGAGGCGCGGAGGGGCGCGGAGGGGTCCCGCCTCTCTTCCCCACTGTACCGGCGTCGCCGTTCGCGAATCTCTACGCACGCTCCCACGCGCTACGCGCGCGGAGCGTGCTCCGAGATTCGCTCACCAAGGGGAGATCTCAATCCCGACCCGCGAGCGCGATCCGCAACTTCACCCTGCAGCGACCTACCGACCGTCCTGCGGAACAAGACTCCGCAGGACGGCGGAAGGTCGGATGATGGTGAAATTGCGGATCGCCCCGGAAGGTAGGAATCGAGATCTCCCCTTGGTGAGCGAAACGTGGAGCCCGGACCGCCGGCGAAGCCGGTGGGACGGGTGTAACGTTTCGCGAACGGCGACGCGGCTCCGGAAAGGGATCGAGGCGAGACCCCTCCGCGCCCCGCCGCGGGCTTCCCCGCGTCTCCGCTTGTTTCTCGAAGTCCTGGATCGCCCGACCGCCATCGCACCGGCTCGCAAGGCGGAACGCAGCGTCATTCCGCGGCTTTGAACAATGTAGGTGCGGGTACGATAAATGCAGCGCCGTTGGCCATGGACGATCTCGTGCTCCGCGTTCGCGAGGAGCGGGCGCCGCTCTGGGCGACCCTCGCGCCGGCCCTCTATCTGTTCGCGTGCGCGCTCTGCGTCCGCTCGGTCCTGATGGACCGCAGCATCGACATCGGGATCGCCGGGCTGCTCGTCGCCGTCGGGCTCGCACCCGCGTTCGCGCTTCCCGCGATCTTCTCGACCCGCAATGCGCGCCTCGGTGCCTCGAACGAAGGCCTGCTCGTCGACGGTGCTCTCGTGAAGATCGACGCGATACGGATCGACCGCGCCGATCGCGGCATGGCGCGCCTCGTCGTCGAGACGCGCGCCGGCACGACGCGCACGTTCATCGCCCCGTCGTACAAGGACGCGCAGAAGCTGATGTCGCTCCTGCCACCGGTGAGCGCCCCCGCGGGAGCGCTCGCGGCCTAGAACCTCGCCTGCACGGCCGTCGCCGCGCCGATGCGGTTCGGGCTCTGGAAGACGCGCAGCGATGCCGTGCCTTCGGTCGGATCGCGCACGACGAGCGTGCCGTTGTTGTCGCGAATGAGCTGCACCCAGGCGACGACCGCGAACATTTCGCTGATGTCCCAGCGGAGCGCGACGCGCGCCTGGAAGATCGCCGAGCGATCCTTGTTGTAAGGGAGGATCGACTCGTCGCCCTGCTGGCGGACGACGATCACGCGCTGCGCGGGCACGCCGCCGTCGGTGAACTCGCTGCGGAACGTGGCCGGGAGCTGCACGCCGCCGCCGATGCCCGGCGTGAGGTGCGCTGCCGGGAAGTGATAGTCGGCCGCGATCGAGCCGAAGAGCTCGGCGTCCGTCTTCGCGCTCTGCGGCAGCGTCTCGAACGGGATGAAGCCCGGGACGTTACGAACGACGAAGTTCAGATCGCGGTAGATGCCCGTCGCACTGAAACGGAGGTAGCCGGCCTTCACGACGCCCTGCACGGCGGCGCCGCGCGCGGACTGATCCTTCACGGCGCCGGCCGTGTCGAAGTCCTTGAGGTGCTGCTGCAGCCAGTCGAGCTCGGCGCTGACGCTGAAGCCAAACTGGTTCGCGTCGTATTTCTCCGGCTTGAACAGGATGAGCGGCTTGTTCGGATCGTTTCTGTAGAGGAGGAAGTCGACCGACTGCGGGACCGGCATGCCCTCGTGGAACACGATGCGACCGGAGCCGCCGTACGTGTAGACGTTCTTGCCGCGCACGTCCTCGAGGTCGAACTTGCCCTGCTGGAAGTAGCCGCCGCCGATGTCGAAGCGGAGGTTGTCGAGCGGATCGACGCCGGCCCCGGCGAGGAAGCCGTAGTTCGTCTCGCCGACGCGCACGGTCTCGACGTCGTTCTCGCCGCCGGGTGAGAGCACCTGCTCGGGCTGGATGATGGTCGCGGTCTTGAAGCCGCCGAAGATGTAGAACTTCTCGTGGTCGTACTGGATCTTCATGCCGGGCGCGGCGCCCTGCAGGCGAGGGAAGATCGACTGGTTGATCGACGCCGCCGTACCACCCCATGAGAGGTCGTAGAGGTAGCCGAGGCGGAAGCGATCGGTGTCGAGCGGGAAGAAGACGGCCGAGAGGCCTTCTTTCTCCGACGCGCCCGTCTGGTAGTGGAGGCGCAGGTACGAACCGGAGTCGTAGATCGCGGCGTTGAGGTTGCCGGTCTGCGCGGCGAGCTGCGCGAGATCGAAGCGCATGACGAGCGCGGCCTCGGTCGTGAGGTGCTCGATGAACGCGGGCAGCTTCTTGTACATCACGAGGTGCGTGATGTTCTCGCGACCCGAGAAGCGCGAGTTCAGGTTGTCGAAGAAGAGGCGGTACTGCGAACGCTCGCCGACGCCGAACGTGGGCGAGAGCGGGATCAGCTCGCCGGTCTTGTGCAGGAAATCGTCGTCGCCGAACGTCCACGTGAGGCGCGTATCCATGAAGCCGCGTCCGTCGGCGGCGCCCGGAGGCGGCGTGCCTGCCGCGCGCGCGCCCGCTGTACCGGTCGCATCGACCGCGTCCGCCGTCGGCGCCGTGCCGTTGGCCGGAGTGCCGACTGTCGCGGGCGGTCCGTTCGGCACGCCTTGATCCGCGCTCGGCGTCGTACCGCTCGCCGCGCCCGCGTTGATCGGACCGCTGCCCGCGCCGTTCGGCGTGGGCGCGGGGTTCGTTCCGGGGACCGTCGTCGTCGTCGGCGTCTGCGTCGTCGTCGCCGACGCAGCGGGCGTCGGCGTGGTCGACGGCTGCGCGTTTTGCGCGAACGCGATCGACGGCGCGATCAGGATCGCCGGCGCGGCGAGCCACGCGACGTGGCGGGAGAACAGGCGGCCTTGCTGCATCGAGCGGAGCTCCGGAGGGGTGCGGGCAGTCACTGCGGGTTATTTTCGAGGAAGGTTCGCGGGAACACGCACGCGAGAGGAGGCGGCTCCCTCACGTCGGGCTTTTCGGGATCGAGCTTGCGGCAAGCCTTGGCTCCCAAGCCGAGCTGGACGCACTTGAAGTCGGGCGCCAGGCCGGCCTTCACGCTGCACTGGTCGTCGGTCGTGCAGGTCTTGTCGCTGAGGAACGGCGCTTCCTGCAGCGTGGCCTGCACGTCGTCCTTGCAGCGCACTTCGATCGTGAACTGCGAGCCGCCGGAGAAGAAGTGGAGCGTCCCGGCGAAGTGACGGAGCTCCTTGCCCTTCAACGCGATCGGATCGAAGCCGGCCGCGGCGCTCGCGTCGGCCTGGATGGCCGCGCGTGTACCGGTCCCGTCCTGGACGGTGATGCGGAACGTGCTGCGCGAGATCCAGTTCGACCACTCGGTGCACTCGACATCCGCCGTGCACGCGGCGTTGCAGTCGTTCTCGGGGTTGCCGATCTCGAACGTGATCTTGCCGTTCTTGTCGAGGTCGCAGTTCGACGCATCGGCGGTGGGCGTGAACAGACCCCCCGGGCTCCTCGGCACGTCGCCGGGCCCGAAGTGCGGCGTGACCATCGCCTTGTTCTTGCCGTCGGGCGTGGTGTCGACCGTGACGAAGTTGCCCGAGCGCAGGAGCAGGTCCGGCGCCGACTGGATCACGAGCGCCGAGAGGAGCTCGGGCTCCGGCACGAGGCAGGGTCGCGCCGCCGGGTCCCACTCCTCGAGCGTCCACGTCGGATAGGACATCTGCGTGAAGCCGAAGAACTCGTTCGCGGTGCCGCCGTACGTCTTGATCCGGTCGCACGTGCGCATGCGGGGCGGCGCGTTGAAGTTGAACGCGAACACGCTGTTGAAGCCTGCGTCGCCACGGACCGTTCCCGGCTTGTCCTTGAGATCGGTGACATAGAAGCCGTCCGAGGCGATGCGCGTGACCACGGTGTCGAACGCGAACGAGTTCGTGGCCTCGCGGAACCCCGTGTCGAGGAGGATCTGCTCGCGCGGGTACGGCGTGCTGCCGTTGCCCGAGCAGCCGAGGCCGGTCACGCACTTGAGGCCACGCACATCCGCGATGCGCGGGAGCTCGAAGTAGATCGGCGAGCTCACGCCCTGCGCGTACGTGCCGCCTTCCTCGTCGTCGTCGTTGGCGAAGGCGCAGCCTTCGTCGGCAGGGAAGTCGATCGCGCCGTCGCCGTCGTCGTCGATCGCGTTCGAGCACTTTGGCGGCGTCTCGGACAGCGGATCCTTCGGCCGGTAGCCGAGGTCGTCCGCGACGATGTACGTGACGCCGTACGCGTTCGAGACCTTCACCTCGATCGAGGCGGAGGTGCCCTGGACGAGCTCGACGTTGCGTCCGCTCGCGCCGTCGTTCGTGAGGGGCTGGATCGCGCCCGGCTTCGTCGACACGCGGACGAAGCGGTTGAACGACGTGTCGAGCGCGCCGTTCACGTCGACGGCGTGGATGGTCGCGCGGAACGCGATCGGCGTGTCGACCGCGAGGGGCAGCGGCTTGTCGATGGCGCCGACCACCGAGGCCGGATCCAGCTCGACGACGAGACGCGGCGGATTCCGCGTCGAGCCGAACTTCTCGCCCGAGCACGACGTCGCGGACGCCGACACGAGCCCGAGGACGAAGAGGAGGTACGGCTTCATTTCCCGATCAGCTCCACGCGGTTGTCGGAGGCGCTCCCGATCGTCTTGTCGATGCACGCGAGGAGCTTGCACTCCTCGCCGGCGAGCTGACACGCGGCGACAGGCACTCGGCACGCGGCCTGATCCGGCGCGTCCGCGCAGCGCTTGAAGTGGAACTGAGCGACCTGATCGCGACAGTCCTTCAGCACGCATCGTCCGGTGCCGCCGTCACAGTTGCCGGCGGTCGTGCACGTGAGCGGTGTTCCCCCCTCGGCGACGTGACCCGGACACGAGCAGACCTTGCTCGAATCGCCGCAGTCGGTGTCGGTCACGCAGGCCTTGAGGCCGTCGGGCGTCTGGTTCGCGACCGGATCGTATCCGCACGCCTTGCCGGTGCGGAGGTAGTCGATGAGCGCGTCGCGCTGCTGCACCTTCGTGTCGAACTGGGTCGTGTTGCGTTGCAACACGCGGAAGCCCGAGCCGCCGCCCGCGAGGTAGTTGCTCGTCGCGAGCTCGTACAGGTTCGTGGGGTTGATCTGCGAGAGGCAGAGACCCTCGGGCGGGGGATGGCCCTTCGCGTACGCGGTCTTGTCGCAGATGCCGGGCGGCGCATTCCCCGACGGCGTCGCGCCGCAGGGAAGGCCGACGCATGCGTCGTCGCACAGGCACGACTGACGCTCGCCCGTGTCGGGCTTCACGCTGTGGCCGATGTAGACCTGCTCCGCGCAGGCATTCACGATGCACTGCTTCTTCACCGGATCGCACGTGCCCCCGATGCTCGATGCGCAGTCGGAGTCCTCTCCGCAGCGCTTGATGCACCGGTGGACGCCGAGATCGCAGGCGTCGCGCGGAGGGTTCGCGCTCGTGCATTCCGCGTCGGAGTTGCACGCGATGTTCACGCGCGAACAGCCCGAACAGTTGATACGGACGCGCGCTCCGGCGATCTGGATCTGCGAGGCACAGCCACGACCTGCGGTGCGGCGTGCGGCGAAGTCGAAGAGCTCCTGCACTTCGAGCCCGGAGAGCTGCATCTTCGTGATCGAGTTGTCGAACGGGAAGATGTTGAACATCTGCTCGATCGTCACGGGTCCTGGATTCAGGTCGGTTCGGATGCCGGTCGAGTTCGTGAGCGAGAAGTCCGTCTGGATGCCGAGTCGAAGCCAGATCGCGTTGCCGACGACGTTCCCGAGCGGAGAGTCGCCGCCGGTGGTCGCGAAGCGCCGCGAGCCCTCGGGGCTGTAGCCGACGAGGATGTCGAGGTCGGCGGCGAGATCGAGGGAGCGACGGTACGGCTGCAGCATGTCGACGAGGACCGGATCCTCGGGGACGGTCGCATCGATCGGGAACGCGTTGTACCGGCTCGACTGCACCTCGAAGCCGTTCACGTCGTCGTAGTGGCTCGAATCGCCGTCGGGCGAGACGAGGTTGCGATCGTTCGAGAGCACGAGATCGAGGCGGCCGACGTACTTCGCGAACGCGCCGGAGTGCGCGATGATCACCTTGCGCGGGCGGCAGGCGCGCTTGATCGCGAACGGATGGTTCTTCGGATCGCGATCGGGCCCGCCCGGCGGCACGGCGTTCGGATCAATCGACGCGTTGGGGTCGGTGATCCACACGAAGCCCGGGTTGGCCTCGTCGGCGGAGCAGTCGCGGACCTCCTGCGGCGGATTGATGACGATGTGGTTGTGGCCGCCGAGCACGACGTCGATGCCCGTGGTGCCGCGGATCATGCGCTGATCGACCTCGAGACCGAGGTGCGTGACCATGACGATGAGGTCCACGTACGGACGAAGAAGATCGATGTACGTCTGCGCGACCTCGACGGTGTTGATCGGCGTGAGGCCGGTCTTGTTCGGCTGATCGAAGACCGACGTGAGGCTCGAGAGGTTGCCCATGCCGATGGCCGCGACGCGGAGGCCACCGGTGTTGAGCACCACGAACGGACGCGCGACGGTGCCGATGCGGCCGAAGTTCGGGATGTCCTGGGTGGTCTGCTCGAACTTGTAGTTCGCGGCGAGGAGCGCGAAGTTCGACCAGCGCTGGAACTGGGTCGCGACGTTCTGCGCGCCGCGATCGAACTCGTGGTTGCCGAGCACGGCGGCATCGACGCCGAGCGCGCTCATGGCGCGCACCTCGGGCTCGCCGGCGTAGAAGTTGAAGATCGGCGCGCCCTGGAAACAGTCGCCCGAATCGAGATGGAGGACGCGGCCGGAGCGCGCGCGCTCGCGATTCAGGATGTAGGACATCCGCGCGACGCCGCCGATGTTGGAGACGGTGTTGATCTCACCGAGGCCGAGCGTCGCGTCGACCTGCGTGATGACCTGCTCGTACGGGAAGAGGCGCGAGTGGATGTCCGACGTGTGGAGGAGCGTCAGGTTCACCGAGCACGCCTGGCCGGGCGGGCAGGGGCGCTCGACGGTGTCCTTGTCGTTCGAGGAGCAGGCGGGGAGGCTTCCGGCGGTCAGCGCGGTCGTGCCGAGGACCCCGAGCACTCCTCCGATCGTGAGGAGCGCAGCGGTCATCCTCGACCAGAATCGGGGCTTGGTACCCATGTTGCGGGTCGCAAGCTAACACGACGCGCGACCCGCTGTCGCGAAGCGATTCTCGACGGATCGGCGCGCGATCCGACATGAAACAGGATCGTTTCCGACGCGCCGCGCCCGCCGCTCGCCGCGCGATAAAGGCCACTCGCGATCGCGGCGCGGCCGCTCGCTGCGAGACGGCTTTCCTCGCCGGCTTCGAGACCCTAGTCGTGAACACATGGCCGCCTGCGTGGTCCTCGTCGTCCTTTTGTTCGCCGCGCTCGCCATCGTGCCCGACGGACGAGCTAAGTCCCCATCGTGCCGCAGTGCGGCGAAGCCTCGGCGGCGCGGGCTGTCGCGCGGCGCGGCGGTGTCGCTCGCGGCGCTGGCGATCGTTCAGGGGGTGTTGGGGTCGCAGACCGGGCGCCTGGCGACGCACGACGCGCAGGACACGATCTCGTCCTGGCCCGAGAAGCACGGCACGCGCGTGCCCGCCGGCGCGGGCTTGAAGCAGTTCGGCTGGACCTGCATCGTCTCATCGTTGCTTTCGGAGAAGTCGACGAGGCAGCCGTTGCATGCGAGCACGGGGAACTTGAACACCGGCGTCGTCACGTCGGGGCCTCCCGCCGGATCGCGCCCGGTGAGCTCGACTTCGATCGTCACGCTCTTGGACGCCTGTCGGTTCGGAAGCATCGGGAGCAGCAGCTCTCTCGTCGGAGGGTCCATCGCCGTGAAGCTCACGAGCCCGCGCGCGCCCGGCTCGATGTACCCGGTCGTGACCACGTCGAACGAGCGAAGCTCCGCGTCGCCGTCGCGGACGACGACGTGGGCGCCGGTGATGCTCGTCGCGACCGCGGGATCGCTTCCTTGCACCGCCATGACGAGCTGGAACGTGTCGGCGACGCCGAAGTCGACGCGCCCCTCGAACAGCTGCGCCGCGTTCGGGTCGTTGCTGTAGACGCACGTGCCGTTCGGTCGATCGTTCGGAGGCGCGAGCGCGCCACGGACGAAGAACGCGTGGCGCGTCCCGCCGTCGAGCTCCTTGCCGTCGCACGCTGCGAGCGCGCTCGTCGCGATCGTCGCGAGCACGACCGCTCGTACCCAGAGTCGTCGGTTCATCTTCACGGGCATCGCTTGGTGACGAACGGGCCTGCCCATTCGAAAAGGTTCATGGTCCAAAGGCGGCAGCTTTCACCGCCCGCACGGTGAGGCCGTTCGGGAAGCGCTGCTCGAGGGCGCGGGCGCGCGCGCGCGCCTCGTCCCGACGGCCGAGCGCCACGAGCGCCTTCACGGCGATCGCTTCGCGCTCCTCGACGAGCACGCCGTCGGGATAGTCGTGCGCGTGTCGACCGGTCGCGACGAGGGCCTCGCTCGGCTCGCCGCGCGCGAGCGCGGAGCGCGCCACGTCGAGAAGCGCGCGCTCGGCCGCGAGACCACGCGAGGAGGGAGCTTCGGTCGATGCCGCGACGCGAGCAGAGCCGATCGGCGCACGCGCCGCGGGTGCATCGGGCAGCGACGCGGCGCTCACGGCGGCCATCGTCGAGGCCGGCGGTACGACGGACGCGACGGACGGCGCAGGC
>JAQBQJ010000245.1 GCA_028287065.1 Labilithrix sp. | reverse complement strand
AGCTCCATGACGATGTACGCGTCGCCGTCGGGCGTGACGCCGTGATCGAAGACCTGCACGACATGCGGGCTCTTCACGGCGGCAGCGACCGACGCCTCGCGTGCGAAGCGCGCCGCGCCGTCGGCCGTCGCCGCGATGTCGGTCGCCATGAACTTCACGACGACGTTCGTCTCGAGCGTCAGGTGCTCCGCGACCCAGACGCGACCCATCCCGCCCTGACCGAGCGGCCGGAGCAGACGGAGCGTGGGGGTAACGGACGTTCCGGATCGAAGCTCGGTCACTTGAGCCGCCGCAAGGGAAGTACCGTCGATCCTACCGCAAAAGGCAGCATTCCTCGGGGGCAGCGGATTTCGGCTTGTCCGACATCAGCTCTGCCGCTAGAACGAACGCCATGAAGATGAAAGTGACGTTCATTATCATTATGGCGGCGCTCGGAATGGGCTGTTCCTCCAGCTCGAAGGACGCCGGAACCGGGGCGCCGACGGGGACGGGGACCGGGACGCCGGGCGAGATCGACGCTTCGAAGGCGAAGGAGGTCGCGGCGGCGGCGGTGCCCGGAACGGCCTCCGAGCCGACGAAGCTCGACGAAGGTGAGGAGCATCGCTGGGTCGTCGAGGTCGCGCTCTCGGTCCCGAACGCGAACGGCGCGGTTCTGCAGGTCGAGATCACGCGCGCGACGGGCGTGCTCGAGGAGATCAAGTCGGTGAAGGGACCGTTCGAGTACGACCTCACGCCGCCGGGTCAGGGCCTGATGACGTTCGCGCAGGCGAAGGCGAAGGCGCTCGCGACCAAGGCGGGCGTCATCGAGGAGTGGGAGGTCAAGCCGCCGGAGAACCTGTACGAGCTCTACGTGCGCGACGCGAACGAGCACCTCTGGGAGATCAAGATGACCGGCGACAAGGGCGAGATCCAGAGCGTGATCGACAAACCGAAGGCGGACTGACATCACGCCTTCGGGGCGCACCGGGCCACGCTCAGCGCGGGCCCGGGATGGCGCACGAGCCGCCCAGGCAGAGTGACGTGCAGCAGTCGGCGGCGGTCGTGCACGTCGTTCCGACGGGCTGACACGTCGTGCCTCCGCCGCCCGGCGGGGTGCCGCCACCACCGCCGCCTGGCGGAGGAGGAAGCGCGACGTCGCAGCTCCCGTTCGTGCAGCTCGAGGTGCAGCAGTCCGCGCCCGTCTTGCAGGCGCCCGCTGCCGGCACGCACTGCGTGAGGCACGTCTTCGTCGCGGGGTCGCAGTTCTTCGAGCAACACTGCGCGCTGTCGGTGCACGCGGCCTTGTCGCCCTTGCACTGGCTCGGCGGCGCGATGCAGCGCGGCGGGTCGAAGTGGATCTTGTCGCAGAGGTCGTTGTCCTTGGTCGCGCCGCAGCAGCCGCTCTGCGGCCCGGACGTACAGGTCTCGCCGGTGGGGCGGCACGTCGAGTTCGCGGGATCGATCCCGCACTCCTTCTTCACCGGATCGCAGATGTTCGAGCAGCACTCCGCGTTCGCCGTGCATGGCTCGCTCTCGAGCAGGCAGAGGCCGCCGCCGCACTTGCCGTTGAAGCAGCCGAGCGAGCAGCAGTCCTGCGCGTCGTTGCAGGCGACGCCGTCGGCGCGACATGCGTCTCGACACTGGATGACGCCCGCTTGACCCGTGACGGGCTCGCAGAGCCCGCTGCAGCACTCGCTGCTCGTCGTGCAGGCCGCGACGGGACCGATGCACGACGTTGCGCCGCCGCTCGGGCCGCCGTCCGCGGTCACGAACGTGCTGCCGACGCACTTGTTGCCGGTGCACGTGCCCGAGCAGCAGTCGAAGCCCTTCGCGCATGCGGCGTCGGCGGCGTTGCACGCCTTCACACCTCCGTCTGCGACGACGCCGCCGCACTGGCCTCCGGTGCATGCGCCGACGCAGCACTCCGAGGCTTGCGCGCAGGTGGAGGCGAGCGACGCGCACGTCGGACCGGCCTCGCCGAACGTGGCGGCTTCACTACTGCCACCGTCGTCGTCGACTGGGGGGATGTCGGCGTTCGACTCGCTCCCGCAATGGACGAGCGCCGCCATGGCGGCGACGAACAACGGCAGGACGAGGAAACGCGCGCTCTTCGAAGTCATCGTCATCGAGGGACCTCCACTCACGGGCACACGTCCGGGATCGGCTTGCACGACTCGATGCTGGCGGTGCCCGCATCGCTGTTGCACGTTCGAACGGCGCACGCGCCGCTCAGGCATTCGTTGGTGGTGCGGCACGCCTGGTAACGCTTTCCGCCGCCGCCGTTGCAGTCGAGATGGCAGCTCGTGGTGAGCCCACCGAGCTGATCGGTCTCGTAACAACAGACTTGCGGGCCTGCGTCGACGGCGGGACAGTCCGCGGCCTCGTTGCATTGCTGCTTCGTGCCGCCGAGCACCGTGCAGGCACCGCCGCTCGTCTGACACGACGAGCCGCCGTCGGGCACGGCGCAACAGAAGGAGGTGGCGACGTCACACGACGCGCTTCCGCACGCGACCTTGCCGGGATCGGCAATGGCGCCGCCTTCGGGGATGGGACCGGGCCCGTCCGTCGCGGCGTCCGTGCCGGGGTTTCCGTCCGTGCTGCCGTCGGTCGAGCCCGGACCGTCGCTGGTCGACCCTTCGGTGCCCGTGCCTCCGTCGCCGCCGCTGTCGGCGTTGGTCTCGTCGATCGTCGCGCCGTCGTCGCTGCCGCAATGCGCGACCGCGAACGCGAGCGTGGTACCCAGAGGAACCGCAAGCAAGACACGCCAGCTCTTCATGCCCCACTCAGTGGGGAGGTCGCGCGACGAGGTTACAGAAATCGACGTGCGCTCGATTTCAGGGGGAGGGTCAACGACACGCTGTGCGCGTGTGAGGACGAAAATCTCTCGTCACCTTTTCGAACAAGCGGCCCACTATCCTCTCTGCCGTGGGTGAACCCGCCTCCCAACGCTGGAAAGACGATCTCGACCTCGCAACGCGATGCGTCGGCGGGGATCGCTCCGCGCAGCGCACGCTGTACGAGCGCGAGAAGCGCCGCGTCCACGCCACGCTCTATCGAATCTTCGGCTCGAACTCGAGCCACCCCATCGACGACGCCATCCAGGAGACGTTCCTCCAGGTCTTCCGCTCACTCCGGGGATTCCGAGGCGACTCGTCGCTCGCGACGTGGATCGATCGCTGCGCGGTGCGCGCCGCGTACGCGCATCTCACGACCAAGCGCGATCTGCGAAAGGGCGCGGTACTCGAGCTCGTCGCCGACATTCCGTCCGGCGATCCGTCCGCCGAGCGCCGCGTCCTCGCCCGCGAAGCCGCGCGAAGGCTGTACGCCGAGCTCGAGAAGATCGACCCGAAGCAGCGGATCGCGTTCACGCTGCATGCGCTCGACGGACACTCGCTCGCGGACGTCGCGACCATGATGGAGTCGACGCTCGTCGCCACGAAGGCGCGCGTGTGGCGCGCACGACAGCACATCGAGGCTCGCGCGCGCAAGGACGAGGTCCTCCGCGCATTCGTCCAACATGACGATGCGAGCCACGAAGCATCGGAGGAGGGCCAGTGAAGAGCGACCATCCGAAGATCCCCGTAGAGCCGCTCAGCGAAGCGCGATGGGAGAAGATCGATGCGGCCGTCTTCGACGCGCTCGATGGCGATCGCACGGGGCGCGCGCCGTCCAGCCGCCCGCTCGCACCGTCCACACCGCGCCGAACCCGTATGAACGTCGTCGTCCTCTCGGGCGTTTGCGCGGCGGCAGCCGCAGTCCTCCTCTTCTTCGCGTTGCGCGAGTCACGTCCGGCCGCGCCGCACGCGGAGCGTGCAGAGGCGGTGATGAACCCGTCGCACATCGAGACGGGCGACTCGCCGTCACGCCTGGCCGTCGGCGAGTCGACGATCGAGGTCGGCCCGTCGAGCGCGGTCGTCGCGAGCGGCGACGATGCGCACGGCGTGCTCGTCGTCGTCGAGAAGGGCGCAGTCGATTGCGAGGTCACGCCTCGCAAGGACCGGCCGCCGTTCGTCGTGCAGGCCGGGAACGTGCGCGTGCGTGTCGTCGGCACGCGCTTCGTCGTCACGCGCGACGCCGCATCCGTGCGCGTGAAGGTCGCCCACGGCGCGGTCGAGGTGAGCCGCGGCGCGGACGTGACGATGCTGCACGACGGAGAGTCGTGGCCGCTGCTGGAGCCTGCGCCTGCGCCGCCCGCGCCCGTGCCGCCGAGCGCGGTGACGGCATCCGCGCCGTCGATGATGCCGTCGACGACACCGGCGCCGACGAGCCCGCGCGAGACGTTTCCTCGTCTGCATCTACCTGGAGATCCGCCCGGGACCATCTCGCCGCCCGATGCGAAGCAGATCTACGACGACGCGGCGAGGGTCGAAGCGACCCAGCCCGACTCCGCGATGGTCTCCTACCGCCGCCTTGCCGCGAACGGCGGTCCGTGGGCGCCGCCGGCGCTGTTCGCCGCCGGGCGGCTTGCATCGGACCGTGGTCAAACGAACGACGCGAAGCGGCTGCTCGCCGAGTACGTCACGCGGTACCCGAAGGGGCCCAACGCGGAGGATGCGCGAAAGATCTTGGCTCGGCTACGTTGACCGCATGAAGAGCCGCGTCCTCCCCGTCGCGTGGTTGCTCGCGAGCCTCTTCCTCCCATCCACGGCGCGAGCCGAGACGCATCCGGTCCTCGTCATCGGCGGAGGCGCGCCGTTCCGCGACGCGCTCACCGTCGCGCTGTCGCCCTGGGACCTGCGCGTCGTCCCGCTCGACTCCGCGCCGCCGAGGCCGGTCATGCCGCGCGCTGCCGACGAGGCCCGCGCCCTCGCAAGAGACGCCGGTGCCTCCGGCGTGGTGTGGGTCGCGCAGGACCAGAGCGAGCCGTCGCTATGGGTCTACGACGCGAGCACCGATCAGGTCGTGACGCGGAAGATCGCGACGGCTCCGCCGTTCGATGCGCCCACCGCCGCCGCGGCGGCGCTCAGCGTGAAGACACTCCTTCGCTCGAGCACGGTCGCACCGCCTGCGGAGCGCATTGGCGCGCCGGTCTCGCCGCCGTCGGCGCCGGCTGCATCTCCGTCGCCGTCACCGCCGTCGCCTGTCCCTCCGAGCACGCGCTCGTATGCGGATGCGAACGGAGCGGCCGAGGCGAGCACCCGCGTCGCTCCGATGACCGATGCCGCGCTCCGCGTCGAGCTCGAGGGCGCAGGTCGTGCGGTCGCGAGCCAGGTCGACGCGCGGCTCGGCGCGGGCCTGAGCGCGTGGATTGGCGCACGAAGGAACGTCGGCCTCGCCGTCGCGGGCACCTTCGGGCCGGGCCTCTCGATCGACGCAGCGCGCTTCTCGGGTCGGTTCGTGGAGGTCGCCGTCTCGCCGAGCGCGCGCTTCCGGCTGCCGGTCGGGAGGCACTTCGTCCTCGAGCCGCGCCTCGGCATGTCGCTCCACTCGACGTCCATCGACGGCGTCGCCGTGCTCACCGCGCGAACGGCCTCGACATCGAGGCTCGACGCTTCGGTCGACGGCGCCCTCGCATTCGAAGCGCTCGCCACCCGCACCGTCGGCATCGCGGTCGACGTCGGCGCCACGGCGATGTTGCGGTATCAACGCTACATCGTGGAGTCGGACGCCATCTTCGAGCTGCATCCCGTGCAGGCGTTCGTCGGGCTCAGGCTGACCACGAGCCTGCTGTGACTTCGCGGCTCGCCCTCGCATCGGCGTGCGGGTTCGTCGTCGCGCTGCTCGTCTCCGCGTCCGCGTGCGGTCGCGAGGAGGTCGTGCTCGTCGGTCCTCTGCCGATCGATGCGGGTGATACGGATGCGGCCGGCCTCGGGGACGGAGGGCGTGGCGCCGGCGCGTGCCTCGATGCCGCCGCGCGGATGTGTCGCGGCGCGGGACAATCGTGCGCGTCGGCAGGCGATTGCTGCTCCGATCGCTGCGAGGGCGCGGTCTGCCTGCCGGCTTCGTGCGGAGCGCCGGGCACGGCGTGCACGACGCGCGATCAATGCTGCAGCGCGCTCTGCGAGCCCGTTCCCGGCACGGCGAACCGAGCGTGCCTCGGGTACTGCAAGCGAACCGGCGAGTCGTGTACGCGTGCGCAAGACTGCTGCTCGCTCGCGTGCCGTGGCGGCGCGTGCGTCGCTGCCGTCTGCGCCAAGACCGGCGACGACTGCGCGGCCGACGGGGACTGCTGCTCCGGACGATGCGTCGCGAGCCGCTGCCAGCTCGACACCGCGCTCGCGTGCAGGCCGAGCGGCGAGGACTGCACATCGGGCGGCGGCGTCGGGTGCTGCGGCGCGTGCAATCAAGAGCAACGGTGCGATGTCGGGCCCGGCGCGTGCCGCCCGAGCGGGTCGCCGTGCACGACGACCGCCGACTGCTGCGCAGGCACGTGCGCGCGCGCCGGCACCACCGGCAAGGAGCCGCTGCTCTGTACGTCGGCGTGCATCCCGGCGGGTGGCGCGTGCGTCGCGACCGCCGACTGCTGCGCCGGCGCATGCAGCGGCGCTCCCCCGACGTGCGTCCTCGAGACCGCCGCTTGTGAGCTCATCGGCGCGGCGTGCACGAGCGATGCTCGATGCTGCTCCGGCCAATGCCTCGCCGGCCGCTGCGGAGACAACTGCGCCGGGCCGCGCTGACGCGCTCGCCGGGAACGCTCTCCTGCCTCGCGACGCTCTTCTTCGTCACGAGGCGAGTCAGATCAGCCGAGGCCGAGCTCGGCGATCATGCCGTCGAGCAGCGCGATCGCCTCGTCGTGCGTCGGCTGACCGGCGATCGCGCGCGTGTCCGAACACGCTGCCGCGTCGCTCCGTGCCGCGAGCTTCGTGCGGAGCGACCGAACGGCACGTGCTCGCGCGGCGACGACCCGCGCACGGGCCGGCCCCTCGAGCTTCGCCTCGGCCCAGCGAGCGAGCTCCCACGACAGCGCGGCGTGGCGCGTCTCGTCGTCGGCGATGCGCGCGAAGAGGCGCCGCGAGGAGGCGTCGCACGAGCGCGTCGCCTGGAAGCGCATCAAGAGGGCGCCGAACGTCTCCTGCACGCATCCCTCGACCGCGTTCTCGCGCGCGATCGCCTCGAGCGTGCGCCGCGACGCTCGCCTCACGCGCGCCGGGAACACCGGCGCGCCGAGCGCCCGCGCACGCCGCGCCATCATGCGAGCGTGACGTCTCTCGTCGCGTGCCGAGCGCTGCGCCGCGACCACGAGAGACGCCGGAGCTCCGAGCCGCGACAGCTCGTCGTGCATGCGAACGAACGCGTGCACGCTCGCGGCCTCGTCGTGGGCCATCTGCGCGAAGTACGCAGCCAGGCCCGACGCCGCAGCGCGCTTCGGAGCGCGCCTGAGCCCGACGGGGCGACGCCCACCTCCGCCGAAGCAGTCGAGGCATTCGAACGTGAGCGGCGCGCTCGGCGAACGCGTGTACATCCCGTTCGAGCATCCCTCGCTCGCCGGGACCGCGCATCCGAGCGACGCGTCCCCCGCGTCGGGATCGGCGGCGCTGTAGAGATAGAAGTCGCAGCCGTTCAGGACGAACCCCGCCGCATCCGGGATGCCGCAAGGCAGCGTGTAGCGGCACCCGAGGTCCGCATCCGCCGGGGCGTCGGGACCGGCCTCGAGGATCTCCGAGATCAGGTTGCACGGGTCAGGGACGAACGCGCTCGCTTCCCTCGTGTCCGCGGCCGCGTCGGCAGCGTCCGTGCTTGCCGCACCGTCGACCGCCGCCGGCGCGTCCTTCGGCGGCGGCACCTCGTCGTTCGTCGACGCGCACGCCTGGGCTGCCGCAGCCGGCGTGAGGGTCAGGAGCACGGCGCCGAACGCCCGCCTCAGCCGGCGGCTCTCTCTCCGCAGTGACACGGCCCAAGAATGGCATGCGGGAACGCTTCGCGCGAGGCCGACTCGATTGGGAAAGGGGACGCACCATGAAGATCTTCATCGACAGCGCAGATATCGACGACATCAAAGAGGCCGCCGCGATGGGCTTCCTCGAAGGATGCACGACGAACCCGAGCCTTCTCGCGAAGGTCGGCAGGCGCATCGAGAGCGCGATCCCCGAGATCTGCGAGATCGTGGGCGGGCCCGTCTCCGCGGAGGTCTTGTCGACGGACTACGACGCGATCCTCAAGGAGGGGCGCAGCCTCGCCAAGCTGCACAACCACGTCGTCGTGAAGATCCCGATGCTCATCGACGGGCTGCGTGCGGTGCGGACCCTCTCCGACGAGGGCATCCGCACGAACGTGACGCTCTGCTTCAGCGCCACGCAGGCTCTGCTCGCGGCGAAGGCCGGCGCCACGTACATCTCGCCGTTCCTCGGGCGCGTCGACGACGCGGCGCAGGACGGGACCGAGCTCCTCGAGCAGATCGTGACGATCTACGCGAACTACGAGCTGCATACGGAGGTGCTCGCGGCCAGCATGCGCAGCCCGCTCCACGTCGTGCAGGCTGCAATGATCGGCGCCGATTGCGCGACGCTCCCGATCAGCGTCATCCGTCAGCTCGTGAAGCACCCGCTGACGGACATCGGGCTCGAGCGGTTCCTCTCCGACGCGAAGACAGCGCGCGAGACCGCGAAGTAGAGGCGGCTTCTCAGACGTGCGCTCTCGCGATGCTCTCGATGCGTTGCGCCTCCGACGCCATCCGCCTGCACGCCTCGGCGCAGCGCCGGCACGCTCGAGCGCACGCGCGGCAGTGGTCGTAGTCGTGGCGCAGGCATTCCGCAGCGCACGCGTCGCAGGCGACCGCGCACACGCGGCACTGCTCCTTGGCGAAGCGACTGTCGCGCGTCATCAAGAGCGCGGCCAATCGGCAGAGCGCGCCGCAGTCGAGGTCGAGGCGGACGCACTCGACCATCGCCGCGACGTCGCGCTCGCCGAGACACGCCTTCGCGCACTGCTCGCATGCGTCAGCGCAGGCGTTGCACGCTTCGATGCAATCGGCGTAGTCGGGGCTCATGGGTCACCTCCACGACCACCAACCCATGCAGGGCGCGTACCCGGGACCGACTCGGGCTCAGTCGCGCGCCCAAGGCTTCGATCGATAGCGGTCCGCCGCGTCGGGCAAGACCGTCACGACCGGATCGCGAACCGTCCCGCTCGCTGCGACGCGGAGCGCCGCGACCACGGCTGTGCCTGCCGAGCCGCCGACGAACAGTCCTTCTTCCGTCCAGAGCCGGCGCGTCATCGCGAAGCTCTCGTCGTCGGACACGCGCTCGGCCGCGTCGATGACCGAGCGATCGAGGATGTCGGGCGGCTTGCTCGTGCCGATCCCCTCGACCTGGTACGCGCCGTCCGGTCCGACCACGCCTTCCTCGACCCACTGCGCGAGGCCCGATCCGATCGGATCGGCGAGCACGATGCGTACGTCGGGCAGGCGTGCGCGGAGGAACCGCGCGACGCCCGTGATCGTCCCGCCGGTGCCTGCTCCGGCGACGAACGCGCCGATGCGGCCGCCGCACTGCTCGAAGAGCTCGGGTCCGGTCGTCTCCTCGTGCGCGCGCACGTTGGCGGCGCTTCCGAACTGATCCGTCAAGAACCAGCCCTCCTCGCGTGCACGCCTGCGTGCGACGTTCTGGAAGTTTTCGGGGCTGTCCGGCGGAGCGTCGGGCGTGATCTCGACGCGGGCACCGAGCGCGGCGAGCGCCGTCCGCTTGTCGACCGACATCTTCTCGGGCATCACGCACACGAGCCGGTAGCCGCGAACCGCCGCAACGAGGGCGAGGCCCATCCCGGTGTTTCCGGCGGTCGCCTCGATCAACGTGTCGCCGGGGCGGAGCACGCCGCGTGCGACCAGCAGGCGCTCGGCCTCGGCCAGCGCGGTGTCGCGGTCTTCGCACGACGGCATCATCAGCGGGGTGACGTTGCGGTACAGCGCCATGCGGCGCAGCGACGTCGGCTGCGTGGTGAGCGCGAAGATCGGCACCTGCGTGCGCTGGCGGCTGATCCACAGCGCGGTGGAACCCGACTCGGTCAAGGCGACGATGGC
>JAQBQJ010000139.1 GCA_028287065.1 Labilithrix sp. | reverse complement strand
GTGGCCGGCGTCCTCTCGATCGTATTCGGTGTGCTCCTCATCGCATTCCCAGGCACCGGCGCGCTCGCTGTCGTGTGGCTCATCGGCACTTATGCGATCGTCTTCGGCGTGCTCCTCGTCAGCCTCGGCGTGAGGCTCCAGAGTTTGCGCCGCCGGGAAGGCGAGCGCGCGATCCCGACAGGCGGTGCGCCCACCGCGGCATGATCCCGACAAGGCCTTCTTCGCAGCCTCTCAGCCCGGAAACCAGCGGCTCGGCGAAGCGATAGCCGAAACGATTCGCGCGCTTTCACCGCGGCTCCAGCGTCATCCAATTGGGATACTCCCCGGGGCTCCGAGGGGTGTTATCACCCTATTATGATGCGTCGAGCTGCCCTTCCCTTGTCCGTCGCGCTCTCGGCTGTCGTCACCCTCGCAGCGTGCCTCGAGGACTACCGCGTCGACCCGGAGGCGGGCGGCGGCTTCCTTCCCGACGGGGCCGTCGCTCCGGGCGATGGAGGCGGAGGCGGAGGCGGCGGCGACAGCGCTCCCGTATGCAAGGGGGACACCCTCGACGCGTGCGGACCGTCGTGCATGAAGTGCGCGGCGCCGAAGGACGGTCACGCCGCGTGCACGAACGCGAAGTGCGAGAAGCTCTGCGATGCGAAGACGCTCTGCACCGATGCATGCGTCGACATGATGACGTCCTCCGATCACTGCGGGAAGTGCGGCCACTCGTGCGGAGGCGGCCAGTGCCTCGCCGGCGTGTGCCAGCCAGTGCGGATCGCCGGCGGGCTCACGAACGCGCACGCGATCGATCTCTCGCCGACCGCGGGCGTCGTCATCTCGGCCGACAAGGACGTCGTTCGTTGCGACGCGCCCGGAGGATGCACGCCCGCGACGCTCAAGGCGGTCGCGACGGGCTTCAACCAGCTCAACGACATGGTCGTCGCCGGGACGGACGTGTACTTCATCTATCAGTTCGGCGATTTCTCCCGGCTCGTGAAATGCCCGCTCGCGACGGGGTGCCCGGCGCCCGCGGCCATCGACGCGAACATCGTCGAGGACAGCGTCAATCGAAACCTCTCGCGTCTCGTCGTGGCGCCGGCGCGCCTCGTCTATGCCGTGCAGAGCTATCAAGGACCGTTCATCAAGGCCTGCAACCTGCCAGGCTGCACGAGCCCGAGCACGGTCCGCGTCGAACAGGCGAGCTCGACGGCGACGACCAGCGACACCTCGAACCCGATCACGACGCTCGCGGCGAGCAGCACCGAGGTCCTCTACGGCTCTGCGGTCTACGGCGTCGGTGGCGTGTCCGTCCGCGCGTGCGCGTTCCCGTCGTGCGGGCAGACGCCCACGAACGTCGGCGTCGGCAACGGCGGAACCGCCGTCGGCATCACGTTCTTCAACGGCAAGTTCTACTTCGCGACGTCCGGCGGCTCGAGCGATGCGATCTGGACCGTCGTCGATGGCGCCACGACGAAGAGCCCGTTCGGCGCGGACAGCGGAGGCATCTCGGACATCGCCGTCGATGCGTCCGGCGTGTACTGGTCGAACGCGACGACCGGGAAGATCCTGAAGTGCGATCTCACGGGCTGCCCGGGCGGCACTCTCCTCGCGGCCGGACAAACCGGCGCCGCGCGCATCCGGGTCGACGCGAAGTTCGTCTACTGGATGACGCCGACGGCCGTCCTGCGCCTCGCGAAGTGACGGACCGGGGGCTGACGATCCAGATCGCCCCCGGAGGAGTCCGTAACTCCTAGCGTTTTCGTCTTGCACACATCGGCACACCATGTGCTCTGACTGTGTTTCACGATGAAGACGAGCTCCCTCCTCAAGGTCGCCGTGCCGATGACCCTCGCTGCGTTCGCGCTCGCATGCGGATCGTCGCCGTCGTCTTCTTCGACCGACGAGAGCGAGCAGAACCCGACCGTCGAGCCCGACGACACGAGCAAGTCGCCGGCGCCTCCCTCCGCTGCGCCTCCGAGCGAGACACCCGCGCCCGCGCCGGCTCCTCCCGTCGCTGCGCCCGCGGTCGCGACCGCGAAGATCCACGCCGCGCCGGTCTGGCGGTACGCCGTCGCGAACGACGCCGTGTTCGTCGCGACCGCGACGACGGTCGAACGAACCGCCGCGGACGGCACCGCGCCGGTCGCCGTGCCCGCGCTCGCCGAAGCGACGGCGCTCACGACCGACGGCACACGCGTCTACGCGCTGCTCGACAAGGGCTCGTCCGCCGAGGTCTTCTCGACGAAGAACGACGGCACCGACGGCGTGCATCACCTGTCGTGGAGCTACGGCTACGGCGACCCCGGCATCATCGCCGTCAACGGCGGACGCATCTTCTTCAGCTCGAGCAACTCCGCGCGTCCCGACAAGAGCATGCTCGTCAGCCTGCCGTCGGCATCGCCCGGCACCGGAAACGCGCAGTGGCGCGTCGAGGAGTACCTCGAGGCCCAGAACCTCGCGCCGGCGTTCACTGCCGATCGCCTCTTCGCCGTCGACTACTACCGTCAGTCGGCCGTGCGCGTGTCGACCGTCGACACGGCCGCGAGCGTCGACGTCATCCAGGACGCGCTCCCGATCTACGCGGGAGGCATCGCGACCGACGGCAAGGACGTCTACACGCGGACGAGCAAGGGGATCGCGAAGGTCGCGATCGGCAGCGGCGCGAACAGCGAGCCGATCGTCGTCGTGCCGAGCGTCACGTGCTCGATCTTCGACCCCGCAGACGGCTCCGAGAGCCTGCTCGACGACGCGCTCGTGGTCGACGGCGCGACGATCTACACGGCGTGCCGCGCCGGCGCGAATGTCGAGGTCCGCGCCTACGCGATGGACGGCAAGCTCGTGAAGGTCGTCGCGACCGCGCCCTACACCGGCGGCCTCACCCACCTGCGCGTGACGTCGACCGCGGCCTACTGGCTCTCGCGCGCGAGCGCGACGTCGATGGACGACGAGCTCTGGCGCGCGGCGAAGTGACTCGGAAACCGACGGACCCCGTCACGATCTGGCGCACGTGCAGTCGACGCAGCCGTGCTCCGCGCATGTCCCGCAGGTGGCGGTCACGCGCTTGCGCAACGCCTCGCGCGCGCGGTGCACGCGTACGCCGGCGTTGTTCGCGCTGATGCCGGCCTCGGTCGCGAAGTCCTGCACGCTCACGCCGTCGACCTCCACGCGTTGCAGCGCGGTCGCGTATTCCGGCTTCAGCGTCTGCGCGAGGCTCTTCACGCACGCGCACACTGCGTCGTTCACGTCCGGAGGCGGTGCTTCGACGTCGAGCTCCTTCGCGAACGCATCGTGCGCGCGGCCCGCGGCTGCGCGCCTCCGGTAATGATCGACGATCGCGTTGCGCAGCACGCGATAGAACCACGCCGTGCTCGACTCGCCGTCGCGCAACGCGTTCGACTGCTCGACGCCGCGGACGAACGCGGCCTGGAGGATGTCCTCGGCCTCGGCGCGGCTCCTGACTTTCCGCTCGACGAAGCGGAGGAGCTCGCGGTGGTTCGCGACGAGCTCTGCCAGGACGTCGCTCGACAGGGGCAGTTCTTCGGTCGATTCGGCGTTCATGTCGAGAGACTGTAATGCCGCCGTGACCGGTGCGTCAGCAGGGATGAGCACGACGAAGTGCTCCACCAGAGGAGACCGACCATGTCGACCATCGAAAAGAACGAGACCGAGAAGAACGTGAAGAAGAACAGCGGCTGTCCGTGCGGCCCGTCGTGCGACTGCCCCGAGCCGTGCCCGTGTGCGCCGGCGTGTGGTTGCGCGAAGAAGAGCTGACCGAGCGCTTCCGTCGCCCGCGTCGTCACGCAGGAACGCGCGGCACCGAGAAGCGATCCAGCGGGTCGACCTCGGCACAGAGCCTTCCTGCGGCGACCGGGACGACGGGGCGTGCGAGCAAGTAGAGACCCGGCAGCGCGAGGATGACGCGCGCGAGCGCCAATCCGAGGAACGCTGCCGGGCTTCGTTCGAATGTCGTCGCCGCGGGGTTCACGCTGCGCGTGATCCTCGCCCAGGCCCGGCCGTACCAGCGGATCGGTCCGAAGACGAAGCTCGGCGAGATGCGCTCGTTCAGCGCGCGGATCGGCGCGGGGGAGAGCGCACGCTCCTCGTCCGCCCAGGCATGCGCGCTCTTCGCAGCGGTGAAGACGCCGAGCCAGTACCAACCCCAGAGCGTCGCCGCGATCGTGAAGAGCCACGTTCCCGCGGTCGGCACCAGACGCAGCGGCAACAGCGCGGGGAGCCCTGCAGCGAACACGACGTAGCCGCGGATGCGTCGCTTCATCTTGCGATAGAGCCAGCGGAGATCGAGCGCGACCTTGGGCGTCTTCGCGACTTCGTCCTCGGGACGGATCGCCGCGAGGCGCGACGTGTGGAACGAGAGCCAGTCGTCCCAGCGGCGCGAGAAGAAGACGACCACGCCCTCCGTCGCGGAGAGCACCGTGAGCAGCGCGAGGAGCCACTTCCAGCTCTGCGTGACGCGCGTCCACATGCGGCGCGCGAACGTCGGAGGAGCAGGAGGAGGCGCCGGCGACCCCGCGGCGGCAGCGGCCTCGGGAACGTCCAGCACGTTCAGCTGCGGGCCCGCCGCCTTGCCGGGCTCTTCGTCGTCGTCGACCGTCTGCACCGGCATCTGCTTGCCGAGGACAGACACCGACGGCTTGTCCTCGTCGCCGATGTCCACGTGGAAGCCAGGTATGTCGACGTGGACCGGCGTGCTCTTCGCGCCTTCCTTCTTCGACTTGTGGACGATGATGCTGGCGCCGGGACCGGGCTTGCCCTCGCGCGCGGAGACGTTGCCGCCTGCGACGGCAGCGATCCCGACGAGGACGACGAGCAACCCGCGCATCGCGAGGAGGCGAAGGTACGGTCCGCGCAGCTCGCGATCGCGGAGCGTCGCGGCGATGAGCGAGAACGGCAGCATGAACCCGTGCACGAACGTCCCCTTCGCAGCCTCGTGCGGAGGCGGCAGCGCCGATCCGCCGAGCGCCGCACGGTGCGCGGCAAACGCGCGCTTTTCGCGCTCGATCGCCGGTCCGGGTCGCATGCTCATGGCATGCGTGGCGTAGCGCAGTGGCAGGGCATGGGCCAGCGTCGCGCGAGTGATATCGTGAGGAACTGCGATACGCGGAGCCTCCTCGTGCCCGCGGTCCCGCAGCTCACGCGCATCGCGGTCGACATCACGCCGGCGGCGATCGTCGCGACGTTCGACCCGGGCACAGGCAGCCGCACGGTCTCTCGCCCGGCGGCGAGCCCGAGCACCGGTTATCTCGGCTTCACGGCAGCGACCGGAACGTCCGGCCACACCGGACACGTGATCGACGGCATCCAGGCGTTCGACTGCCCGCTCTGAGAGCCGCGCGTGCGCTGCGGCGCGCGCGACCGCCGTGACTGGACACGTCCGGCGCTGCTGTATTCACGCGGAAAACGTGCTCGATCGCGTGCGCGTTCGAACCTCGCTGCTACTATGCCGGCGCCTCGGCTGGAGCACCGTGCTCGCCGAGACCGACGACGCACGTCCATCTTTCGCTCTCGTTTCACGCTGCTCTTCGCGAGCCCGCCGGAGGCATCCATGACCCAGCCGAGTCTCGACATCTGGAATGTGAAGCTCGCGAACGGCGAGACGCGAGCGCTCACGCTCGACGAGCTCGACGCCGCGTTCCACGACGGATGGATCGACGGGCGCACGCTGGTGCTCCCGGCCGGCGCGATCCGCTGGGCACCGCTCGCGGAGGTCGCGGGTCTCGACGATGCCCCGCCGCCGGTGTCGTCGGTGCCGAACAGCTTTCCGCCGCTCGCGCTCGACACGTTCGGGCTCGACTCGCACACCGGCGCGGCGCTGCCACTCGATTTCGACGCGCCGATCGATGCGGACAGCGACGCCGATCTCTTGGCGCTCAGGCCACGCCGAGGTCGGAAGATCTTCGGCGTCCTCACGGCGATGATCGTCGTTGCGGGCCTCGGCTTCGCGGCGTTCCGCGCGAAGCCTGCGCTCCAGCGCGCGCTCGCATCGCGCGACGGTGGAGGAGCCGCGCGCGTCGCAGTCGAGGCGAAGCCCGTCGCGCCAGTGCAGCCGCCGGCTCCGGTCGTCGCTGCTCCGGCGCGTGTTCCGCCTCCGGCCGAGGCGGTCCCGACGATGAGCCTGACGGCGCTGCCGAACGCCGCGCTGACACCGGCCGAGGAGAAGAAGGCCGCGGCGGAAGCGAAGAAGGCGAAGCGCGCGCCGCAAAAGCGGGCGAAGTAGAGGCGTAGTTCTCCTCTCGAGGTTGCACGACCGCCCGTCCCGTGCCACGTGGGCGCGCATGGATGCCCCGAAGCTGCCGATCCCTGCATGGCCGAAGGCGTGCCGTTGCGGGGAGGTGTGGTCGCGGAGCGAGTGGCCCGAGCTTCCGCCCGTCGGCCGTTATCTCGCCGGCGCAGACGGCTGGATCGAGCTCCGGACCTGCGTGTGCGGAGCGACGCTCGCCGTTGCCGCGAGCGATCTCGCTCCTCTCGAGGTTTGTCCGAGTGGAATCGTCTCGTGACGTACTCCCCAAGGCGTATGAGCGTGGCGATTTGCCTCGGCGACTTGCGCAGCGATCTGCTGTGACTCCATGTCCGCGCGTCGACATCGCCGGCGCTGCGCGCGATGATGCTTGCGGCCGATGACCAAGGAAGTGCTGCGGCTCCTCCACGTCGAGGACTCCGACGATGACGCGGAGCTCGTCCTACGCGAGCTGACGCGTTCGCAGTTCGACGTCGTCTACCATCGCGTCGAGAGCGGGCCCGCGCTCGAGACCGCGCTCGGCGAGGAGTGGGACCTCGTTCTCTGCGACTACACGCTTCCGCATCTCGATGCACCGACCGCACTCGACATCGTGCGGCGTCGTTCGGCCGACGTGCCGTTCATCGTCGTGTCCGGCACCGTCGGTGAAGACACTGCCGTCGAGGTGATGCGCGCGGGCGCAAACGATTACCTGCTCAAGGCAAGCCTCACCCGGCTCGGTCCCGCCGTGCGCCGCGAGATCCGCGACGGCAGGGCTCGCGCCGAGCGACGGCGCGCCGACCGCGCGCGGCAGCAGGCCGAGGAGAGCTTTCGCCTCATCATCGAGTCGTCGCCCGATCTCATCGTCGTCCATCGTGGGGGTGGGATCGTGTACGCGAATCCGAAGACGGTCGAGCGGCTCGGCTTGAGCGACGCCTCCGCGCTCCTCGGCCAGCCGTTCTCTTCGATGGTCGCGAACGACGGCCGCACGCAGCCGGTCGCGACGCGCACGAGCGACACCGATCGCCCCAAGCCGTCCGAGCAGCGCTGGAAGCGGAGCGACGGCACGATCATCACGGTCGAGGTGGTTCACTGCGACGTCGTGTTCGAGGGGACGCTCGCCACCGTGATCATGGCGCGCGATCTCACCGAGCGGAACCAGATCGCCGCGGCGATGATCGAGATGGATCGCATGGCCGCCATCGGGATGCTCGCCGCCGGCGTGGGCCACGAGATCAACAACCCGCTCGCGTACGTGCTCGCGAACCTCGAGTTCGTCACGGGCGAGCTCGAGACGCTCATCACGGAGCTCCCCGCCGAGGCGCGTCAGCGTCTTGCGAGCCGCATCGACGATCTCTCGCAGGCACTCGCCGACACGAACCACGGCGCCGAGCGCGTGCGCGCGATCGTCGGCGATCTCCGCACGTTCTCGCGCGGCGAGGACGCGAGCATGACGCTGCTCGATGTGCGTCAGATCCTCGACGCATCGGTCCGCATGGCCGCCGTGCAGATCCGCCAGCGCGCCGTGGTCGTGAAGGAGTACGCCGACGACCTCCCGCAGGTGCTCGCGAACGAGTCTCGCCTCGGTCAGGTCTTCCTGAACCTCGTCGTCAACGCTGCGCATGCGCTCGGCGAAGGCTCGCCGGCGGAAAACCGCATCGAGCTCGTCGCGAAGGGCGTCGACGACTTCGTGCACGTGGAGGTCGCGGACACGGGGTCGGGGATCGCGCCGGAGGTCCTGCCGCGGATCTTCGATGCGTTCTTCACGACCAAGCCCGCCGGCGAGGGCACCGGCCTCGGCCTGAGCATCTGCCGCCGTATCATCGTGCAGCTCGGTGGAGAGATCACGGTCACGAGCGAGGTCGGCAAGGGCACGCGCTTCATCGTGCGGATCCCGCGTACCAACCTCGGCTCGAACCGACCGGCCACACCGTCCCTCTCGCCTCGTGTGAGGAGCCAGAAGCGCGCGAACATCCTCTGCATCGACGACGAGGCGGCGCTCGGCGTGGCGCTCAAGCGTGTGCTCGTGGACGAGCACGACGTCGTCGTGACGACGAGCGCGCCCGAGGCGCTCGCCCGCGTCGCTTCCGGGGAGTGCTTCGATCTGCTGCTCTGCGATCTGATGATGCCCGGCATGAGCGGCGTCGACTTCCATCGCGAGCTCGACCGCATCGCCCCCGAGCTCGCGAAGCGTGTCGTGTTCCTCACGGGCGGCGCGCTGACCGCACGCGCGCGGGACTTCCTCGAGTCGATCCCGAACATCCGCCTCGACAAGCCGATTGGCCTCGACGCGCTCCGGGCCGCCATCCAGGAGATCCTCGATCGGTAGCGGAAACGCCCGCAGATCCTTGACCATCGCACATCCACCTACGTACGATTTGAAGCGTAGGAGGCTGCCGCCATGTCGACTGTCGCGCTCGAGCCCGTCCGCCGTGCGTTTCGTAGGTTCGTTCGCATCGACTGCCAGGTCGTGCGCGAGCACGACTTCCGGCTCGTCGGCGATCTCGCCCTGGATCTCTCGACGAAGGGCATGCTCGTCCGCGCACGGACGCGCGTGCTGACGGGCGAGGAGCTCCTCGTCGCGTTCCGCCCGCCGCGCTGCAATCGATGGATCGACGCGCACGCCACGATCGCGCGCGTCGTTCATGGCCGTCGCCCCGGCGACACGGGTCTCTCGTTCGGCATCGAGTTCCACGGGATGGAGAGGGAGCACGAGGGTCTCCTCTTCGAGCAGCTCCGCGGCATGGTCGCGCCCGACGCCATGCGCCCGCCGCGCCCTCTCGTCGCGCGCGACCTCCGCGCGGCATGACCGACTCGGTCGACGACGATACGGGGGACCTCGCGCCCACGCCGTCGGCACGACATCGGTCGCGTGAGGAGCTCGCCGACTACCTGCTCGACATGGGTGCGGCGCTCGCGTCGTACGGGTGCCCGAGCTACCGGCTCGAGGACGTGATTCGCCTGGTCGCGGAGACCGAGGGTTATCGCGCCGAGCCGTTCGCGCTGCCGACCGGGCTGTTCCTGCGTGTGACGCCGAAGGAGCGCGGACCCGAGCCGGTGCCCGAGGTCCATCGCATGACGCGCCTCTCGGACTGGGGCGTCGATCTCGAGCGCCTCATGCTCGTCGATGCGATCTTCAACGACGTCGCCGATCGGCGCGCGACGATCGAGCAAGGTCGCGCGCGCATCCGCGAGGTCGTGAAAGGGCCGCCGGTCTGGTCAAACGCGCTCGTTTGGGCCGCGACGACCGTCGCCGCGGGCGCCGCTGCGGTGTTTTTTCGAGGCTCGCTCGTCGACGTGCTCGTCGCGTCGATCGTCGGCGCGGCGATCGGCGGTAGTCGGAGCTATCTCGGTCGCAACCCGGCGCAGCGCCTGCTCTCGGACTTCATGGGCGGTCTGTTCGCGGCGATGTGCGCGTGGCTCGCGACGCGCGTGTGGCCGACCGCGGCGCCGGAGGTGATCGTCCTCGCCGGTTCGATCTCGCTGTTCCCGGGCATGACCTTCACGACCGGCCTCGCCGAGGTCGCGCAGAAGAACCTCGTCTCGGGCGGCGCACGGCTCATGGAGTCGGGCGTGACGTTGCTCCTCATCTTGTTCGGTGTCGCGCTCGTCGCGGGGTTCCAGAAGATGACGGGCGTCGTGATGCCGCCCGGAGAGATCACGCGCTCGGGCCTCGGCCTCGGCTACCAGGCGGTCGCGCTCGTCCTGTCCTCGATCGCGTTCGGCGTGCTGTTCCAGGTGCCGCGCAGATACATGTGGACTGCGCTCGTCTCCGGCGCGACGGGGTACGCCGTCACCGCGCTCGCCGTGCGTCACATCCCGGAGGCGCCGCATGTCGCCGCGTTCTGCGCGGCGCTCGCCGTGTGCGTGCTCTCGAATGCGCTCGCGCGCGTGATGAACCGGCCCGCGCAGCTCTTCCAGCTCCCGGGGATGATCCTCCTCGTGCCGGGGAGCTTCGGGTTCGTGAGCCTCGGTCAGCTGCTCGCGAAGAAGCCGGACGCCGGCGTGCAGGAAGGCTTCACGATGGCGCTCGTCGGCGCAGCGCTCGTCATCGGCGTCCTCGTGGCGAATGTCGTGATGCCGGCGCGGAAGCTGCTCTAGCTACCTCTCGTCGAAGGCGGCTACTTCTTGTTGAAACACTGAGGCTTCGGGTGGCGGATGCCGCGCGCGTCGACCGTGAAGGGATTGTCGCAGTCGTCGTGCGAAGGCGCTGCGGTCGCGACGGTTCCGCCTCGTACGATGGGGCGAACGGGCGTCGAGCCGACCGGGACGACGCCGCCGCGGATCCCTGCGCCTGTCACGCCGCCCTGCGCGGTGCCGGCCGTCGCCGGCGTGGTCGCGCCCTGCGCTGCGCTCGCGCCGCCCGGCGGCGTTCGCTGCCCGCCGCCGATCACGATGGCCGACTCGCTCTCGGCCGGCAGAGGTACGGCGAGCCGCGTCGCGGGCTCTGCGGCCGGTGCGGGCTCCGTCGACATCTGGACCCAGCGCATCCCGAAGAGCACGCCGGCGCCGACGAACGCGACGCCCGCGACGACCATCGCGACGAGGCCGATGCGCGGGCGTCCCTCGTCGTCGCGCGCGTCGCCTCCGTCGTCGTGCTCGAGCACCGAAGGCGCGGGCGTGCGCCGGCTCGTCGCGAGCAACGTCTCGCGCTCGTCGTCAGCGATGGTTCCGCCGTTGTTCTCGTTCGAGATCGTCGGCGCCTGGTCGCGTCCGTCGTCGGGGCCATCCGTCGGCACCACGCCGCTCGACACCTCCGACGACGGCGCGGGCGAGTCGCGGCGCATCGGCGGCGGGATCGAGCTCGAGGTCTCGCTCTCGATGCGATGGACGAGCTCCTGGCGCCAGTCGAGCGCGTCACCGGCGATCGAGTGGACCCACTCGCCGATCTCGCGCGCCGGCGCGGGCGCGAGCGCCTTCTCGAGCGCCGCGGCCATCTCACGCGCCGAGGACCAGCGCTTGTCCGCGTCGCGGTCGAGGCCCTTCATCACGACCTCGTCGAGACCCGGCGGAAGATCGGGCACGATCGAGCTCGGACGCTGCACCTCTTCGTTGATGATCGCGTAGACGAGCGAGGGGACGTCGTCCGCCTTGAACAGGCGTTCGCCGGTGAGCGTCTCCCACAGCACGACGGAGGCCGAGTACACGTCCGCGCGGCGATCGATGGCGCCCTTCGCGAGCTGCTCGGGCGACATGTACGCGACCTTGCCCTTGATCTGGTCGGTGCGCGTCTCCTGTACGCGATTGGTCGCCTTCGCGATGCCGAAGTCGAGCAGACGCGGGACGCCGTCGACGCCGACGTGCACGTTCTGGGGCGACACATCGCGATGGACGAGGCCGAGCAGCTGGCCCTTCTCGCTCTTCGCGTCGTGCGCCGAGTGCAGGCCCTCGAGAGCGCCCGACATGATGCCGATGACGTAGCGCGGCGGAACGCGTTCGCCGCGCTCGCGTGCCTTGCGGACGACGCGCGAGAGCGACTCTCCGGCGACGTACTCCATGACGAGGAACAGCTCGCCGTCGTCGGACACGACGTCGAGCGTCGCGACGACGTTCGGATGCCGGACGCGAGCGGCGAGGCGAGCCTCTTCGAGGAACATCGCGACGAACTCGGGATCCTTCGCGAGGTGTGGGTGGAGCCTCTTGATCGCGACCGTACGGGCGAAGCCTACGGGCCCGAGCAGGCGCGCAAGATGGACGGTCGCCATGCCGCCGGCAGCAATCTCGCCGTACAGCGCGTACCGACCCAGACTTCCGCGGTAATCCGCGCTGGATTGCTCCGCCACTTGGTGGGGAGCGTACCATCTAAGGCTGAGGCCTGAAAGCAGCACTGCCGCCGCGGATACTGCGGCCGAGAGCCAGCCACGGTGCGTACGACGACATGGGCGTCGCCATCCGCAACACGCAGCGTCGCGCCTCGAAGAGAGGCACGCAAACGCTTGCCGGAGGCCGCACCCGGGTCTACGTGGTGCGCGCCTCATGACGGTTCCTGCGATCGATACGTCCGTTCGCCCCGTTCGCCGACTCGCGCGGTTCGCGTGGGCGGTGCTCGCCTACAACCTGCTCGTGATCGCCTGGGGTGCGCTCGTGCGGGCGAGCGGCTCCGGTGCGGGCTGCGGGCGGCACTGGCCTCTGTGCAACGGCGAGGTGGTGCCGACGCCGAAGAGCATCGCGACGCTCATCGAAGCCGGTCATCGCGCGACGAGCGGCCTCGCTCTCATCGCGGTCGTGGCGTTGATGGTGTGGACGCTGCGCGCGTTGCCGCGCGGGCATCGTGCGCGGCGCGCCTCGGTCGTGTCGACGGTGTTCATCTTCGGCGAGGCGCTCATCGGCGCCGGGCTCGTGCTCTTCGAGCTCGTCGCGCACGACGCGTCGATGAAGCGCGGGCTCTCGATGATCCTTCACCTCGGCAACACGTTCCTGCTGCTCGGCGCGCTCACGATCACGGCGTGGACGATCGGCCACGACGACACCGCCATCGCCGGCTCCGAGCCTCGACGCGCGCGCGTACCCGTCGCGACGGTCATTCGCTTCGTCGTCGGTCTCTCGCTGCTCGCGATCCTGTTCCTCGGGAGCAGCGGCGCGATCGCGGCGCTCGGCGACACGCTCTTCCCGGCGGCGTCGCTGCGCGAGGGAATGGCGCAGGACTTCTCGCCGCTCGCGCACGTGTTCCTCCGGCTGCGTGTGCTGCATCCGTTCATCGCGCTCGGCACGGGCGCGCTCGTCTTCGTGACGGCGAGCATCGTGCGTGCGACGAGCAACGCTCCGCGCGTGCGGATGCTCGCGCGCTTGGTCACGATCGTGTTCGCGACGCAGTTCTCCGTCGGCCTGCTGAACATGACGCTGCTCGCGCCGGTCGCGATGCAGATCGTGCATCTGCTCCTCGCCGACGCGACGTGGATCGCGCTCGTGCTGATGGGATGGGAGGCGCTCTACGCGTCGCCGGCTCAGAGCCCCATCATGTCCAGGAACGGTCCCGCGCCGATGAGCGACGTGCCGCCGTCGACGAGCAGCGTCGATCCGGTCACGTAGGCGGCTGCGGGCGAGACGAGGAAGAGGACATTCGCGGCGATCTCCTCGATCGTCGCGTAGCGGCCGAGCGGAACGCGCTTCTTGAGCGCATCCTCGGTGCCGCCGGGCGCGAGCCTGGCCATGCCCTCGGTGCCCTCGACGGGACCGGGCGCCACGGCGACGACGCGGATCCCCGAGCGGCCCCACTCGAGCGCGAGATCGCGCGTGAGCTTCGCGATGCCGGCCTTCGCGGCGCCGGCGTGGACCTGCATCGGCGTCGGCACGTCGGCCTGCGTGGCGGTGATGCTCACGATGCATCCGCCCTGCTTCGCGAGGTGCGTGAACGCGGCGCGGCAGGCGTTGAACGTGCCGCAGAGATCGATGTCGATGACGGCGCGAAAGCCGTTCGCGCTGAGGCTGGCCGCGGGCGACAGGAAGTTCCCCGCTGCGCTGTTCACGACGATGTCGAGCCGCCCGAAGCCCGAAGCCGCGTCGTTCATCGACTTCTCGAGCGCCGCGTAGTCGCGCACGTCGGTCGGATGGGTCGATGCCGTTCCTCCGGCTGCGGCGATGTCGGCAGCCACCTTGTCGAGCTTCGCGGCCGTGCGTCCGACGAGCGCGACCTTCGCGCCGTGGCGCGCGAAGAGCTTCGCGATGCCCGCGCCGATGCCGCTACCACCGCCGGTCACGAGCGCGGCTTTCCCTGCGAGGAGATTCGGAGCGAAGACGCTGTCCATCGCGCTGTCCTACACCGCCTGCGCCTCGCGCGGCACGCGGAAGACGAGGCGCCATAGCGGATAGCTCCACGCGAGGAAGACGATGTGGCTCGTGACGAGGCGCACGGGCACGTACGCCCACGCGAGCCCGTGCGGCAGCAAGCGCATGGCGACGTCGAAGAGCACGCCGTTGGCGGCGAGCGCGGCGAGCTCGACGAGCGTGTAGAGCACAGCCTGCTTCGCGAGCGACCCCCGGCTCGCCCGGAACGCGAAGTGACGGTTGCCGAGGAAGTTCACGATGCCGCCGATGACGAGCGCGGGGATGCTCGCCGTGCGGGGCGCGAGGCCGACGACGGAGACGAGGAGCGCGAGGACGGCGACGTCGGCGAGGGTGGCGGCGCCGCCGGCGAGCAGCGCGCGGAGGACGCGGAGGGGGTCCCGGCGCGGAACGGCAGCGTTCATGAGCATGCTAACGGTGCAATGGTTGAACCACCTGATGAGTGGCGTTCAGGTGCCGTTTTGCCGGCATTTCTGGGTATTGCGCAGCGCCCTTCGCGCGAAAAGGCGCGCTCGGCTACGCACTCCGTCCGCGGCGGGCATCGGCTCGACCCCGCGCGGGGCGAGCTCAGTGCGGCTCGCGGCCTTGCTTTTCGTCGCCCTCGGCGACCGATGCGAGGCCCGCGAGATCCGCGAGGCGCAGGGGATGGAACGGCGGCCTCGGCGTGAACGGGAGCGCCGCGGAGCCGCCACGCTCGACGAGGAGCCGCGCACACAGCGCGACGCAACCCTTGCCCTGGCACCATCCGGTGCCGAAGCCCGTGTACCGCTTCAGCGATTCGATGTCGTCGTGACCGCGCGCGATGGCGTCCTCCAGCTCGTGGAGCGTGACGTCCTCGCAGCGGCACACGAGCACCTTCGCCATCGATCGCTACCTTTGCTCAGTCGCCGGTGTACTCGCAGCGCGCGTCGCACGTCTCGAAGACGGTGACCTGCGCGAGCGACGGCAGCGTGGGCTTCATCCCGTCCCAGATCCACTTCGCGAGGTTCTCGCTCGTGGGGTTCTCG
>JAQBQJ010000113.1 GCA_028287065.1 Labilithrix sp. | reverse complement strand
TGCTCCCGCCCAAAACGCCGCACCTGCGCCGCGTGCTCCTGCGTCGATTCCCGCGCTCCCGACAGCCACGATCTCCGCTTCTTTTTCGGCTCCGCAGCCCGCTGCGCCTGCTCCCGCGGCCGCCTTGCCCCTCGCGGAGCGCGCGGACGGTCCGCACGAGCTCACGCTCGCGCCGGGTCGCGCCGTCTTCTACGCGATGCCGCGCGAGCGCGCCCTTGCCGCCGCCGGCGCGCGTCCGTGGCGCGTCATCGGCCATCTCCATGGCATCTGCTACCCGCCGTCGTACTCCGCGGGCCGCTGGCTCGGCGCAGCGATCGACGCGGGCGTCCTCGTCGCGCCCACCGGCAACGCGCATTGCGGCGACGCGAACGTCGGTCCTCCCTCGTGGGAGGCGCCGTCCTGGGAGGAGCTCGTCACGACGATGGACGCGGATCTCGAGCGCTCGATCGCGAAGGTGCAAGCGAAGCATCCCGGATCGATCCGTCGCGACGGTGCGGTGCTCACCGGGTTTTCGCGCGGCGCGTATGCCGCGCCGGTGATCGCGCGCATGCATCCGAAGCGCTGGCCGCTGCTCGTCCTCATCGAGGCGAACGTGCCGCTCTCGGCGGCGTCGCTCCGCAAGTCCGGCGTCCGCGCCGTCGCGCTCCTCGCAGGCGAGGTCGGGACGGAGATCGCCGGCGAACGAAAGACGGAAGCGGAGCTGACCCAGGCAGGCTTCCCCGCGAAGCTGTTCGTCATGCCGCGCGTGGGGCACGTGTATCCGGACGAGATGGACGCGATCATGGCCGAGGCGCTCGCGTTCGTGATGGAGCACGAGCACGACGGCGACGCCGGTTCGGATGCGGGCTCGCCGCCGTGATCGCTGGTCCGTGCGGTCACGGCCGCGCAGATATCACGGCTCGAGCGCGACCCACGCCGGGAGCGGAGAGCTCACGGCGGGATGACCGCCGTTCGACGGATGCATCTGGATGTTGCCGCCGTCGAGCTCGCCGCGCGTCTCGTACACGACCGTGCCGGATGCGCCCTTCGCCGGGTCGTCGATCTTCCGGATCGTGAAGTGGTACGCGTCGGGCATCTGCCCCTTCTTCGTTGCCGCAGAGCTGCCCGGCTCGCCGTGATCCTTCGCGACGACGTCGAACCAGTAGCCGTCGTTCCACACGTCGCCGGTGCGCCACTGCGCGTGGCCGCCGAAGTAGACCTGGTTCGCGGTGAGGCCCTTCTTGCCGCCGGGCTGGCCGGGGCCGGGCTCGTCGACGTGGCGGCAGAGGATGTACTCGGGCTTGCCCTTCGCGTGGTTGCCCGTGCCGTGATCGACGTGGTTCCAGTGGCCGCTCACGTGTCCGTCCTTCATCGGCTTCGCGTTGCCGCCGAAGTTGTCGTGGCCGTCGGCAGGCGCCGCCGGCGTGGTGCTCGCGGCGACGATGAAGCCGCCGCCGGTCACCCAGCAACCGCCTTCGGCCGGCGGGACGCAGTCGCTCGCGCCTTCGCTGTCGGAGACGCAAGCGCCGCACGCGGCCGCATGCGTGCCGGGCGCGCAGTCCGGCGTGGACGTGCAGGCCTTGTTGCCATCCGAGTCCTTCGTGCACTTGTAGTGGCGGTCCTTGCCCTTGGTCTTGCCGCCGCCCGCGCCGCCGCCGCTCGAGCTGCTCGAGCCGCCGCTCGTGCCGTCCGTCGAGCCGCTCGAGCCGCTGCTGCTCGTGCCGGTGCTGGTGCCGTCGCTCGTGCCGTCGGCCTTCTTGCCCTGGCCCGGCGGGAGCTTGGTCGTGTCCGTTCCGCCGGTGCCCGCGCCCGACGAGCCGGACGACGAAGAAGAAGAGGAGGAGGACGCGCCGCCGCCGCCCGACGACGACGTGCCGCCGGTCGTTCCGTCCGAGCCGACCGGACCCGAGCCCCCGAGGCCGCTGCAGTAGTCGAGATCAGGAACGTAGTGACACTCGTCCGGGACGGTCGGCGAGCCGCCCGACGGGTAGCTCGTGGTGGAGTCCGTCGTGCCGTTCGTCGAGCCGCCCGACGCGCCGCTTCCGCCTGCGCCTCCGCTCGGCGCGTCGCTGCCGGTGCCCGGCGGGATCGCGGTCGACGTGCCGTCGCTGTTCACGGGGAAGTCACCCGCGGACGGCGGCGGACAGTCGGCGGTCGTCTCGGCGAAGCCACCGCACTCGTAGCTCGTGGTCGAGTCCGTCGTGGAGCCCGAGGTCTCGCTCGGCGGGATGCTCACCGCGCTCGTCGTGCAGCGCAGGACCTCGCCCATCGGGACCTCCTCGCTCGTGCACGACCATGCTGCCTTCTTCTCGGGCTCGTCGGACTTCGCGCACGCGACGGTGGAGACCGCTGCGCCCGCGACGAGGAGCGCGAGGAGACCGGAGCTCATGACCCGAGACGAAGTGAGCATGCTCATGCTCCGTCTTCGTGCACGGCCGGTGCCGTCGATCCACTGCGCGAGCGGTCTGTAGGCAGACCAGGTGGCACGACACCCTCGGGATCACCGCGAAAACGCGGGCTTCTGCGTGCGCCGAGCGGGTGCCGCGACAGGTGCTGGCAACTCGTGGTTCCTGGGGCTCGGATCCACCGCCGAGTCAATCGAGCAGCAGGAACCTCACTCGGAGCAGCCGAGGCCCTCGACGACGCCGCCGTCGACGCACCCAGCGGCATTGCATGCGGCGACGTCGACCGAGCTCGCGAGCCACGTGAGGAGACAGCGGTCGGCGTCGTCGCCGTGCTTGATGCGCTGCTGGCCCTTGTGGTCCTCGTCGTTGCGACCCTTCCGTACGAGCGTCAGCCGCTCGGGACCCGCGCCGCCCGCCTTGACGACGTCGCGCATGACCTCCGGCTCGAGGCCGATGACGGCTTGGTACGTCGCTTCGATCTCTGTGGGGGTCGAGCGTGGGGGCGTCTCCGGCGTCGACGTGGCGGTGCTCGGGTCGCGCAGGCGGGTGCCGCCGTAGCCGAACATGCGCATGTTTCGGTACGGCGAGCCGTGGCAATCGATGCTGCCGCAGCGGCGCACCAGCATCGGTGCGACCACGTCGAACTGCGCGCGGTCAGGGCCGATCGGATCCACGCGCGCACTCGTGTCGGGAGACGAGCAGCCCGCCGTGCTGCTCACGGAGCTCGACGCGAGACCGAAGAGCGCCGCGCCGAGCACGAGGGCGGCCGCGCATCGACGGATGCGACCCATCATGACTGCACGCGTCTTCATTGGCTCCTCAGGAACACCGGCGGCATGTGGTCGGGCGCATTGTCCGCGCCGTAGTGACAGCTCGCGCAGCTCCCCGTGCCTCCGATGAGCGTCTTCATCTCCTGCGAAGCGTTGCCCGACAGGATCGCGACCCTGATCGGGTATACCGGCGACCACTCCCTCGTCTCGACATAGAAGTTGCCGGCCTCGTTCGAGGTCTTCGTCTTCGTGGAGCCGTTCGCATCGGTGAGCAGCACGGTGACGCGGGCCTCGGGGATGACGCTGCCACGCACGGCGTTGACGGTGCCGCCGACGGCGAAGTCCGGGGAGCCGGGACCGTTGCCGCCGTGGCACGTGAGACAGGGCTGATTGGGCCGATGCGTCGGTCCGGTGCCCACGCCGGGCGCCTCCGGCCCGAGCGCGTCGACCGCGTCGCTCCGCACCGGATCGATGCACGACGCCGAGGCGATCGCAAAGGCGACGACGAGCCATCTTGCCGCATGCATGCCCATCAGAACCTCACCTCCAGCCCGGTGGTGACGAGCGCGCTGAAGCGCTCCTTGACGTAGATCGCGTCCGAGAATGCCGTGTAGAAGCCGTCGAGCGTCGTCGTGAAGGCGACGTCGTCGAGCGCGCCCGCATTCCCGAGCGCGATGCGAAGGCCGCCGCCGCCGCCGGCGGTGAAGAGCGGGCCGAGCTCGCGATCGCCGGTGCGCAGCGCGGGCAGGTCGTGCACGCTCGTCGCCGAGTAGGCGCGCTTCCAGAAGTCGACGCCGTTCTGGACGTGGAAACGCCCGTGCGGCCAGATCATCACGCGCCTGCCGAGATCGATGAAGTAGCGCGCGTCCGTGGTGCTCGCGCGCAGGCCCCAGCTGTCGGTGTAGCCGCGCTCCTCGAAGCGAAGCGTCGTGCTGTCGCCGCGCCATGCGAGACGTGCCGTGACCGCGAAGCGATCGCGTTCGAGCGGGAGCTGCTCGAGCGGGCGTGCCTGCATGCGGCTGCTCGCGACGAGCGACGCCGAGGCGCCCGCCGGGATCGTCGCCGCGACGTCCGGCGTGAAGATCGGGATGTAGCGATACGGCTTCGACTGATCGCCTCGCTCGAGCACCGCGTCGCCGAAGAGCCCGATCACGAGACCCTGGTTCACGACGCGCGACGCGCCGAGAGAGATCGAGTGGTACTCGAGCTCGTGCGAGAACACCGAGAACGGCGTGCCCGTGCGGCCGATCGTGTCGCGGCCGTATCCGTAGCCCTCGACGAGCGTGAGGTTCTTGTCGTCGAGCTCCTGCGTGAGCTGGGCGCCCGCCGACAGCGAGAGATAGTCCGGCGTGTACGACGTGGACGCGTTCGCCGCGACGCCGAACGTCTTCGGCTTGTAGCGGAAGCCGAGGTTCCCCGCATGCCTCACCTCGTTCCAGTGCGGTGACGCCGTCGACACGATGTCCGGCGAGGCCGCGGACACGACGTCGACGAGGTACCGCCCGTTGATCGCCCACCCGGCGGTCGGGCTCTCGACGGTGCCGGACAGGCTCGGCGTGAGCACCGTCGTCGCCGTCGAGTCGGCGTAGCCGCCGACATCGATCGACGCGCGTGCGGTGATGTTCGACGTGCTCTTCGGCGCCGTGGTCTCGCCGGGCTCGGGAGCGACCGGCGCGCCTCCGTCCGCCTCGCCTTCGGGCGCCGGCGCTCGAGCGTCGCTGCCTTCGGGCGCGGGGCCGGGCTGGGCGGACGTGTCGGCCGGAGCGCCCGCGTCGTCGTCCGCGGCGAATGCGCGTGACGTCGAGAGCAGCGAGACGAGGATCGCGACGATCGCGAACAGCCGACTCAGTTGCATCCGCAGCCGCTCTCGGCGCTGGCGCCACCTCCGACGGCACCCTCCTGCACCGAGTAGACGTGCTCCTCTGCCGGACCGGGGAGGTTCGGGCCCGCCATCGTCGGATGGGCGAGCTTCCCGCGCTCCCACGGCTTCACGTGCGTGCAGCCCGCGAGCGGCAGTGCGGAGAGAGCGAACGCGACGAGAGTGACGAGGGCGCCGTTGCCGAGCGTGCGCGAGGTCACGGCGCCATCACCCGTCCGGGCGCGGCTTCCTGCTTCGAGCCCTTCAGCTTGGTGCCCTTCTCGGTGTGGCACTTGTTGCAGTCGCCGTCGGTCTGCGCGGCAGACATCGCGCGCGACTTCGCTCCGGACACGACCTTCGCCTTGTACGGCATCGTGATCTTCTGCCGGATCGGATCGAGATAGAAGTTGCCCGCCGCGTTCACCGGCACGGTGAACGTCTTGTGCGCGGCGTCCGTGATGACGACCTTTACCGCCGATGAGGAGGTGCCGTTGCAGTCGTCGGGCTCGTGCGCGGTCGCGTAGACGGTGCCGGCGATCTGGTAGTCCGGTCCCCGTCCCTGGTCGTCGTGGCACTGAGTGCACGCGCCGCCGGGACGCATGAGGATCGAGCCGTGGTCGCCCCTGGTCCAGCTCGTCTTCGTCGAGCACACCGACGGCGTGTCGTAGACGCTCGCGGCAGCTTTCGCATCGCAGACGTCGGTGCCCTTCGGCATCCCGGCCGCGAACCACTTCTCGAGGATGGCGAGGTCCTGCGGCGACGCACCGTCTGGCGGCATCGGATTCGCGGCGTCCTTCATCCGCGCGATCGACACCTCGGCGATGCTCGACGACGGCACGGTGAGCGAGGGAGACGCGAGGTCGTCCCAGCTCATGATCGCGTTCGGCGCGCCGCCCGAGGGCGTCGCGGCGTGGCAGCCCGCGCAGTCCTTCGCGAGGACCTCGGCGACGTCGCACGGCACGCCCGTCACGGCGTCCGGCGAGGGCTCGGTGCCGTCGACGCCGGTCGCGGGTGCCTGCGCGGGGACGCTGCGGTCCACGGGCGTGATGTCGCCGCCCGTGTAGCAGCCGGCGGCCGCGGCAAGCAGGATCACGCATCCCCCCAGGAATGTGCGACTCGTCATGGGGGAATCCGTTAGCACGGCGGCGGCACGAGCGGGAGCGCCCGGCGCATGTCTGAATATTTCGTAATGTGAAGACGCTGCGCGACTCCCGAGACGTTGCCGGGACGCAAACGGTGCGTTGTCGCCGCGGCAACACCGGTTCGATTCGATCCGCGGTCGGTACTTCGTTGCGCCGTGCAACGAAGTGGTTGTGTCGCGCAACGATATGCCTATCCTGCCCGCCATGCTCCGCGAAGTCCTTCCCGTCCGCAGCGCTTCCCGCGAGCTCGTTCGCGAGCTCGGTTTCCTCCAGGCCAAGGACGCCGCGAGCGGCCTGTCCCATTCGCATTGCCACGCCCTGATCGAGCTCGAGGCGCGCGGAGCGGTCCCGCAGTCCGAGCTCCCGTCCCTCCTCCGCCTCGACAAGTCGACGACCAGCCGCATCGTCGCCGAGCTCGCCGGCCGCCGCTGGGTGCGCGCCCGCGCCAGCGACGCCGACGGTCGCGCCCGCACGCTCTCCCTCACCTCGCAGGGCCGCGGCAAGGTGGCCCTCGTCCATCGCGAGGCGAACGCGCGCGTCGAGCAGGCGCTCGCGATGCTCGGCGACGAGGATCGCAGCGTCGTCGTCCGCGGCATGGAGATCTACGCACGCGCGCTCGAGCGCTCGCGCCGCCGCACGGCGTATGCGGTCCGTCCGATGCACGCCGCCGATCGCGCCGCGGTCGCCCGCCTCATCCGCACCGTGATGCCCGAGTTCGGCGCGAAAGGCCCCGGCTTCGCGATCAACGACCCCGAGGTCGACGACATGTTCACGGCCTACGAGGCCGCCCGCGCCGGCTACTTCGTCGTCACCCGGAGCTCCGCGCCGGCGCGCGCGCGAGGAGATGTCGTCGTCGGAGGCGGCGGCTTCGCTCCGCTCAATGGCGGCCCTCGCAACACGTGCGAGCTCCGGAAGATGTACTTCATGCCCGAGGTGCGCGGCCTCGGCCTCGGCCAGAAGCTCCTCGACAGGTGCCTCGCCGGGGCTCGCCGCGCGGGATTCTCGTGGATCTACCTCGAGACGCTCGAGGCCATGAGCCAGGCGCGGGCCCTTTACGAGCGGAACGGATTTCGACGCCTCGAACGCCCGCTCGGGGACACCGGGCACTTCGGCTGCAACAGCTTCTACCTGAAAGACCTCGCGACGTAGGCGTTCCGGAATCGCGTGCTACAACGAGCTCGGCCGCAGCCCGCGGCCTGCGAAGGAGCTTGGCATGCGACACGGCCTCTTGATCGGTGCGGTAGCAGGAATCGGGGCCTTTCTCGTTGCAGCGTGCAGCGGCACGTCGATGTCGACGGACAGCCCCGAGCCCGACGAGGGCGGCACGAGCGGCACCTCCGGCACCAGCGGGACGTCGGGCACGAGCGGCACCTCCGGCACGAGCGGCACCTCCGGCACCTCCGGCACTTCGGGATCGAGCGGCGATCCGGACGGTGGCACCGAGGGCGGCACCACGAAGCCGACCGAGCTGAAGACGGGCACGGTCATCCTCGTCGGCGTGACGTCCGACGGCTATGCGGCGTACCTGGCGATCAACGGTACGGCGGCGAGCCTCGAGGTCGTGCCCGTCGCGGGCGGCACGCCCACCGTCCTCCTCCCGACGTTCGCGCAGACCGACGGCGTCGTCGTCCGCGGCGGAGCCGTCGCGTACTGGACCGGCGTGACCGCCGGGATCGGCGCGCTCAACTACTGGACGAAGGCGACGGGCCCCAAGACCGCGGTCGAGACCGCCTCCCGCTCCGGCATGTTCTTCTCGAGCACCGACTCGACGCGCATCGCGTTCTCCGTCGGCGCGACGGCCACGAGCACCGACATCGCCGTGACCACCGGCGCCCTCGGCACGAAGACGCCCGTCCTCACCGGAACGAGCGCCGTCAACCTCGCGGCCGCCACGGGCGCGGGCGGCAACCCGCCGGCCTGCTCGCCGGACATCGGCTTCGTCGGGAAGATCCTGTTCGCTGCATACTGCACGGGAACCACCGCGGCCACGACCGCCGCGCGCCTCTACACCGTGCCGGACGGCGCCACGCCCACGCCGGCGCGCCTCGACACCGCGACGGCTGGCGCTGCAGCGTCGGTCCAGCCGTTCTGGTCGGCCGACACCACCGGCGCGAAGGTCTTCGTCATCAACAGCGCAGCGAACGCGCGCGGCCGCATCATCTTCAACGGTGCCACACGCACCGAGGCCAACCTCGACATCGACACGCAGGACGGCCTCATGCTCGACGACGGCAGCGCCGTCCTCTTCCGCGTCCAGAACGCGGCGGGCACGACGAAGGCGATCCGGCGCTCGACCGCGATCGCCACGCCGGTGACGACCGATCTCGTCGCGGCGAGCGCCGAGGGGCTCCTCGCCATCAGCAACGACCAGAAGCACGCGCTCTTCCACACGCTGGCGCCGGCAAACGGGCTCGTGGACATCCGTGCGCTCTCGATCACTCCCCCACCCGCGCCCGTCGACATCGTCGCGACCGCGGCGGGGTACCCGTTCGGGTTCACAGGCAACGGCACGACGGTGCTGTATCAGACCGACCTCGACGCCAACGGAATCGGCAAGCTGAAGGCGAAGCCCGTTGCGGGCGGCGCCGAGAAGGAGCTCGCCACGAACATGTACGACCTCCGGCCGCTCCGGACCGGCACGGGCGTCCTCGTCCTCGACAACCCGAAGGACGCCTCGGGCGGCCAGATCCAGACCGTGGACCTGAAGTGGGTCGACGCCGTGGCAGGCGGGACGCCGAAGCTCCTCGCGGACACCGTCGTCAGCGACGGATTCGAGGTCTCGGGCACGCGGCTCGTGTACGCCCGGTTCGCGGCGACGGGCGGCGGGCTCTTCTCGATCGCGGTTCCCTGACTCGGCCTTGACCGGCGGGGCACTGGGTGGAAAGCTCGGCTTTCCATGCAGAAGTACTACGTCGAGAAGGTCCGCAACTACATCGGCGGCGAGTGGTCGCTCTCCTCTTCCAAGGAGTGGGTGAAGATCACGAACCCCGCGACGGGCGACGAGATCGGCCAGGTGCCCGCGGGCACGGCAGCCGACGTCGACGCCGCCGTCGCAGCCGCCAAGAAGGCCTTCTCGTCGTGGCGCGACACGCCCCCCGCGGTGCGTGCACGCTACATGTTCGATCTCCGCAACCTGATGGAGAAGAACTACGACGAGCTCCTCTCCATCTGCACGCAGGAGCACGGCAAGACGTACGAGGAGTCGAAGGGTGACGTCCGCCGCGGCATCGACAACGTCGAGACCGCCGCGGGCATCCCGATGATGATGCTCGGCGACGCGCTCGAGCAGGTCGCGACCGGCATCGACTGCGTGTCGTTCCGCCAGCCGATGGGCGTGTTCGGGATCATCGCGCCCTACAACTTCCCGTCGATGGTACCGCTCTGGTTCCTGCCGTACGCCATCGCGAGCGGCAACACCGTCGTCGTGAAGCCGAGCGAGCAGGTGCCCTTCTCGCAGTACCGACTGTTCGAGCTGCTCCACGAGCTCAAGCTCCCGCCCGGCGTCGTGAACATGGTGAACGGCGGCAAGGACGTCGTGAACGGCATGCTCGACAACAAAGACATCGCCGGCGTCTCGTTCGTCGGCTCGAGCCCCGTCGCACAGCACGTCGCCACGCGCTGCGGCGCGACCGGCAAGCGCTTCCAGGCGCTCGGCGGCGCGAAGAACTACACGATCGTCATGGACGACTGCGACTGGGACAAGTCGATCAACAACATCGTCGACAGCGCGTTCGGCTGCGCGGGACAGCGCTGCCTCGCGACCGCGATCGCCGTCGGCGTCGGCCCCGCATACGCGAAGCTGAAGGAGCAGATCGTCGCGCGCGCCAAGCAGATCAAGGTCGGTGAAGGCCACCAGCCCGGCGTCACCATGGGCCCGGTGATCAGCGCGAAGCACAAGGAGCGCGTCCTCGGCTACATCGAGAAGGGCATCAAGGAGGGCGCGAAGCTCCTCCTCGACGGCCGCGACTGCAAGGTCCCTGGCTTCCCGAACGGCCACTTCATCGGCCCCACGGTCTTCGCGGACGTCACGCCCGAGATGACCATCGGCCGCGAAGAGGTCTTCGGCCCGGTGCTCTCGCTCTCCGAGTCGCCCGATCTCGCGACGGCGCTCCAGACGGCGAAGAACCACCCGCTCGCGAACGCGGCGAGCATCTACACGTCGAACGGCGCATCGGCGCGCAAGTTCACGCGCGAGATCGACGCCGCGATGGTCGGCGTGAACATCGGTGTCGCGGCGCCCATGGCGTACTTCACCTTCGGCGGCTCGAAGGGCTCGTTCTTCGGCGACCTCAAGGCCCACGGCAAAGAGTCGATCGCGTTCTACACGCAGAACAAGACGGCGATTCAGCGGTGGTGGTGATCGACTGACGCTCGCGCCCTGCGCCCGCGTCGCTCAGCGGCGCGGCACGCTCGAGTGCGCCGCGATGCGATCGAGGGAGAGCGCCTTGTCGTAGATCGCGACCTCGTCGATGTCGCCGGAGAACTCGTTGTCCGGCTCCCTCGAGGCCCCGACGAAGAGCGTCGCGCTGCTCAGCCCGAGCGCGCCTTTCACCTGCTTCGTCGTGCCTGCCGTGCCGTCGACGTAGACCGTCACGGCGCTGCCGGTCGCGACGCCGGCGACGTGCGTCCACTTCGCGGGCGTGACCGCGTTGCCGGCGGACTGCAGCGCGCCGCCGTCGTTCGGGTTGAAGTCGAACGCCACGTTCGGCATCTTGCCCGCGTCCGTCATCTTCGGTGTCACGAAGAGCGAGAAGCCGTGCCGGTCGCCGCCGATGTCCTCGGTCTCCGAGACGACCTGCTGGAACGGGAAGCCGTTCGGGGTGTCGACCGTCCTGACCCAAGCCTCGATCGTGAACCCGCTATCGGCCGGGAAGTCGAACGCTTTGCCGTCGAGCGCCTGTGCAAAGCCTTCGGCGCCGTCGAAATGGATCGCCGGGTCGTCGTCTCCTGCGATCGCGCCGGGGACGCCGAGCGTGAAGCTATGCGCGCCTCCCTGGATGACGAGATGGTTGCCCCTGCCCGTCTCGTCGGAGATCACGCGATCGGGCGCGGCGCCCATGCGCCAGTACGCGAGAGGTGAGTCCATCATGACGAGCGTGCGATAGGCCGACGGCTTCGCTGCTGCATCGCCGGCCGCTCCGTCGTTCGAGGAGCCGGGTGGCCCGTCCGCTCCCGCTTCGCCCTGCTCGGTCGTGGCCTCCGAGAACGCCGAGCAGGCGCCGAACGAAATCACGGCCGCGGGCGCGGCGAGCGCAGCCAGCCATGCGACGCTCCGGCGGCACCACGCGATCACGGAAGGCCAGCCGTCCGGTGCGCGGCGATCTGGGTCAGCGTGAGCGCCTTGTCGTAGATCGCGACCTCGTCGATCGCGCCGGGGAACTCGCCCCCTTCGGCGGTCGCTGCGACGAGCAGCGTGGCGGAGCTCAGCGTCAACGGCCCCTTGACGAGTCGGCTCACTCCCGGCGTCGCGTTCACGTACAGCGTCACATTCTTGTCCGCGTCGAAGACACCGACGTAGTGACCCCACTCTCCCGCCGGCACCAGCTTGGCGGTCGTCGAGACGTCGCCGCCGTCGTATGCGTCGTACTCGAACGACGTGACGGTGCTGATTCCGCCATTGGGGTACGGCGTCGCGTACATCGAGAAGCCGGTTCGGTTCATCGCAACGCCTTGCGTGTTCGAGACGAGCATCTGGAAAGTATGACCGCCATCGAGGACGTCCCGCTTCGCCCAGAGCTCGATCGAGAACGCATGTGAGCTCGGGAAGTAGAGTGCCCCTGCGTCCGTCACGCGCGCATACCCGTCGCGCCCGTCGAATCGGACCGCGGTGTCGTCGTCCCCCGGAATCGCGCCGGCGACGCCGAGCTCGTACGCGCCGCCCGGCCCCTGGAGGACCAGGTCGTTCTTGCCGGGGGTCTCGTCCGGGATGACGATCCCCGCCTTCACGCCCATGCGCCAGTAGGCGATCGGGCCGTCGGCCATGACGAGCGCGCGATACGCGGAGCCGTTCGCGGCGTCGGCCCGTGCGGCGTCGGCCGGCGCACTGTCCGTCGGCGCGGCTTCCGACGCAGCGGCTGGGCCCGCATCGGCGGGGTCCGGCGCGTCGCCGCCAGAGAAGGAAGAGCACGCAGCGGCGCTCGCGCTCACGCTGGCGACGGCGAGCGCGCAGCACCGCAGGAGACGTCGGCGGTCCATGTCATCGAGAATACCAGACCGCTCGGGAAACCCCTTCGGTCGCTCGTGGGCGAAAGTTCTGATACGACTTTCCTCTTCTCGGAGGATCCAGCATGCCGCGTAACGTCCACGTTGGTTTGATTCAAGCAGCAACCCCTTACGAGGCGGGCTGGTCGATCCAGAAGACGCAACAAGCGGCGCTCGACGTGCACATTCCGCTCATCGAGGAAGCGGGCAAGAAGGGCGTCCAGATCCTCGGGCTGCAGGAGATCTTCAACGGTCCCTACTTCTGCCCGAGCCAGGACAAGTTCTGGTACGACGCGACCGAAGCCAT
>JAQBQJ010000106.1 GCA_028287065.1 Labilithrix sp. | reverse complement strand
GGCTCCCGCCGCGCCGCCGAAGCCGGCGCCCGTTCCGCTGCCGCCGCCGCCCTCGCCGGTGCCGAGCACTCCGATCATGCCGAACTCCTGCGCGTCGTCGAGCGCGCGGCTGCGCGAGTCGGAAGCGGAGCCGCCGCGATCGCCGTCCATGTCGCGCGCGAGAGCCCCCGGATCGGCGGGCAAGTCGCCGGGAGCGCCACGGAACGCGTGCGCCGGTGCCGCCGACGCCATCGGTGCGGGCGCGGCTGCGGTGGCCGTCGCCACGGCCTGCGGCGTCGTCGTCGCGACGGTGGGCTGCTCCTTGCGCTCGCCGCCGTTCGCGCGCCGGTTGTCTTCGCCGGCGGCCTTGCCCTTGTACTTCTCGGCCTCGAAGCGCGCCTGTCGCTCCTCCCACGAGCGCGGCTCGTGATCGACGGCGATGCGTCCGTCCTTCACCGTGAGGATGTCGACGGTGGCGTTCCGGTCGATGCCGAATCGCGTGTAATCTGCATCCGTCTCGAGCACGAGCATGGACGTGTGCGGCGACAGCACGCGATGCTGCGTCGAGAGCGCGATGATCTCGCGCTTCGTGGATGCGGCGTCCTCGGTAGGAGCCTCGATCAGGCTCTGGATCTTCGCCTGCGCCCACGCGCGCTCGACGAGCGGGCGATCGGTGGATCGCAGGTCGGGCGCGAACTGCTGAGTGCCGACGCTGACCTTGACGGGCTTGCCCGCGTCGACGCGCGCGTAGACCATCACCTCGTCGCCGGCCTGGAGGCCGTCGAGCGTGCGCGGCCACTGCCACGTCGCGCCTTCGACCTTCACGGGGACGCCGGAGCTCGTCGCCTCGCCGAGCCTCCGTGCGAGCGCGTCCGCGCCGAGCTTCGCGTCGAGCACGACGCCGTCGCGATCGAGCACGCCTCGCACGACGGTGCGGAGGAACGCGTCGTCACGGATGCCGCCCATCGCGATCGCGTCCATGCGCTCGACGCCGGCATCGCGAAGGCGCTCGACCTTCTCCTTCAGCTTCTGCGCGTCGGTCTCGCCTGCCGTGGCGACGCCGTCTCCGACGAGCACGACGCGCTTCGACTTGGTGCGCCTCGCTTGCTCGCCGGCCCAGCCGAGCGCCTGTTCGAAGTCGGAGGCGCCGAGAGCGGCGCGCGCGATGATCGCGGCGACCTCTTTCTCGCCGAAGCCTCCGGCCTTGCCCTCGTAGATCGGGACGACCTCTTGATCGAAGCAACCGACCACGACGGGCGCGCCCGGGTTCATCTTCGACAGCACGCTCTGCACCATGCGCGCTTGATCGGGGAGCCCGAGGCCACGCGACGCGCTCGTGTCGACGAGCACGACGGCGGAGGCGATCGGCTCGGGGCGCGACGACGCGAACGGAACGACGCGCGCGATCGCCATGTCGCCGCTGCGGAGGCCTGCGCTGCGCGGGAGCTTCGAGCCCTCGACGACGAAGTCCTGCGCGGGCGTGATGCGCTGCTGGTGGAGGCTGAAGCCGAGATCGCTGCGTCCGCCGATCTGCGCCGCGCGGCTCCCGGCGGCATGCACGTCGATGTCGAGCGAGCCGAGCTGCGGGAGCCCACGGAGCGGAAGCACGTACGGAGCGCCGGCCTCGACCGTCTCCGTGTACGCGATCATGATCTCCTTGATCCCGTTCGCGGGGATCGGGAACACGCGTGCAGAGAACTCGTTGCCTGCGCCCTGCTCCATGAGGGCGGGATCCTGGCGGCGATGCAGGAAGTCTTCGTAGGCGCGGCGCGCGGCCTGCTTCTCGACGACCTCGCCCTCTTGCCAGATGCCGTTCACCTTCATGGCGAACCGGCTGAGTGACGCGCCCTGCGGCAGCGTGATCCGGAACGTGCCCTCGAGGATGCGCGACTCGGGGTTCTCGAACGTCAGGTGCATCTCGGTGAGGGCGAGCGGGTCCTCGACCACGGCGTTCGCGCGGAGCGACTGGAGCCGGAGGCCCGTGCCGTCGGACGACGTGAGGCGGATCGGGATCTCCGCCGAGGCGAGCGTCTTCGCGTCCACGAGCGATACCGGCGAGATGTCGATCTGAGTGCTCGTGTTGCCGCTGCCGTTTCGCAACGTGAGAGCGAGCACCGCGGCGATCGCCGTACATCCAAGGGCCCCGTACAGCAGAGTCTTCTCGTGCATTCGCAGTGTTCCTCGAGGTGGAGCGCGTGCCCTGCAGGTCGACAGGCCGTCCGCGGGAAGGTTCCCCGCCGGCTGTGAGGGTATGCGACCGATGACTACGGCGCGGGACGACGTTCGATCTACGGTCGATCGGCGCGGGGCCCGGTCCGCGCGCGACCCTCCTGATTGGCGGGCTTTTTGCGTATGTCCGGGGGGCCACCGCCGGGCACACACGCTGCTACCCGCTGGCCAGGGGGTATAGGATGAGGGATCCGTCGTGCTCAAACCGGGCGACACCGCACCCGAGATCAACGCGCTTGCCAGTGATGGGTCGCGCTTCGTGCTGTCCGCTCAGTCGAGGAAGCTGTGCACGGTCGTCTACTTCTTCCCGAAGGCGTTCACGCCCGGCTGCACCGCCGAGACGCGCAGGTTCCGCGACAACTATCCGGAGCTGAAGCTCGCCGGGGCAAGCATCGTCGGCATCAGCACCGACGATCACGAGCTGCAGTGCAGCTTCGCCGAGTCGCTGCGCGCGCCGTTTCCGATGATCGGCGACGCCGATCGCTCGATCTCGACGTCGTACGGCGTGCTCTGGCCCGTGATCTCACGTCCTCGACGCGTCACGTTCATCGTGAACGCGCTCCGCACGATCGAGGCCGTGTTCCAGCACGAGGTCCAGATCGCGAAGCATCGCGACGAGGTCTTGCGCTGGGTCGATCAGATGTATCGCGGTCGTCGGGCGACGACGTGAGCGCGGCTCGCGAGCTCGCGGTCACGGTCCTCCGTCGCTGAGACCGCCGCCGGCGCCGGGCGCACCGCCGGTTCCCGGCGTGCCGCTGCCGCTCGCGCCGAGGCCCGCGCCGCC
>JAQBQJ010000105.1 GCA_028287065.1 Labilithrix sp. | reverse complement strand
CACGCCATGAGCAACGTACTTCCCGCAACGGCAACCCCCGGCCTCCCCAAGGATCGCCTGGAGAACGACCTCGCCGACAAGAAGCCGCTCTACTCGGAGGCCGAAGCGCGCACCGAGTCCGAGCGGTGCCTCTACTGCGTCGATGCGCCGTGCATCAAGGCTTGGCCCACCGAGATCGACATCCCGACGTTCATCAAGAAGATCGCGACCGGCAACGTGCGCGGCAGCGCGAAGACGATCTTCGAGCAGAACCTGCTCGGTTACTCGTGCGCGCGCGTGTGCCCCGTCGAGGTGCTCTGCGTCGGCTCGTGCGTCTACAACGGCTGGGGCCGCGAGCCGATCGCGATCGGGCGCCTCCAGCGCTTCGCGACCGAGACGGCGACCGCCAAAGGCGCAGCGCCGGTCATGAAGCGGCGCATCGACATCGGCGTGCAGTCGAAGAAGGTCGCCTGCATCGGCGCGGGCCCGGCGTCGCTCGCCTTCGCGGGATACCTCGCGCTCGAGGGTCATCAAGCGGTCGTCTTCGAGCGGAAGGCGGTCGCGGGCGGCCTCAACACGACGGGCATCGCGCCGTACAAGCTGCACGCCGACGACGCCGTCCACGAGGTCGAGTTCGTGCAGGGGCTCGGCGTCGAGGTGGTCACGGGCGTCGAGGTCGCGGACAGCGACGGCGCGGGCCGCATCTCCGGCAAGAAGCTCCTCGAGACCTACGACGCGGTGTTCCTCGGCGTCGGCCTCGGCGCCGACACGAAGCTCGGCATCCCCGGCGAGGACGGACCCGGCGTGTACGGCGCGACGGCGTGGATCGAGCGCATGAAGCTCGAGATGTCGAGCGCCCACAAGGGCGAGATCGCCGGCAAGAACGTCATCGTCGTCGGCGGCGGCAACACCGCGATCGACGTCGCGCGCGAGTGCGCGCAGCTCGGCGCGCTGCATGTCGCGATGATCTACCGTCGCGGCGCCGAGCACATGAGCGGCTACGCGCACGAGATGGAAGGCGCGCGCCTCGACGGCGTTCGCCTCGTCACGAACGTGCAGCCGGTGGCGTTCGTCCGCGAGGGCGACGCAAAGTCCGGCAAGCTCGTCGCGCTCCGCGTCGCGAAGACCGACGAGAACGCAAAGCCCATCGCCGGCACCGAGCACGACATCCCTTGCGACATGGTCGCTCTCGCGATCGGTCAATCGAAGCTGCGCGACATCGCCAAGCAGCTCCCGGGCGTCGAGCTCGACAAGCGCGGCTGCGTCGCGTGCGACCCGAAGAACGGCCAGACCGGCAACCCGAAGGTCTTCGCGGGCGGCGACTGCATCAACGGCGGCAAGGAAGTCGTCAACGCGGTCGCCGACGGCCGCAACGCCGCGCGCACGCTGATCGAGCGCTGGGCACGCCTCACCCCCAACCCCTCTCCTGAAGCAGGAGAGGGGCGTACGCTCGCGGGCGCGGAGTAATTCATGGCAGATCTCAGCATCGACTTCGCCGGTATCAAGAGCCCGAACCCGTTCTGGCTCGCGTCGGCTCCTCCCGCGAACAGCGGCGAGCAGATCATGCGCGCCTTCGACGCCGGCTGGGGCGGCGCGGTGTGGAAGACGCTCGGCGACCCCATCGTGAACGTCACGAGCCGCTTCGGCGGCGTCGACTACGACGGGCGCAAGCTGATGGGGCTCAACAACATCGAGCTCATCACCGATCGCCCGCTCGAGGTGAACCTCCGCGAGATCCGCGAGGTCAAGAAGCGCTACCCGAAGAACGTCATCATCGCGTCGCTGATGACGGAGACGAAGAACGACTGGAAGGTCCTCATCGAGAAGTGCGAGGACGCCGGGGTCGACGGCCTCGAGCTGAACTTCGGCTGTCCGCACGGCATGTGCGAGCGCGGCATGGGCTCGTCGGTCGGTCAGGAGCCGAAGCTGCTCCAGGAGATCACGAGCTGGACGAAGGAGTTCGCGCGCACGCCCGTCCTCGTCAAGCTCACGCCCAACACCGGTGACATCCTCGAGCCGGGGCTCGCGGGCGTGCGTGGCGGGGCCGACGGGCTTTCGCTCATCAACACCATCAAGAGCATCATCGGTGTCGATCTCGATCGGCTCGTTCCGGTCCCGCGCGTCGCGAACGCCTCGACGAACGGCGGCTACTGCGGCCCGGCCGTGAAGCCGATCGCGCTCCACATGGTCGCGGCGCTCGCGCGCGATCCCGGCATCAAGATCCCGATCTCGGGCATCGGCGGCATCTCGACGTGGCGCGACGCCGCCGAGTTCATCGCCCTCGGCTCCACCAGCGTGCAGGTGTGCACCGCGGTCATGCACTACGGATACCGCATCGTCGAGGACCTCATGGAGGGCCTCTCCGAGTATCTCGATTCTCACGGCATGAAGAGCGTGAACGAGCTGCGCGGTCGGGCCGTTCCTGGGTATCAGGAATGGGGCGATCTCGATCTCAACTACCAGCTGATCGCGAAGATCGACCCGAAGCTGTGCATCGGCTGCCAGCTCTGCGTGACCGCGTGTCACGACGGCGCCCACCAGTGCATCTTCACGGGACCGGACGACAAACCGCGCCCGCCGCACGCGCACGCCATCGGACCGGCGCGCGCGCCGAAGCCCCTTCCGATCGGTCTCCTCGCGGGAGATCGCGTGCCGTGGGTCGACGAGCCGGAGTGCGTCGGCTGCAACCTGTGTCAGCTCGTGTGCCCGGTGCCGGGATGCATCACGATGCACGAGGAGCGCAAGGGACCGCCCGAGACGTGGAACGATCGCGTGAGCGCCGGGAAAGACAAGCTCCCAGGCGGCATCCACGACAGCGGGACGGGGCATTAGACCTCCGATGACCACGGAGGGGTTGAACCACGTCCAGACGCTGCACGAGGGCGAAGAGCTCGTGCGACGCATCCTGGATGCGGTGCCGGGGGGCGTGGTCCACGTCGCGAAGGACGGATCGATCCGAGCTGCGAATCCCGATGGCTTGCGCATCCTCGGGCTACGCTTCGACGAGCTGACGAAGCGCTTCATCTCGGATTTCGATCCCGAGACGATCCGCGAAGACGGCTCTCCGTTCCCTGCCGTCGAGTATCCGGTCGCGATCGTCCTCGCGACGGGCAAAGCCGCGGGGCCTGTCACGCTCGGCGTGCGGAAGCCGTCGGGCGAGCTCTCGTGGGCAGTGTTCCGCGCGGAGCCCGTGCTCGACGCCCAAGGCGCGCTCGCCGGCGCCGTCGTCACGTTCCTCGACATCACGGAGCGGAAGCGCATCGAGGAAGAACGGAAGCGCAGCGAGCAGAGGTGGCGCGTCCTCGCCGAGAACCTCCCCGACTTCGTCCTCATGTGCACCGTCGACGCGAGGATCCTCTTCATCAACCGCGTGCTGCCGCAGTTCGCGATGGAGAGGGTCCTGAACGTCTCGGCTTACGACTTCGTCGATCCTTCGATGCTCGACGACTACCGGCAGAAGTACGAGCAGGCCGTCTCGACGCAGAAGACGGCTCGCCTCGAGTCACGCGGGATAGGGCCGGAGGGCAAGTGGGTCTGGTACGACACGCAGCTCGTGCCGATCGTCGAAGCGGGTATCGTCACGAGCGTGCTCGTCGTCGCGCACGACATGACGGAGCGACGGCAGATGCTCGCGAGCCTCGCCGAGAAGGAGCGACTCGCGAGCGTCGGCATGCTCGCAGCGAGCGTCGCGCACGAGATCATGAATCCGCTCACGTACGTGCTCGCGAACCTCGATTTCGTGGTCGGCGGTCGCACGGACGATTCGACGCGGAACACCAAGGCGCTCGTCGAGGCGCGCGAAGGCGCGCGCAGGATGCAGCAGATCGTGTGGGACCTGCGGGCGCTCGGACGTGCCGGCGGCGAGGAGCTGTTCTACGTCGACGCACGGAGCGTGCTCGAGATCGCGCTGCGGCTGTCGGGGCCCGAGGTCGCGCGGACGGCGAGCGTGGTCCTCGAGCTCGACGAGGTGCCCTGCGTGCTCGCGAGCGAGTCGCGGCTCTGTCAGGTGTTCATCAACCTGCTCGTCAACGCGGCGCAGGCGATGGAGAGCCGCGACCCGGGCGATCGCGAGATCCGCGTGAAGACGCGCCACGACGAGGACGCGAGCCTCGTCGGCATCGACGTCGCGGACACGGGCGAAGGCATCCCGCACGAGCGCCTCTCACGCATCTTCGAGCCGTTCTACACGACGAAGCGCGCAGGCACGGGCCTCGGCCTGTCGATCTGCCGGGACATCGTAGAGCGCATGGGCGGCCGCATCGACGTCGCGAGCAAGGTCGGCTCGGGCACGACGTTCACGGTATGGCTGTCGACGTCGCGCGTGGCGGGATCGACGGCGTCGTCGTCAGCGTTGCAGCTGGGCTGAGAGATCCGCGAAGTCCGAGAAAAGCGCGAGAGCGCGAAGTGTTTTCAACGAGAGCTGCGCACGCTCACGGGATCGACGAGCGAGTCGCGCACGCTCTCGGCGCGCCTCTTCGCGATCCGCGAGTAGCTCCAAGCGGGAGCGAGCGCAGAGAGCAGAGCGCCGACCACCGCGGCGATCGACGCCGCGGAGGGTGTCTCGATCACGTGCCCCAAGACCCACGCGATGCTGCCGCCGAGGCTCGCGATCGTGAGCGTGCCGGCGACGGCCGCGAACCACACCGTGAAGCGATGTGCGAGCGCGAGCCGGAGCACGAGGAGCGTGAACGCGCCGGCAGCGAGCCCGAGCCAGGCGGAGTGGACCGGAAGCCGCGACCAACCGAGCACGGTGATCGCCAACGCGACGGCGACGGCGGTCGCGCCGTTCGACCACGCGGCGATCTCCGCGGCGCGCCCCTCGCGCGACTCGGCGAACACCACGTGATGAAGACGCTTCAGAAACGACCGGCGCACCCCGGATCGACGTTCGGGAAGCCTGGTGTATTCGAGAAATCCGAGAAGAGCGTGAAACTACGACGGATTTCTGATCGAAAATCCGTCGCGCTTTGGGCTTTTCTCGGACTTCTCGGTCTTTTTCTCAGTGCCAGAGATCGAGCGCCAAAGGCGCGTCGAGCTCGTCGGCCGTGAGCGGCTCGCGCGCGCGCAGGGTCGCGCTCGCCGCGTTCGGCTTGTACGTGTGGCTCGCGCTCGGGAACGTGCCGGCGCGGACCTCGGTCACGTAGGTGCTGATCGCATCGACCGCGGCGTCGCCGAGGTTCGCGAAGCGCTTGGCGAACTTCGGCTGGTGGCCGCGCGCGAGGCCCAGGAGATCGGTGCACACCAGGACCTGCCCGTCGCAACTCGCCCCCGCGCCGATGCCGATCGTCGGGATCGAGAGGAGGGACGTGACCTGGGCGGCGAGATCCGGCGGGATCGCCTCGAGGACGATCGCGAACGCGCCCGCTTGCTCGAGGGCTACGGCGTCGGCGAGCACCTTGTCGGCGCCGTCGGCTCCCCTGCCCTGGACCTTGAATCCGCCGAGCGCATGCACGCTCTGCGGCGTGAGGCCGATGTGGCCGATGACCGGAACGCCGGCGCGCACGATGCGATGCACGTGCTCGGCGACCTCCTGGCCGCCCTCGAGCTTGATGCTCTCGCAAGCGCCCTCCTTCATCAGCTTTCCGGCGCTCTCGACCGCTTGCTGCGGCGAGACCTGGTAGCTCATGAACGGCAGATCGCCGACGAGATGCGCCCGCCCGAGCCCGCGTGCGACCGCGCGGCAGTGGTAGGCCATCTCGTCGAGCGTGACCGGGATGGTCGTCGTCAGACCCTGGACGACCATCCCGAGCGAATCGCCGACGAGCACCATGTCGGCCCCGGCCTCGTCGACGAGCCGAGCCATCGTGAAATCGTAGGCCGTGACCATCGCGATCTTCTCGCCGCTCACTTTGCGGGCGCGCAGATCGGGAACCGTGACCTTCTTGATAGGCGAGCCGGACGAGCCGCCGCCGTTGGAGCTGTACATGACACGGTCGCGGCCTCGTTACCGGGGTCCGCGCCTTTCCTAAGGGGATCTGTAGCGCCGGGGCCTTCCAGGGACAAGGAGGTCGCGTTCTACCGCGGGATGGC
>JAQBQJ010000082.1 GCA_028287065.1 Labilithrix sp. | reverse complement strand
GACGAGCCCGCCTATCGCAGCTACTACCCCGAGAGCACCGATCTCACCGACGCGTTCCGCGCGATCCTCGCGAGCTTCGATCTCCACAACGAGCTCCAGGATCTCGAGCGCGATCTCGTCTGCATGCGGCGCGCCGTCGAAGAGCACTTTCCCGTGGGCTGGAGCCGCCATCGCAACTTCCAGATCCAGGTGCTGCGGTCGCTCTTCTTCCGCAACAAGGCCGCCTACGTCGTCGGGCGCGTGATCAACGGCGCGAGCACGTATCCGGTCGTCGTACCGCTCCTGAAGGACGACGACGGCAAGGTCTACGTCGACACGCTCCTCCTCGATGCGATCAACGTCGGTCGCGTGTTCAGCCTCGGTCGCGCGTACTTCATGGTCGACATGGAGGTGCCGTCTGCGTACGTCGACTTCCTCGCGTCGATCGCGCCGACCAAGCCGAAGGCGGAGCTCTACACGCTCGTCGGTCTGCAAAAACAGGGCAAGACGCTCTTCTTCCGCGATCTGCAGCAGCACCTTCGCCACTCGAGCGACACGTTCGTGCTCGCGCCGGGAACGAAGGGCATGGTCATGCTCGTCTTCACGCTGCCGTCGTATCCGTACGTCTTCAAGGTGATCCGCGACTGGTTCGAGCCACCGAAGGACGCCGACCGCAACATCGTCGAAGCGAAGTACGACTTCGTGAAGCAGCACGATCGCGTGGGCCGCATGGCCGACACCCTGGAGTTCGCGCACGTCGCGTTCCCGAGCGATCGTCTCGACAAGGCGCTGCTCGCCGAGCTCCAGAAGCTCGCGCCCTCGCAGCTCGAGCTCGTCGATCGCACGCTCGAGGGTCCGGGTCAGGTCGTGATCCAGCACCTCTACATCGAGCGCCGCCTCATGCCGCTCAACCTGTATCTCGAGAACGCCGACGAACCGCGCATGCGCGACGCGCTCGGCGAGTACGGCAACTGCGTGCGCGAGCTCGCCGGCGCGAACATCTTCCCCGGCGACCTGCTGCTCAAGAACTTCGGCGTCACGCGCTACGGGCGCGTCGTCTTCTACGACTACGACGAGCTGTCCGAGCTCACGGAGTGTCGCTTCCGACGCATGCCGACGCCGCGTCACGAGGACGACGAGATGGCGAGCGATCCGTGGTTCAACGTCGAGAAGAACGACATCTTCCCCGAGCAGTTCCCGACGTTCTTGATCCCGCCCGGCAAGCCGCGCGAGATCTTCATGTCGCTCCACGCCGACCTCGCCGATGCGGGCTATTGGATCGCACAGCAACAGCGCGTTCTCGCTGGAATCCAGGATGACCTGTTCCCCTATGCCCAGGAGATCCGGTTCTCGAAGCGCTACCCGACATCGCCCGGTGTATGATCCGAAGCGATGTCCGACTCGGTGAAGAAGCCGCAGATCAGCGCGCCGACGCCGTCGCCCGAAGGCTTCATGTCGACGACCGCGAAGATGTCGCTCGCCGAGTACGCCTTCGCGCTACGTGACGAGCAGCTCCAGGCGAAGGTCGTCCATTACAAGGCCGAGCTCGAGACGAGCCCCGAGCTCGACGCCGTCACGCAGCAGGTCATCAAGGATCTGCAAACGCTCCAGGCCGCCGCCCGCGCGAAGGCCCCGCACAGCCGTCCGCCGCCGGGCAACGACCGCGCGCAGCTCGAGATCGATCTCATCCAGAGCTTGAAGGACATGCTCGGGCGCATCTTCCGCCCCGCGAAGCTCGCGACCACGATCGAGCGAAAGCTCGGCGAGGTCAGCAAGCGGTTTGCGCGCATCTTCTTCGAGAGCGAGCTGCACGACCGCATCCGCGGCGGCGGCGAAGAGGCGAAGGCGATGCGCTTCGCCGACCAGGCGCTCTACCACGCGTTCGTGCGCACGCAGGACATGGTGGTCGCTCAGCTCGACACGTATCAGTACGTCAACGAGCAGGTCAGGACGCGCGCGAAGGACCACTACTACAACATCATCAAACAGCTCCGGAACGACTTCCTGGCGCGCACCACGCCCGAGCTCAACACGCTCGTGCAGTACCTCAACGAGGTCCTGAGTCAGTTCTTCATGAACGAGCTCCCGCCGATGCTGGGCGACCTCTCATGGGAGGTCGTGAAGGACGCGCGGCTCGCGGATGCTCGCACGGGGGCCGGCTACAAGATCAGCGCGAGCGCGTTTCCCACGTTCCGCAGCGCGTTCGAGCGCAAGTTCCTCCAGCGCCTCGTGCCGTGGGTGGAAGACGAGATGCTCTCCCGCGTCCGCGAGAGCATGGGCCAGTTCCGCTCGGAGACGATCCGCTTCGTCGCCGACCCCGCGATCTTCAGCGAGGTCTGCGAGGTCATCTGCGAGTCGATCTACGACATGCTCTACAACGACGGCTTCCTGGACTTGCCGAGCGATTGGCGAGCGAGGCTCTCCGCCGGCGGCTGACGTCATGAAGTTCGTCGTCGCGACCGATGAGGAGCGTCCCGTCGTCGAGCACGTCGCCGCGCGGCTCCGCGAGCGCGGCCACGAAGCGACGGTGCTGCCGAAGGCCACCTGGGGAGCGATGGCGACCGACGCCGCGGGTCGCGTCGCGCGCGGCGAGTTCGATCAAGCGATCGTCTGCTGCTGGACCGGCACCGGCGCGTCGATCGCCGCCAACAAGGTGCGCGGCATCCGCGCGGCGCTGTGCAACGACGCGCAGACCGCCGCCGGCGCACGCAAGTGGAACGACGCGAACGTCCTCGCGCTGAGCCTGCGTCTTTTGTCCGAGCCGCTCGCGACGGAGATCGTCGATGCGTGGCTCGACACCGCGTACGAAGGCAGCGAGGGCGAAAGCCTCGAGCGCCTGCACCGCGAAGAGGCCTGAGATCGGGGCTTCGGGGTTCGCCTCGCCGCGATGTGCGATCGTGAATCGGTGAACGATCGCCAAGCCCTCGAAATCGCACGAGCGCCTGTTGGTTCACCGGTGAACTATCGGTAACCAGGCGAGATCGCGCGAGCTCGCCATCGTTCACCGGTGAACTATTGCGACGCCGGCGGAGGAGCCCCCCTCCGCCCTCTCGTTCGGGGGCGCCGGCCCACAGCCTCAGCGGCGCGACGAGCTTGCGCGATTGAAGCGCACGCGACCGACGCTGTTCCACCACTCGCGGTAACGCGACTGCGCCCGCTCGCGCTCGCGCTTCGGCAGATCGTCGTAGTAGCCGAAGTACTCCTTCGTGATCGTCTTGAGATCGTCACTCGCGGCGGCGCGCAACGCCGCCTGCTCGTGCATGAGCGCGTCGATGAGCCACTCGAGGCGATGGCGATCCTTGTTCGCGGTCCACCACGTCTGCCACTTCTGCGAAGAGGGGCCGAAGTCCTGGCGCGCGATCGTCGTGAGCGCGGCGCGCACCGCGGCCGCGACCTGCTCGTTGGGATCGTCGAGGAGCGGGATGAGCGCTCGGACCGCGAGAGGCTCGCGCGTCTCCCCGAGCGCTTCGATCGCGAGCGCGCGGCGCTGGCGCGTCTCTCCGCCGTCCATCGCCACGAGCTCGAGGCGCTCGACGATCGGCGCGGGATGCGCCTCTGCGAAGGCGCGGGCCGCAGCGCGCGCGGCTCTGCGGACGCGAGGCTCGTCGTCGAACACGCGGTTCAGGATCGGGTCGAGCACGTCGGGATACACGAGCTCCGTGAGGAGATACGTGGCCCAGAAGCGGTTCTCGACGACCGAATCCTCGACGTGCGAGAGCACGAACGGCAGCGCAGTGCGACGCTGGCTCGCGACGAGGCGCAGCACCGGCCCGCACTCCGCGACACGCGGGAGCGGACCGTCGTCGAGGCGCTCGCGCTCGATCGTCACGGGACCCGGGAAGCGCGCCATGATCGCCGGCATCGCATAGCCGCCCGCGCGGAGCAGCTCGGTCTCGGCGTCGTCCGGCGTCTGCCCTTCCGCGCTGGGCGTGCCGCGCGCGACGCGATCCACCAGATCGAGGTACTCGCTCGCGACGTCGACGATCACCGAAGGCAGCACGCGCGAGTGATCGCTGCGCGACGAAGGAGGACGATGCGCCGCGACGCTGATCTGCTGCTCCGACGCGGGCATCGGTCGCCCCATCGACTCGGGCACGGGCGGAACGCGCGGCGACGGTGCCGCTTCACCCATCGACGACGGCCACGGCGTGGGCGGCTTCGATTCGGAGCGCGGCTTCGCAGACGGCGCCTCGAACACGTCGGCGACGGCCGGCGCGAGCGGCGTCTCGTCGGGATCGTGCGGCATGTCGACCGGCGGAGCGATCGGCGTGCGTTCGTCGTCGTACGGCGAGCTGACCTCGACGTCCGAGTCGTCGGGCGTGATGAGCTCGGCCGAGGCCGGCGGCACCGACGGCGGAGGCGGCGCGGGGATCGCGACGGGCGAGATGTCCGTCGGCGGCGCGCGATGCGGCGCGACGGGCTGCGGCAGAGGCGACTCGGCCTTCGGCGAAGGTGGCGGCTCGTCGATGCTGCTCACGGGCGCCGGGACGTTCGACGGCGAGATGAGCGGCGGATGCTCGTCGCGCGCGGTGATCGGCTCGAAGTCGACGCTTCGCCCGTGGATCTCGGCGAGCAGCTTGCGCTCGGCGTCGTCGTTGCCGAACGCCTCCGCGCCGAACATCGACGACTGCGCAGGCACCGCACCGAAATCGAGCTTCGGCGCCTCGCCGCGACGACCGCGGCTGCGCGGCAACGCCGACGCCGGCGCGCCGCTCACGGTTTGGATCGCTTGCTGCGCGGCGCTGCCGAGGTTCGAAGGCGCGGTCACGGCCGGCATGCGCATCTTCGAATCCGGCTCTTCACGCGGGATCGGACGGCCCGAAGGACGACGCACCGCGAGAACGTTCGCGGGCGGCGGCGGCTGATCGGTCTTGCCGCGCGTGACCGTCATCCGCGCAGCAGCCTCGGAGAGGAACGTCTCGACGACGGGCTCGCGAACCGTCTCGCTGACGCGCGACATGGGCTCGGTCACGAGGTCACGGATCGGCGGCGCGAGCTCCTCGACCGCGGGCGGAGGAGGCTGGTCGCCGACCTCGCTCAGCTTCGTGGGCGGCGGCATCGAGTGCTTCGGGTTCGGCGCGAGCGAATCCCCCATCCCCGCCGGCATCATCGAGCCCTTCAGCTTGCGACGCACGATGAGCCGCTCGAAGGCTGCCGTGGCAAGGACGACGATCCCTTCGACATCGGCGAGCGTCGTCGCGTCGATCCCGGTGTCGCCGCCGTCGCCGAGCAGGAGCGCGACCACCCGCCTTCGCACGATGATCGGCAGCACGGCGCAGGTGGTCTTCCCGCTGCGTCCGAGGTCGCTCATGAGGACAGCGTCGAGGCCCTGGTCGCTCGGGATGCGCTGGAGCATCGCCTTCTTCTCGCGCGCTTCGGCGAGGATGCCCGGGAGATCGAGCGGCACGCCGATGCGCGCGACGCGATCGCGCGGGGCGCCGTCTCCGAACGCGTCGCGGCCCTCGGCGATCTCGCCGTGGACGATGAACACCGCCGTGTAATCGAAGTACTGGCGCGCGAACTCGAAGACGAGATCGAAGATCGTGTCGCGCTCGGTCGCCTCTTCGAGCTCCGTGCGCGCGACGTCGACCGTGATCGCGCCGCGACGACGGCGGAGCTGACGCATCGGCGGCATCTCGGTCTGACGCACCAGCGTGCGCGCGCCGCCTCCCGGCGGGATCGACGGACGAACCGGCGCCGGCGGCTTCGAGTGCGGCGCGGGAGGCATGAGGCTCGGCGGGCGCGGCGCCGCGAGCGAACCGAGACGCATGTCGGCGTTGCGCATCGGAGGGAACGAGCTCCCGCCGTGGATGTGCTCCGACTTCATCCGCTGCAGGAGGCGCTGCACGCGGCGATCGAGCGGGACACCGTAGTCGCGCGAGAGCGCCTGCTTGATGCGGACGAGCGGCGCGATCTTCTGCGCGATCGGGAGCGCGAGCGCGAACGACAGCTCCTGCTCGACGTCCGCGGAGAGCGGCTCGGCGACGGCGACGGTGAGGCCGTAGCGATCGACGCTGAGCGGCGCGAGGTTTCGCTGGACCGCGACCTCGGCGGCGACGAGGCGCTGCGCCTCCGGCTCGGGGCGCGGCAGCTCGCCGGGCGGCGCGGGCGGGAGGCCGAGCGACTCGGCCACGATCGGCAGCAGCTGCGCCTCGTCGAGGCGGCAGACCTCCATCAAGTTCGTGATGAGGTCGCCTCCGTAGAGGACCTGTCGCGCGAGCGCCTCCTCGACCTCGCGGATCGATGCGATCTCGCGCTGGACGATGAGTGTGCTCAGGGACATGCGCGCGCGCCGAACAGCGTCGCGCGATGAGGGAACACTGTCAAATACAGCCTGTTATGGGGCTGATTACTTCGCGAAGTGCTTCTCCAGGGCGCTCACCAGGCCCGGAATCGTGAACTCCGAGGCCACGACGTCGACCCGGATCCCGCGCTTCTTCGCGGTTTCCGTGGTGATCGGCCCGATACTGGCCACGCACGTCTTCGCGAGGAGCTCGGCCGCTCGGGCCTCGAGCGCGTCGCACAGGTGCTCGACGGTGCTCGACGAGGTGAACGTGACGGCGTCGATCTCGCCGGCGTCGAGGAGCGAGGACAGCGCCTGGAGGAGCGCGCGCGGGGGCGAACGCGTCTTGTAGACCGACACGACGTCGACGTCGCAGCCGGCGGCACGAAGCGTATCGGGCACGACGTCGCGGGCGACCTCGGCACGAGCGATGAGCACGCGAGGCTTCGATGCGCTGCCCTGCATGGCCTGCAGCACCTCGGCTGCGAGGGCCTCGCCGCGATGCTCCTTCGCGATGGCGTCCGCGCTCAGGCCGCAGCGCTCGAGCGCCGCCGCGGTGCCGGGACCGATCGCGGCGATCTTCGCGCGACCGAACGCGCGAGCATCCTTGCCCTGTCGCTTGATCTCGGCCCAGAGCTTCTCGACCCCGTTCGCGCTCGTCAGCACGACCCAGTCATAGGAATCGGCCATGGCCTGCACGGCGTCGATCATCGCCGACGGATCGCTCGGCGGATGGATCTCGATCGTCGGCACGACCACCGGATCGGCGCCGCGCTCGCGGAGGAGCGCCGCGGCCCCGCCCGCCTGCTCGCGCGCACGCGTGACGAGCACGCGCTTGCCGAAGAGCGGCAGGCTCGAGAGCCACGAGAGCTCGGGCATCGGCGTAGCGCGCTCGCCGACGACGAGCACCACACGCGCGGTGAGCGCCCGCGGGAGCTGCGGCACCATCCCGAGCGTGCTCTCGACGACGCGCTGCGACGGGAGCGAAACGCCCTCGACGATGCTGACCTTGTCGGCCGGCGATCGACCGTAGAACACGAGCGATCGCGCGGTCTCGGCGACGCTCTCGGCGTCGCAGACGATCGCGAGCGTGTCGGTCGCCGTCGCGAGCTTCTCCCAGTCGTGGAGCGTCTCGTGCCCGCGCGTGACGCTCACGGCAGCGACGCTCGGCGATGCGTCGCTCGAGCGCGTCAGCGGGATCCCTGCGAACGCGCCGACGGCGATGAGCGGGCCGATGCCCGGCACCACCTCGAGCTGCACTCCGTGACGTGCGACCGCCGAGCCTTCGACGTCGCCCCATCCGAAGAGGAGCGGATCGCCCCACGTCAATCGCACCGCGCTCTTGCCCTGCTTCGCTTGCGCGGCCAGCAGCGCGGCGATCCGATCCGCCGTCATCGAGGGATTCACGGCCTCGCGCGTCGCGCCCTCACGCAAGCGGCCGAGCACGTCGGGATGCACGTCCGCATCGAACAGGACGTAATCGGCGCGCGCGAGCACGTCGGCGGCGCGGACGGTCAGCAGCCGCGGATCTCCACACCCTGCACCGACGAACGTGACCTTCCCCACCATGCGAGCCTACACGCCTCTAGCCCTGTCCGTTGCTACTGCCCCGGTGCGCAGGTCGAGACGCCGGCTCCGACGATGCGCGTGGGCAGGTTGGCGACGACGGACACCGAGTTGTCGCTCGGGCGCCAGCGCGTGACGTCCGAGCCGCCGTTCGGCGCGGTGAACATGTAGAAGTCGCCACCCCAGAACGCGAACGCCCAGCCGTTGCCTTGATCGACGGTCGGGAACGGCGTCTCGGCGACGACGTGCGCGGTGTTCGTGTCGATCTCGCCGATGAACGACGGCGGGCCGTTGCTCGTGCCTTTCGTGTAGAATGCAAACAATCGACCGTCGCCGGTGCCGGTGAGCTCGGCGCGCTTGATGTCGGGCACGAACGGGCCGACCTTCGAGAGCTGGAACGTGCCGTCGATGCGCGCCAGGCCCGGCGACGGCGTGTTGTTGCCCGGCTGGTCGTTGCTGCCGGCGACGAAGAGCGTCTCGGTGGGACCGACGTCGTTGGTCGCGTAGCCCATGCCGAACGCGCCGAAGCCTTGCTGGTCGGGCGTGAACGGCGCAGAGACGCACGCGCCGGTCGCGGTGCTGACGCGGTAGAGGCGATGATCGGTGAACTGCACGTACGCGACGCCTTTGCGATCGACGGCCATCGAGAACGGCGTGTCGCCGGGTGGCGCGGGGCACGCGATGTTCGAGATGAACTTGAACGCGCCGTCGACGGGATAGAAGCTGTAGAGCTGGTTCTCGCTCGTGACGACGTAGACGAGCGTGGCGCTCGCGTCGGGGCAGTCGGTGCGGTTCGCGTCGCGAGGCTGCGCGTCGATCGGAGGCAGAGGCGCATCGGGCGGATCGTCGTCGGGACGATCGATCCCGACGTCACGACCGCCGTCGCGCGGCACGATTCCGCCGTCGGGGAGGACGATGAAGTCGTCGTCTGCGCCGAAGAGGCCGGTGCGACTTCCGCATGCGACGAGCAAGAGGAGGAACGCGAGGCGCGCGTACTGGCTTCCCCGTCGACCGCCTCGGGCAGGCCTGGGCCGCGATGACTTCATGGCGGAAACACGATCGCGCGCCTCGCCCCTGACCACAATGCTCCTGAGCAGTCGATCCACCGCCGATCCAGATGGCCGGGCCCGCCCGCCCCGTCATTCTCGGCAAATCTTGTTGGTGTAGGACTTGCACCTACCCCGTCCACGATGCGTCTCCGCCTCGCGCTGCTCGCGCCCCTCCTCTTCTGTGTGATCCCGGCATGCGCGGCGCCCGCCGGCGAGGCCGACGAAGATCTCGGCGAGCCGGCCGACTCCGAGGACGCGCTCGTCGCGATGAGCGAGCCCGACGAGACGGCGCCAGCCTCCGCGCTCGCTGCCGCTCCGCTCGACGCCGCGGAGGCCGAAGGCCTCATCGACATCCGCGGCATGGGTGACTCCGGCTGGAGCAACACGCACGAGCAGACGCCGATCGCCGCCGACTTCGGCAAGGCGCTCGATCGCTTCGACCCGAGCGGCAAGGGCTATCGCGGCGACCTCACCTTCATCAACTGGGAGACCGTCGTCGGGAGCGGCTGCAGCCAGTTCGCGAGCGTGTACACGCCGGGCAAGTCGTACGCATTCGTCTCGCGCAGCGAGAACCTCGTGCAGGCGAACGACCGCGGCTTCAACCTGATCGGGCTCTCGAACAACCACTCGCGTGATTGCCTCGCGTCCGCCGACACGCCGCTGCGTGGCGAGGTCGCGAGCGCGGCGATGACGGCGAAGAACATCGAGGCGCTCGGCGATCGCGACTGGCTCTTCGCCGGTTTCGCGTCGACGAAGCACGAAGACGACGCCGCGAAGGCGCGCGTTCGCACGTTCGACGTGAAGGGCCGTCAGGTGCGCGTCGCGTTCGGCAGCATGTACATGGGCCGTCCGCAGTGCCCGCGCGCGGCGTGCGCCGGCGACAAGCGCGAGCTGTTCGAGAGCATGCGCGACGCGCAGGCCGACGTCCGCATCCTCTCGCTCCACAGCATGGGGCCGACGGATCAGGACGAGGCGGTCCGCACCGGCATCGAGTTCGTGAAGGTCTACGGCGGCGACGTCGTCTACGGCGAGGGCCCGCACGTGTGGAAGCCGGTTCGCGTCGTGCGGAAAGGCGCCTCGTTCGGCGGCGGCACGGGCGTCGTGTTCGAGAGCCTCGGCAACTTCCTGCATCCGTCGCTCGGCGGACAGGCGAAGAACTTCATCGGCCGCGCGCTCTACGACGCGCGCACGCTGAAGCTGCGCCAGGTCCAGGTGCTGCCGGTGGCGAACGCGGGACGCGACGTGAAGTGGTCGTCCGCCTCTGGCGGCGCCCTCCAGGCGAACCTCCGATGGTCGCCTGCGACGCGCGGCGTGTACGCAAACGTGAAGCCCTGACCCCCCGAAGCGACTAGTGGCTGGAGAAGCCGACCGGGATGTCGAGTGACGTCGTGTAGCTCATGCCGCCGGCCGCAGCGAAGCTCGCCGCCTTGACCTGATCGCTCAGGCACTTGATGACCGCGGGCGTGAGGTGCTGCGCGTTCTTCGGCGTGACGGCGGAGACCTTGCCGTCCTTCTCGATCTTCGCGGAGAGCGTGACCGAGCCCTCGAGCTTCGGGTCCTTCTTCAGGCCGTCCTGGTAGCAGGTGTTGAACTTGGGACGGAGCGACGCGATGACCTTGTCGGGCGTGACGACGTCGGGCGTGGTGACCTCGTTCGCGGTCGCGGTGACGGGCGTGGTGACGACGTCCGCGGTCGGCGCGGCCGCCGGTGCGGGCGCAGGCTCCGCCGCACGGGCCGGTGCAGGTGCCGGTGCAGGTGCAGGTGCGGGCGCGGGCTCGGCCGTCACGTTCGTGTTGTTCGTCGGCACGGGCGCGGGCTCGGGCGTTGCGGAGGGACCGCACGCCGCAAGCAGGACGCTTGCGAGGGACGCGATCATCGCGAGGTGACTCTTCATGGCGCGCACGATACTACGCTGCCGGAGATGGAGTCGCTCGCCGAGCGCGAGGCATTCATCCGCGCGCATACGGCGCTGGCGGACGTGCCGTTCGTGCCTGAAATCAAGCTCCATACGGCCACGGACGTGACGCCGCTGTGGCGCGCGACCCAGGCGTGGCTCGGCACGTTCGGCCTCGAGGTCCCGTTCTGGTGCGTGCCGTGGGCGGGCGGCCAGGCGCTCGCGCGCTGGGTGCTCGATCACCCGGAGTCGGTGCGCGGCCTGCGCGTCGTCGACTTCGGCGCGGGCAGCGGCCTCGTCGCGATCGCATGCGCGCGTGCGGGCGCGCGTTCGGTGCGCGCGATCGACGTCGACCCACTGGCCGAGGCGGCATGCCTGCTGAACGCGGAGGCGAATGGCGTCTCGCTCGCGGTCACGATCGCGGACGTGGTCGGCAGCGCTCTGGAGGCGGACGTGCTGGTGGCGGGCGACGTCTGGTACGAACGCGCGTCTGCGCTCCGCTTCGCCCCGTGGCTCGCCTCGCTCTCGCGCGCAGGCATCCGCGTGCTGACGGGCGACCCGTGCCGCGCGTACGTCCCGTCGAGCTTGGTGGAGCTCGCCCGCTACGACGTCCCCACGTCCGCCGATCTCGAATCGACGACGGTGCGTGTCACGCGAGTGCTGGAGATCCGAGAAGTCTGAGAAAATCGCGAAAGCGCGAAGCCTTCTCGAGTCATTCGCACCCGGAGATCGTAGGGGGTATGCTCACGCCCCGCGATGGGTTTCCCCACGATTCGTCCCAGGCGCCTGCGTGCCACCCCCGAGCTGCGGGCCCTCGTCCGCGAGACCAACCTCTCACCGGGTGACTTCGTCTACCCGATGTTCTTCAACGCGGCGATCGACACGCCGCGGCCGATCGGCTCGATGCCCGGCATCGATCAGCTGCCGATCAGCGCAGCCCGCGAGCAAGCCAAGGCCATCAAGGCGCGCGGCGTCGGCTCCGTCATCCT
>JAQBQJ010000063.1 GCA_028287065.1 Labilithrix sp. | reverse complement strand
TCCCATAAAGTGTCAGCGATGTCTTGATCCGTTCCCGTTCGGGGTCGCGGGCGGGGTCGGGGTCGGGGTCGCGGGCGGGGTCGCGGGCGGGGTCGGGGTCGCGGGCGGGGTCGGGGTCGGGGTCGGGGTCGCTATGCACTACATTAGCGCGCGCCGGCGGCGTCGCAGGCCGGCCGCGAGGCGCACGAGGGCGGCGCATGCGCGAGCGGTGTCTGTCAGGCCGTCGTCGTCGCGGCGATCGAGGGCACTCCGGCGGTCGCATGCGTCGATGGTACGGTGCCTTTCACCGCCCACGCGCGCGCGCGCATGTCGATCGGACGATCGACGCCCTCGCCGAGGAGCCGCGTGCGGAGGCGCTGCGCGAGTGCCGCCTGACGCTCCGGCGACAGCGCGGCGACGTAGGCGCCGGCCGGTCCCTGACCGAGGAGGAAGGGCGCCCAGTAGTCGTCGAACGACGCGAAGTGGAGCGCGACGTCGAGCCCGGACTCGCTCACGTCCTCGACACCCTGGCGAGCCCACGACGAAGCGAGCTCACCTCGCGTGCACAGCGGCATGTGCCGTTCGTCGCGCGGCGTGGCGGCCGGATCGAAGGCGACGGCCTCGTCCCAGAACACGCGCAACATCTGCATGCCCTCGGCGTAGTCCCACACTGCCGCTGCCACGACGCCGCCCGGCTTCGTCACGCGCATCATCTCGCGGACTGCGCGCGCGGCATCGGGGACGAAGTTGAGGACGAGCATCGACAGCGTCCGCTCGAACGTCGCGTCGCCGAACGGCAGCTCCTGCGCATCGCCGAGCTCGAAGCGAACGCGCGGATCGGGCCCGTTCTGCGATGCGTATGCGACGTAGTCGGGGGCCGGATCGACCCCGGTGATACGCGCCGTGCTCGTGACGTCGCGTACCGCGAACGCGAGCTCTCCGGTTCCCGAACCGACGTCGAGCACGGCGTCGCCATCGCGGACGTCGGAGAACGCGACGAACGCCGGCGCGAGGCAACGACTCCATCGACCCATGAAGCGCTCGTAGGCGTCCGCTTTCGAAAACATGCTCCTTGGTGTGTACTCGATGACTCCCGCCGCGTGGAGCATGTCGGCGGCCTACATCGCGCAGGAAGTGGAGCCGCTCGGCCTCGTCGCGCCGAGGCTGTGGCGTGCCGGCGCTTCGATCTCCTGCGCGCGAGTATTCGCCACACCCTCCGGGACGAAAGGCCGCACGAACTATCTCGGTCGGGATGCCGCGAGTCTTGCTGTACTGCGCTGTCGAGCACCGGGCCCTCCTCTCGAGTGACGACGTGGCGGAAGCCGGCGACGTCCCGAGGACGTGTCTTCAGGTGCGCGTCCGAGGAGGTCTCCATGCTTCGATCCTTTCTTCGTCACATCGCGCCGGTCGCCATCCTTCTCCCGTTCGCGGCGGCCGCGTGCTCCGACGACGCAGCCAGCAACGACACCGGTGCGGGAACCGAGGCCGGCACGGGCAGCGAGACCGGGCCCGGCGGTGACGGCGGAGCCGGCGACGGATCCACCGGCAGCGACGGCGCGGACGGCGCCGTCGTCGTCGTCCCCGATACGACTGCGCCGACGGTCCTCGGCAACGATCCCGGCAATGCAGCGACGGGCGTCGCGACGAACGGGCAGATCCGCGTCGACTTCAGCGAGCCGATGGCGCCGCTCACGCTGATCGCCGCGGGAGCGACCACGTTCACGCTCACGAAGGGCGCCGCCGCAGTCGCGGGTACCGTGAGCTACTTCGACAGCACGGCGACGTTCACGCCGGCGAGCGAGCTAACCCTCGACACGACGTACACCGCAACGATCACGACCGCCGCGACGGACGTCGCCGGCAACGCGCTCGCGATGACCCACACGTGGACGTTCAAGACGGACACGACGCTTCCTCTCGGACCCTCGCCGGTTCTGCTGGGCGCGGCGGGCAAGTACGTGGTCGTGGCGAAGGCGGCGATCACCAACGTGCCGACCTCCAAGATCACCGGCAACGTCGCGATCAGCCCCGCGGCCGCGAGCTACATCACCGGCTTCTCGATGACGAAGGCCGGCACGAAGTGGACCTCACCGCAGGTCATCGGCAGCCTCTTCGCGGCCGACAACGACCCGCCGACGCCGACCAACCTGACGACGGCGATCGGCAACATGGAGACGGCGTACACGGACGCCGCCGGCCGGCCGAACCCCACGAAGCTCAACGTCCCCAGCGGCACGATCGACACCACGCCGCTCGCTCCGGGCCTCTACAAATGGACGTCGACGGTGACCATCCCGGGCGACATCTTCATCGCCGGCGCGGCGAACGACGTCTGGATCTTCCAGATCTCCGGCGACCTCATGATGAGCGCCGCAAAGCAGATGCACCTCACCGGCGGCGCGCGGGCGAAGAACGTGTTCTGGCAGGTCGCAGGCCAGGTGGATCTCGGTACGACCGCTCACGCGGAGGGGATCGTCCTCTCGAAGACCGCGATCAAGATGGGCACCGGCGCGTCGATCAACGGCCGCGTCCTCGCGCAGACCGCGGTGAACCTCGCGGGCAACACGATCACCGCTCCGGCGCAGTGAGCTCGAGTACGAGCTCGGTCATCGAACGCCCATCGTAACTCGCTCCGAGCGCGCTGGCATGCCGGCCGAGCCCGCGTCGGCTAAGCTCGCCACGGGCACCTGTGGAGTCGAATCTCGCGACGACGGTCTCGTTCTGCGCCGCGGCGACATGCATGTCGTTCACGGTGTTCGGCGCGTATCTCGGTCGGAGCGCCGCGAGCCGTCACTTCCTCTACGCCGCGGCCGCGGGACTCACCGCGTCGGTGTACTGCGTCACCGACGCCGTGCTCGCCGGGCATGCGAGCGTGAGCACGACGATCTGGGCCGGCCGCATCAGCATGCTGGCGACGACGCTGCACGGCGCGATGTGGCTTGCCTTTCTCGCGGCGTGGGATCGACGGAGGCTCTCACGCGTCGAGCGCGCCCTCATCGTCGCGAGCGTCGTCGGCGGGCTGCTCTCGCTCGTGCCTGGCACGGTGGTGACCGAGACCGTGACGGTGCGCGAAGTGGCGTGGCTCGGCGTCACGTATCGCGATCCTGGGGTGGGACCGCTGATCGTTCCGGTGGTCGGCCTCTCGTACCTCGAGCAAGCCGTGGCTACCGTCGCCGCGCTCCGGATGAGCCGGCGCAATCGCCGCGCGACCGCCGTCGCGCTGGGCCTCGGCCTGTTCTGCGCGATCATCGTCGTCGACTCGCTCACCGGCCTGCACTTCCTCGATCTCCCGTACCTCGCAGATCCCGCGCTGGCGCTCCTCTTCCTCAGCATCGGCTCCGTCGTCGTGTCCGACGCTGCCGAGAGCGCCGCGAAGTCCGCCGCGCTGGAGCGCGCGACCGTGGCGCTCGCCGAACGCGAGGAGCTCGCCGCCCTCGGGCAGCTCGCGGCGGTCGTTGCGCACGAGGTCCGTAACCCCGTCGCGATCATCTTCGGCGCGCTCACGGCGCTCGAACGCACGCCACGAAGCGACGAGGACGCGACGCTCCTCGGCATCGTCGGTGAAGAGGCGGACCGCCTGAAGCAGCTCGTCACTCGCCTGCTCGACGCCGTTCGTCCGTTCGAGCTCCAGTACTCGCGTCGCGCGGCGCGCGAGGTGCTACGTGCGGCGATCGCGCAGGTCACGTCGGGCGCGGGAGTCGCAGCCAGCCAGGTCGAGCTGGTCGCCGCACCTTCGGACGACGTCGAATGCGATCAGATCCTCCTGGGGCAAGCGATCTCGAATCTCGTGCAGAATGCACTGATCGCGAGCGGGCGGCGCTCGCCGGTGCGCGTCGAGGCCACACTCGAGCCGCGGGCCCGACCCGAGATGCTGCGTATTGCCATCGACGACGACGGCGACGGCGTCCCGATCGACGCCCGACCGCGTCTCTTCACGCCTTTTTTCACGACGCGCGCGACGGGCACCGGGCTCGGTCTGGCGCTCGTCAAACGCATCGCCGAGGCGCACGGCGGCTCCGTCGCGTACGAGCCTCCGGCGGAGCGCGGCGCGAGCTTCGTCCTCCGGGTCCCGTTGCGCGAGCTCGCGCGAGCTTCCCCTCGGCTGCCGGCGAGCCCCGAGGTATAGACGGCCCATGAGCTACCGCGCCGTCTCCGCCCTCGTCGCCGTCGCCTCTCTCGTGGTCCTCGGGCCCGCGACCGGCTGCCTGAAGTCGAGCGACTCCGGCGCACCCAAGGTCGCAGCGCCCGCGCCCGCGGTGACGTGGGCTCATCTCACGTGCGATCCGCTCGTGCCGACGAAGTGCGGGTACCCGTTCCCGTCGAACGTGTACACGATCGACGCGCCCGACACGCCGACGGGCCGCCGGGTGAAGATCGACGACGAGATGCTCCCGACCGCTTCGAACGGCGGGAAGGCCAGCGGCGCGCCCTGGTCGAAGAGCGACGGCTTCTCCGCGGGCGCGAGCCTGCTCACGCATCTCCCGGGCGCGACGATCGCCGGCCTCGCGGGCCCCGAGAACCTGCAGCGATCGCTCGAAGCGGATTCGCCGACCGTCGTCATCGACGCGACGACCGGCGCGCGTGTGCCGCACTTCGCGGAGCTCGATCGCGCCGAAGGCGATGCCGAGCAGCGTAGCTTCATCATCCATCCGGTCGTTCCGCTCGCCGACGGTCGCCGGTACATCGTCGCGATCCGTCACGTCCGCACCGTCGACGGCGAGGTCGCGCCGTCCCCCGTGTTCAAGGCGCTGCGCGATCTCGAGGCCTCCAGCGAGCCGTCCGTCGATGCGCGGCGTCCGCTCTACGAGGACATCTTCAATCACCTCGCGGCCGCGAACGTGCCGCGTGCGGACCTGCAGCTCGCGTGGGACTTCACGACCGCGAGCCGCGAGAACGTGACCGGCTGGCTGCTCCACATGCGCGACGAGGCGCTCGCGAAGGCCGGCGACAGCGGCCCCGCGTATCGGATCGAGACCGCCGAAGAAACGCCCGACGCGACGGACATCGCGATCCGGATCCACGGCCAGATGACCGTGCCGCTCTATCTCGATCAGCCGGGACCTGGCGCGAACCTGCTCTTCGGCGGCGACGGAATGCCCGAGCCCGATCCGGCGAAGCCGACCTACGAGGTGCCGTTCGACGTGCTGATCCCGAAGAGCGCGCTCACCACGCCGGCGGCGCTCCTCCAGTACGGGCATGGCCTCCTCGGCAGCCGGAGCCAGATCGAATCGTCGAATCTCCGCAAGGTGATCAGCGAGAAGAACTACGTCATCTTCGCGACGGATCTCGTCGGCATGGCCGAGGACGGCGATCGCCTCCACATCTCCGACGTGCTCGCGAGCGGACACATCGAGCGCATCTCGACGATGTTCGACCGCCTGCACCAGGGCTTCCTGAACGCGCTGCTCGCGATGCGCATGATGAAGAACGGCTTCGCGAAGGATGCGAAGTACGGCGCGCGCATCGATGCGTCGAAGCGCTACTACCATGGCATCAGCCAGGGCGGGATCATGGGCGGCGTGTACATGGCGACGTCGACGGACGTCGAGCGCGGCGTCCTCGAGGTGATGGGGCAGCCGTACACGTTGCTGCTCCACCGCAGCGTCGACTTCAACCTCTTCTTCGTCGTGCTCCGGACGACGTACCCCGACACGCGCGATCAGCAGATCGTCCTCGCGCTCACGCAGATGCTCTGGGATCGCGTCGAGCCGACCGGTTACACGAAGTACATGCACGGCGGCCTGCCCAACACGCCGTCGCACGAGGTGCTGATGCGCTCCGCGCTCGGCGATCACCAGGTGTCGACGTTCGGCGCGCAGGTGATGGCGCGCGCGGTCGGCGCGAAGCAGCTCGACACCGGGAACGGCGATCGCTTCGGCCTCGAGAAGGTGACGGAGACGTCCACCGGCTCCGTCTATGCCGAATACGACTTCGGCCTGCCGCCCGCGCCGCTGTGCAACGTCCCGATGACGCTCTGCATGGATCCGCACGGGCTCTTGCGAAAGCTCGACGCCGCGGAGGAGCAGCTCGATCGCTTCCTGCGCACGGGTAGCGGCATCACCGCGTGTGCCGGCATGGTCTGCAAGTATCCGGACCAGGGCGGCTGCGACGGGTCCCCGCCGCCGGATCTGTGCGCGGAGTGACGAGCTCGCGCGGTCGGCTCACTGGCCAACCGCGCTCGCGACGGTGCTCGTCGCCGAGAACGATGCGCTCACGTCTCCCAGGGCGCTGTTCACTGCAGCCACGACGAGCGGGACGCACGAAGCCTTGATGTCGACGACCGCGTTGCTCGAGAGCGTGGGGCCGATCGTCGCCATCTGCTCGACGTGCACGCCGAAGGCGAGGATCGCGCCGAAGCTCGATTCGAGCGCGGCGCGGAGCTTCGCGGCCGCCGCAGGATCGGCGGCGCCCTGGATGGCGACGAACACGGTTTGCGGTGGACACTCCGCACCGGCCACGACGCTCACGTCGCAGCTCGCGTCGCATCGCGCGTCGACGTTGCATCCGCCCTCGAGCCGGCCGCCCTCGCAGTAGAGCGGGACGAAATCAGCGGCGCACTGTCCGTCGCACTTCACGGGCTTTGCCGCGTCGCCGTTGCAGCTCGCGTTGCAGGCGCCGGCGCACGTGCCCATGCAGATCGCGCCGGGCGCCGTGGCAGCGCACGTTCCCTTGCAAGATCCCTTGCACGAGCCGTCGGGTTGAGGCCCGCTGCCCGCGGCGCTCGCCGTGCACGTACCGGTGCACTTGCCCGCGCATGCAACGCCCGCGGTCGACGTGCATGTGCCGTTGCACTCGCCGACGCAGTTGCCTTCGCACTGGATCGCGCCGCCGCTGCCGGGCTGGCAAGAGCCGCTGCATGCGCCGACGAGGCTGCCGCCCGTACAGCGCGGCGGGTTCGCCTTCGCGTCGCACGTACCGCCCGCGCATCGGCGCTGGCATGCCGTCTTCTCGCTCACGGAGAGCTGACACTTCGCAGGCCGGGTCTGGACGCTGATGTTGCCGCCGGTCATCGCCTTCGCGCTTCCGATCGCGCTCGCGGCGAGCGTGCACCACGCCTTCATCTTGGCCTGCGCGTCCGTGCTCGCATCGGCGGCGCTCTGCGCATCGGTGGGCGCGCCGAGGTCCTTCGCGATCGTCCTGCACGAGGCCGTGACGCCGGCGAGCGTGGTCGATGCGCTCGTTGCATAGTCGGCGACCGACTGGACGGCGACCTGGCTGGCGACGCTGCCGCCGATCCCCGGATCGACGGGCGACCCGAGCTTGAACTCGGTGCACGCGACGTTCGTCTGCGGGCCGCCGGGAGCGGGTTCGCGGCAGATCGGATTCGCCTCCACCTTTGCCGCGCAGGTCTCTCGAGACGCCGCGAGATGCAGGCTCTTGCCCTCGAGCAGACGGCACACGAACGAGGGCAGCTTCACGGCGCCCTGGTCGTCGATCCATCCGCCCGCACCCCGATCGATCGGGACGTAGCACTGGCCGGGCTGGACGCACTCGCCCGTGTCCGGTGTGACGAGCGCGAGGTTCAGCCGCGCAGGGTTCGAGCCATTCAGTTGTAGAGTGCACGTACTGCGATCGAGCCTCACCGTGCTGCCTTCGGCCCCGTCTGCCGTGCTGGCGCCCGCGAAGCACCTCGCGACGTCGAAGCACGAGGCCTGATCGGTGCTGTTGCCGAGCGCGGCCTGGTCGAAGTCGGGCAGCGCCGCAGGGTCGACGAAGTTGTCCGCGCACTCGCCGTCGATGATCGTCTGGTTCTGGATGTCGGCGCACGGCGGCTGGTACGCGCCGAAGAAATCGAACTCCGCGGCCGTGAGCCCGCTGCCGCTCACGAGGCCGTCCGGCAGCGGGTCGCCGACCGCGGAGGCGTCGCTCGCGAAGTTGAGCGGGATGCGAAGGAGCGCGGTGCGACCTCCGGACGGAATCGTCGTGCGGACGTCGCGCAAAACGCGCGGCCTGTTGCCCTGGAACGCCATGACGCGAACTCGGATCGGCGCGCTCTTGTCCTCGGGCTCGACGATCGCGAGCGTCGCGGGCAGCAGCACGTCGCCTTCCGGCGTGACGCGTCCGATGAAGGAGTGCTTGATCGCGCCGTTCGTGCTGACGGTGATCGAGACGGCGTTGACGTCCTTCGGCGCCTTCATGTCCGTGTCGACGGCCAGCATCAGCGCGCCCTTCTTCTCCGCGCATGCCCCCACGAGCGCGGCGCCGACCGTCCCCATCGCGAGCAAGACACCGGCAATCCGCCGGCGGCGTAAATGCATCATCGTCGCGCAGGTTATCGCAGTCGGGCGACTCGCGACCATCGTGGATAGCCACACCACGCGCCGCGAGCGACGATGGCGCGTCACGCGATCTCGAGACGGAAGCGCACCTTCTTCTTCTTCGCCGCGATGAGCACGTCCTGGAGCGCTTCGAGATCGTCGATCACGACGTCGGCGGGTGCGATCTTCGCACGCGCGCTCGCGTCCTCGAGCGCGCGGAGCAGGCCCTCGACGCAACGCAGCCCGTCGGTCGGCGAGAACCATGCGGTCCACGGACCGAGCGCCTCGGCGAGCTCCTCGGGGTAGCCGTCGAACTCCGGAGGCGGCTCGCGATCGTCGGCGAAGCTGGAGAGGAGAGGCAGCCCTCGCTCCTCCGCGATCGCATCGAGCGCGGCGGCGTGATGGAAGAGCGATGCGCCGTCGCCCTCGAACGTCACGGCGATCGCCGGCTGGAACGCGGGAACGAAGCCGACCGTCATGGTGCGAAGCGTAGGAGACCTGCGCGGCAGAAGAAGATCATTCGGAGCGGCGTGAGAACAGGAGCCCGCGCTGCGGTAGTCTGTCGGCCGTGAGGTCGCGTTTCTCCGTCATGTGCGTGGCCCTCATGTCTGCGCTCGTCGCTCTCGCCGGCGCGACGGCGTGCAGCGATGCCATCGAGGAGCCCACCTACGAATACGGCCTCTTCCCGCACGTCGCGCATTCGGGCTTCAATCCGAAGGCCACCTATCGCGTGATGTTCGCGACCGGCGCTCCCGAGCCGCGGTGGTCGGTCGACGACCCGGACCTCGCGACGATCCAGCCGTCGATGCCGCCGGCGATCGAAGGGACGGACGTGAAGAGCTTGAGCTTCGCGCTCGTCACGACGAAGAAGGAGGGGGTATCGACCGTGCGCATGACGTCGGGAGCAACGACGCTCACCGCGCAGCTCATGGTGAAGGCCTACACCGACGAACAGCTCGCCGCCGGCAAGGCGCGTTACGAGACCGCGTCGAGCGACCCGTCGAGGCCGCCGTGCGCGTCGTGTCATGCAAAGCCCGGCGGCGTCGATCACTCGCCGCTCAAGATGGCGGGCTTCGACGACGCGACGATCCTCGGCGTCATCCAGAACGCGACGTACCCGCCGTCGCCCACCGGCCAGTCCACGACGAGCGCATTCGCTCCCGCCGGTCCGCTGTCGTTCAAGGGCCACACGTGGAACCTGACCGACCCGGAGAAGGACGGCATCCTCGCGCATCTCCGCTCGCTTCCGCTCGGGGGTCTGTGATCGGGATGGCGCGCTTCAGCCGGCCTGCCGGGCCGGCGCGGCGGGGATATCCAGCACGAACACGCAGCCGCGGCCCGGGAGGTCGTGGACCCGGAGCGTGCCGCCGTGCGCTTCGGTCGCCTGTTCCGCGATCGCGAGACCGAGACCGAAGCCGGAGCGATCCGCGCCGGCCTGCACGAACGGATCGAACAGCTTGTGGACGGTCCCGCCTGGGAGCCCGCCGCATCCGTCCTCGACCTCGATCATGATGCGGCAGTCCACCTCCTTCACGCGCAGGTGGATGCTGCCGCCCGGCTTCGTGAACTTCACCGCGTTGCGCAGGAGGTTCGACAGCGCAGAGGCGAGCGAGCGACGGTCTGCATGCGCGCATGCGCTGCCCTCGATGACGATCGTCTCTGCCTTCGCCGCTGCCTCGGCCGCCGAGTCGTTCACGAGCTGAGCGAGCAGCTCGCGGACCTGGAAGTCCTCGTACGTCAGCGCGTCCTGCTCCTCGAGACGGATGCTGACGAGAGCGTCGTCGAGCAGCGTGCCGACGCGACGGAGCGACCTCTCGATGCTCTCCGTGAGCTGTGACGACGCCACCTCACCTCGATCGCGCGCGAACGCGAGGGCCATGCGGGCCGAGCCGAGGGGGTTCCGCAGCTCATGGGCGAGGAAGGCGAGGTACTTGCGCATGTCCTCGCGGACGCGTGTCTGGCGCGCGATCGCATACTGCGTCGCGGAGTCCTCGATCCCGTGGATGAGGAAGCGCGCGAGCGTGCGCAGCTCGGCTATCGTCACGGATTCGCCGCTCTCGTCGAGGACGTCGAAGAGCAGCTCGTAGAGCGTGCCGTACTCGGCCACCGTGGCGCGGAGATCGTAGCCCAGCTCGAAGCGCTGCTTTCCGTGCGCGGTGGCGCTCGCGCTCTGCTCGATGCGCGTGTTCTCTCGCAGTGCACATCTCAGCTCGCGAAGGTAGCCGAGCAGTGCATCTGCGATGACGGGGTCCGACAGCGACGTGGCTGCGCCGTCACAGCGCGCGCGTGCGACGTACCTGCGGACAATCTCCTCCTGACGTCTCTCGATGACGTCCGCCAACCGGCTCATGCTGCCCTCTCTTCCACGACGCGCGCCAGCATCGAGGTCATGCAGCGCTCTCGGCGTCGGACGATCTCGGGGTGCGTAATGCAGACTGTAGTGAGCTGCGATCGATCCGCGAGACATCTTTCTCCTGACACATTCGATACGCGCGGTTCGCAACTTGCGATCCGTCGAGCTCGGGTGTCGGCGTCAGGAGGCGCTCGGACGCGCTCGTTCGCTACTGGATGGTCGAGTTCGTCACCTTCGGAGGGCCCTTCGCCTTCACGAACAAGCCCGGAAAGCCGGCCGTTTCGAAGGTGCCCTTCGGATTGTTCTTCAGCGTCGAGTCCGTGATCGTGATCGTCCCCGTGCTGTCGTTGCTCACGAAGAAGATCGCGCTGCCGCCTTCGTTGGCGTGGTTGTCTTCCATCAACGTGCCGCACACGTTCAACGCGATCGTGTTGCCGTCGTTGTAGATCGCGCCGCCGTTGCCACCGTTACCGCTGTTGGCTCCGTGCCCCGTGGCGTGGTTGTCGGAGAACACGCTGTTGTAGATCGAGTACGACGTGCCGATGCTGCTGAGAGCGCCGCCGTTCGCGCACGTGTTGCCGTAGCCGACCTTGCCGCCGAACGTGCTGTTCACGACGAAGACCGGGCGATCGACGCTTCCGTTCTTCGGGAAGTCGAGCACGCGGATCGCGCCGCCGCCGACGTCGGAGCCTTCGTCGTCGCAGGCGTCGTGGAAGAAGCGCGAGCTCACGATCTTGGTGCGTCCGCCGCGCACGTAGAGCGCGCCGCCGCCGCCCTCTTCGACGTTTCCGAGCTTCACGCTGCCGTCGACGAACGTGAGGTTCTGCAACGTGAGCTTCGGCGTGACCTGCTCGTTGCAGTCGCCCGCGACGCCCGAAGCGTACCCGCCGTTCATCGGGTCGCATGCGTTCGCGTAGAGGATGCGGACCTTGCCTCCGCCGCTGAGCGTGACCTTGCCGCCACCGTCGATCACGATCGGCCCGGTGTCGTTGTGGACCTTCGCGGTCGCGGTGAGCGTGATCGTCGTCGGTGCGGCGCCGCAATCGAACGTGATGACGCCACCCTTCGCGACGGCGGCGACGAACGCGTCGGACGTGCAGCTCGCGGCGGTGCCGGTGCCGACCACCGTCCTCGGATTCGCGATGCTCTCCGCCTGTGCCTCGGCCGGGACTGCACACTTGCCGTTCGGGTTCCCTGCGACCGGTCCGTCGTCGGGGTTCGTGGGCGGTCCTCCCGAGGTGCCGCCGGACGTCATCGTGCCGGACGTCCCACCGGACGTCATGCTGCCCGAGGTGCCGCTCGAGGAGGGATCGCCGCTGGTTCCGCTCGTTCCACTCGAGCCGTTCGAGCTCGCGTCGTCACTCGAGCAACCTACGAACGCAGCGCCGCCGGCGACCGTCACGACGAGCACACAGCAAGCGTGTAGTTTCCCCATGTGAGAACGGTAGCGTTTCTGCCGGGGCCGAGGGAGAGACAATCCCCCTCCGCCGTGGCATCTTGCCCGGCTCTCATGAGCAACAAGACGAAACGAGGCGTCGGTGTGGGGGGTGTCTCCGCGCTGCTGCTGGG
>JAQBQJ010000016.1 GCA_028287065.1 Labilithrix sp. | reverse complement strand
CCGTGTCCGCCCTTCACGGCTTCGATACGTGCAAGGAGGAGGTCACGATGGAGCTTGAGTGCGCGGGGCATGGCAGTGCCGAGGGTATCGAAGAACTCGCCGTACGATGCGAGCTCTTTCTCCCACTCTTCGAGATCGATGTGCGTCGCGTCGTCGACCTTCTCGTGCGCGATGTCGAGACCCGAGAGATCGAGGTCACCGGCCTTCGGCACCCAGCCGAAGATGGTCTCCTGGCCGCCGACGCGCAGGCGCGCGCGGTCGACGATCCACTTGAGGACGCGCATGTTCTCGCCGAAGCCGGGCCAGAGGAACTTGCCGTCCTTGCCCTTGCGGAACCAGTTGACGAGGAAGACCTTCGGCGGGTTCGTGATGTTCGACTGCATCGCGAGCCAGTGCTGGAAGTACTCGCCCATGTTGTAACCGCAGAAGGGGAGCATCGCGAACGGGTCGCGGCGCACGATGCCGACCTTGCCGGTCGCCGCGGCGGTCGTCTCGGAGCCGAGCGTCGCGCCGAAGAAGACGCCGTTCAGCCAGTTGAACGCCTGCATGACGAGCGGCACGGTGGTCGCGCGGCGACCGCCGAAGATGATCGCGCTGATCGGGACGCCGTCCGGATCGTCGGCGAACTTCGACAGCCACGGGTTGTTCTTCGCGGGCGCCGTGAAGCGCGAGTTCGGGTGCGCGGCCTTCTCCGTCGACTTCGAGGTCCACGGGTTGCCCTTCCAGTCGATGACCTCGGCGGGGATCGGGCCGTCCTTGCCCTCCCACCACACGTCACCGTCCGGCGTGCGCGCGACGTTGGTGAAGATCGTGTCCTTCATGACCGTCTTCATCGCGTTCGGGTTCGACTCGTAGCTCGTGCCGGGCGCGACGCCGAAGTACCCGTTCTCCGGGTTGACGGCGTAGAGGCGTCCGTCGTCGGCGACGCGCATCCACGCGATGTCGTCGCCGACGGTCCAGATCTTCCAGCCCTTGAAGCGCTTGGGCGGGATCATCATCGCGAAGTTCGTCTTGCCGCACGCGCTCGGGAAGGCCGCCGCGACGTACGTCATCTCGCCTTCGGGGCTCTCGACGCCGAGGATGAGCATGTGCTCGGCGAGCCAGCCTTCCTTCTTGCCGAGCGCGCTCCCGATGCGGAGCGCGAGGCACTTCTTGCCGAGAAGCACGTTGCCGCCGTAGCCCGAGCCGATCGACCAGATCGTGTTGTCCTGCGGGAAGTGGCAGATGAAGCGGCGCTCGGGGTTGATGTCGAGCATCGAGTGGAGGCCGCGATTGAAGTCGTTCGAGTCGCCGAGCATGTCGAGCGCGATGCGACCCATGCGCGTCATGATGCGCATGTTGAGGACGACGTAGATGCTGTCGGTGATCTCGATGCCGACCTTCGAGAGCTTCGAGCCCGCGGGGCCCATGATGTACGGGATGACGTACATCGTGCGGCCCTTCATCGAGCCGTCGAACAGCTTACCGAGCTTCGCGTACGCCTCCTGCGGCTCCATCCAGTTGTTGGTCGGGCCGGCCGCGTCCTTCGTCGGCGTGCAGATGAAGGTGAGGTTCTCGACGCGCGCGACGTCGTTCGGGTTCGAGCGATGCAGGTAGCAGCCCGGGAGCTTCTCCTGGTTCAGCGGCTCGAGGACCTTCTGCTCGACGGCCTCCGCGGTGAGCTTCTGCTTCTCGTCTGCGGAGCCGTCGCACCAGACGACGCGATCCGGCTTCGTGAGCGCGGCCATTTCACTGACCCACTTGATGAGGTGAGGATTGCCGGTGAGCACCTTTCCGGAGGGATCGACGGGATGGTTAGGCGACGTCATTCCTGCAGCTTTACCGCAGGTTTGGCCTCGCCGCACGCGCAAACCCGGGCCGTACCTCAGGCGTGCGTGACGTCGCTGACCGCGGCGAGAAAGCGCGGACGCTTCCGCCGCCGCAGAACTAAGCTCGGCGGCGCTCATGAAGACGATCCTGCTGTCTGGACCCGGGAAGAACTCGCTGTCGACCGAGCTGATGGAGCGGATGCTCGCGTCGGTGCGCGAAGCGGGCGACGCACCGCTGTTCCTGACCGGTGACGGCGACGCGTTTTCTGCAGGGCTGAACCTGAAGGAGGTCGCGTCGCTCGACGAGGCCGGCCTCACGCGTTTCCTCGGTGTGCTCGAGGACCTCGTGCAGGCGCTCTACGAGCATCCGGGACCGACGGTGGCGTGGGTCAACGGGCATGCCATCGCCGGTGGATGCGTGATGACGCTCTGCTGCGACGTCCGCGTGATGACGGCGCGCGCCGGGGTGCGCATCGGGCTGAACGAGGTCGCGCTCGGCCTCCGCTTCCCTCCGCGCACCTTTCGCATGTGCGTCAATCGCGTGCCCGGCCCCTCGCTCGAGAGGCTTCTGCTCGAGGCAGAGCTCTATCTCGCGCCGGAGGCGATCGCGTTCGGCCTCGTCGACGTGCTCGGCGAGGAGAGCGATGCGCGCGCGCGCCTCGAGAAGCTGGCGAGCCACCCACGCGACGCGTATGCCGCAGCGAAGCGCGCGCTGCGCGGGACGCTCTCGGTACCCGAAGCCGAGCAGCGTCGGTTCGTCACCGAGGTGGTTCCGAAGTGGGCCGCGCCCGAGCTCAAGGAGAGGCTCCGCGCGGTCCTCGATCGGAAGGTCACGAAGTAGGCGCGACCTTTCGCGCGAGCGCATCGAGGCGCTCCGCGACGGTCTTCTCCTCGCCGATGCCTCCGTAGCGGAGCTCGGCGTAGCGAACGAGCGCATCGGCGACGTCGGCGGACCAGGGCTCACCGGCCTCGATCACGCGCCTCGCGAAGCGCTCGAGCGGCTCCGAAGGGACGCGCTCCCATCCCGCGCGCGCGAGCGCATCGGCGAGCGTTTCGAACGCGGGCAGCGGCCGCGACGCCGCCGCGAGCGACGTGGTCTTCACCGCGCGACGCTGCATGAACCGCCGCAGGATGATGAGCAGCACGGCCGCCACCGCCGAGAAGATGCCGGTGCGCGCGAGGCCGATGTTCGCGAAGAAGCCGATCGTACGATCCCAGCCGAACGAGACCGCCTCCGAGAAGTCGTCCCAGCGGCTCGGGCGCGTCGTGGCGTGCAGCTCCGAGACCGGCGTGGGATCGAACGACTGCCAGCGACCGTCGACGAAGGCCTCGACCCACGTGTGCGCGTTGCGATCGCGCACGACGGCGAAGCCGGTGATGGGGTTGACCTCGTCGACGCGATAGCCGACGGCGAGCCGCGTGGGGATGCCGATCGATCGCGCGAGCAGCGCCATCGCCGATGCGAAGAGCTCGCAGTGCCCGCCGTGGCGGCTGCGCAGGAACTCGATGACCGGATCGACGTCGCCATCGCGGCGATCGGCGAGCGAGTACGGATAACGCGAGAGCTCGCGCATGATCGCGTCGAGCGCCTCGTGTTGCGTGGTGGTGTCGTGCGCCCAGCGGCGAGCAATGGCACGGAGCTCCGGCTCGATCTTTTGCGCGATCGCCACGTCGTTGCGGTTCGGTGGGAGCACCGCCTCCGGCGCTTTGCTGCACGCGCCCGTCGTGCTGCGCCGGAACCAGATCTCTCGCGCGTCGTTGGCGGGCAGGGGATGCGCGGCCCCGTGCGCATCGAGCGCGACGCGACCCGAGGGCGTGCGCACGTCGCACGCGTCGTCGGGCAGGAACCATCGCGGATCCGCGACGCGGCCGGAGAGCGCGGCGCGCGAGAGCTCGATGTGCGTCGTCGCGCGATCGACCGGGGCATCCGCGGTGGCCTCGACGACCTTGGTCGCTTGCGTGCTCGACCAGATCCGCGAGTCGTACCGATCGACGATCGCTCCGCGCAGGTACTCGACGGGCTCGCCCGACACGCGCATCACGACGCGATCGCCGCGCAGCATGTGGCGGAGGGAGCCGACGCGGAGCTTCGTGTCGAACCCGACGTGGTCGTCGTCGGTCGCGACGTTGCCCGCGAGCCGCTGCACCTGACGCTCGGCGATCCCGCTGAGCGGGGGCAGCGCGAGGACGAGCCCCCCGGTGATCGCGGAGGTCACGAGCGCGAGCACGACGAGCGAGCTCACACGTCGCGAAGGATTCGCCGCCACGGCCTTGCCGGTGCGCAGCCGCGCAGCGACGAGCGGTGCGCGCAGGCATGCCAGCACGACGATCGCGAACGTCACCGCGCCGGCGATGTACGGCAGTCCGGTCTGCGTCTGACCCGAGGCCGCGACCGAGACGATCGCCGCGGTCACGCTTCCGTGCGTCTTCACGTCGTCGCGCTTCGGGATCATCGAGACGAGGACGGAGATCACGATGAGCGCGATCGCGAAGCCGCGCGCGAGCGGCGGGAGCTGTGTGGTCGCCGCCGTCACGGCCAGCACGAGACCCGCCGCGGCGGCAGGCGCGAGTCGCACGAGCGGCAGCGCAGCGGGTTGGAGGAGGAAGCGCGCGTTCACGACGCCTTCTCCGTTGCCGGCTTTGCCGCGGGCTTGCCGCCGGCCCACGCGAGCTCCTTGCGCTCCTGGATGCTGCGCGTGAGCGCTTCGTCGACGAGCAGCGTCGTGCACGCGATGCCGCGTCCGGTGATGCCGCGCTCGAGCGCGCTGCGTTCGTCGCCTTCGGCGAGCGCGATGACGACGACGGTCGAGAGTCGATCGAGGTAGGGCTCGAGGCGTCCGAGGAGCTGCGGCGCGGCGAGCGTGGTGCCGCGCTCGACCGTCGCGAGCAGCTCGAGTGCCTGATCGAGCGTGCCCAGGCTGCGGCCGAGCGTGAGCTCGTGCACCGCGTCGCCGACCACGAGCACGTCGACGAGCGCTTCGCCGCGCGAGAGATGCGCGATGACGCCTGCGGCGAGCTCGATCGCGGCCTCGAGCCGTTCGTCGTCGTCGACGTCCGTGTCGAGCACCACGCCGACGCGCGTGAAGTACTCCTGCTGGTACTCGCGGACGACCGGGATCCCCGTTCGTGCCCAGCTCCGCGCGTGGAGATCGCGCACCGGATCGCCGGGCCGATACGGCCTCACGCCGAGCAGGTCCATCGCCTCGCCGCTCTTCGACGCGAGCGCAACGCCGCCCGGCTGATGTCGCGCGACGACCGCGAACGGGAGACGAACCACGTTCGCGACGCGCGGAACGACGTGGAGCTTCACGGCCTCGCTCGAACGACGAGGTCCGCACGCGAGGCCGCCGGGCGCAACGGCCGCTGCGGTGAACGCATCGAGGTGGTGCAGGCCTCGTGCGACGAACCTCGCGCGCATCTTCGCGTGCGCCGCGCCGCCGTCTCCGACCACGAGCTCTGCCGGCGCCTCGTCGAGCCACGTTCCGTCCCACGGCAAGAACGGCCCGCGCACGCGGATCGGATGACGCGCCCACGTCGAGGCCGACTTCGAGGCGCGCATCCCGCGGGCGCACGCGATCGTGAACGTGACCGGCTCGCCGACCGTCACGCGCCGGGGTGCGTCGATCCTCACCTCGAGATCGCGCAGGCGGAGCGCCGGCGTGAGCGCTGCAGCGAGCGAGCCGATCAAGAGCCCGACGAGGACGGCGAAGAAGACGTAGCCCGTGGCGCCGCGGACATCGACGCTGATCGCGCCGACGAGGAACGTGACGAGCAGGAGCGAGCGCCCTTCGTCGGTCAGCGAGCCCCACACGAGCGAGACGACGGGGACGAGCACGCGTCCGAGCCGTGAGTCACGGAAGCGATCGCGCTCCTCTTTCCCCTTCGGGATGAGGATGTGATTGAGGCGCGCGAAATCGATCTTCATCGCCCGGCTCGGCTATGCCACGGCCTCGAGCGCGGTCGCGAGCTTCTTCAGATCCGGGCTGCCAGAGTCGATCGTGAAGAGGTCCTTCGTGTTTCCCTTCGCGTCCGCGACGCCGATCACGAACGTGCGCTTCGTCTCGCGATGGAGCGCGCCGAACGCCGTCGCGATCGCCGCGATGTCCTCGCCCCAGGTCTTCGGCCTCGCCTTTCCGGCGGGCAGCGTGAGGTTCAGGCCCAGGTCCCAGCCCGAGTCCTCGCGCTGGTTCACGACCCACACGTCCGCGAGGACCCACTTCCGCTCCTCGACGAGCGCATCCAGGCGGGTCTCGATCGCCGCGACGACGCCGTCGAGATCGGTACCTTGCACGTAGGCGAACACGGTCTGCTTCGGCACGGCGAACCTCCTTCGAGCACGAACTACGTGGGAACCGGAACGTCGCGCACGACGTCGGCGAGCGCGGCTTCGGCGGTGACGCCGCCGTAGCGAGCTTGCGTGGTGAGCTGCACGCGATGCGCGAGCACCGGCGCCGCGAGCGCGTGCACGTCGTCGGGGCTCACATAGGTGCGTCCGTGCAGGAGCGCGCGCGCCTGCGCGGCGCGGAAGAACGCGAGCGCGCCGCGCGGGCTGATGCCGAGCTCGAGAGGCGCGGTCTGCCTCGTGCGCTGGACGATCGCGAGCAGGTACTGCGCGACGGCGTCCTTCATCTCGATCTCGCGGACCTCGCGCTGGATGCGGACGATGGTGTCGCGATCGCACACGGGCGTGACCTTCGCGAGCGGATCGGCGGACTGCCGCGCGAACAGCATCGCGAGCTCCGCGTCGCCGGACGGATAACCGACGCCGATCCGGAGGAGGAAGCGGTCGAGCTGCGCTTCGGGCAGCGGATACGTGCCCTGGTAGTCGGAGGGGTTCTGCGTCGCGACGACGAAGAAGGGCGAAGGCAGCATGTGCGTGACGCCGTCGATGCTGACCTGCGCCTCGTTCATCGCCTCGAGGAGCGCCGACTGCGTCCGCGGAGACGCTCGGTTGATCTCGTCGGCGAGGAGCACGTTCGTGAAGACCGGTCCCTTGTGGAACGCGAACGTGCCGTCCTTCGGGTTCAGGACCTGCGACCCGAGGATGTCGGTGGGCAGCAGATCAGGTGTAAACTGCACGCGTGTGAACGTGACGTCGAGCGCGCGCGCGAGGGCCTTCGCGAGCGTGGTCTTGCCCACGCCCGGTACGTCCTCGACGAGCACGTGGCCGGCGCCGAGCAGCCCGACCAGGAGCAGATCGATGACGTCATCCTTGCCCTGGACGACCGACCGGAGCGACTCACGCAGGCGATCCAGCGTCCCGCGGGTCGTTCGCGAGCCCTTTTCGTCTACTGCGGCGATGGCGTCCAACGTCGCCGAGAATACCGAATCGAATGGCCAACGCCTCCGTTTCGTCCAACACTGACGATGGTGATGGAATCCCAGCTCGGCCGTTCGAGACTCCGTGTTTTCGGGGTCGTTGCGCTGGCGCTGGCCGCTTCGGCCTGCTCCTCGGCGTCGCTTCCGACCGCGACTCCGGCGCGGCCCGTCGCGCCTTCACCGCCGCCGAAGGACGACGGCCAGCCTGCGCAGGGCGGCAACGGCGGAGACATTCACTCGGCGGCCCTCGAGCAGCTGCGGACCGCGGCCATCGCACCGAAGAGCGACAAGCAGAACAGCGTCGCCATTCCGCTGCCGGACGCTCCGAACTGGACGCGGGTGCGCTTCCTCACGGTCCCCGGGCTCGTCGGATTCCGCTACGGCAAGTCGCATCATGCGATCGTCGCCGGCTTCGTGACGCACGTCGACGACAACACGGCCCTTGGAGCGTGCACGAAGAGCTTCGAGACGTGGGCGATGCCGTGGGTCGAGGCGTTCGAGGTCGATCTGCATCACGATACGCCGGCGGCCTTCCCGTGGACGGTGCCCACCGCTCCCGCCGCGAAGAACGCGCCGAAGACGATCGCGATCGTCGACGTCGACCCGCTCTATGCGAAGACCGCGACCGTGCTCTCGCGCGAGTCGTATGCCGCGGCATGGGCCGCGTATCCCGCGTGGGAGAAGGCTTGCCTCGTCGTCGGCGTCGCCGTGCCCGCGCGTGACGACGAGGTGCGCGCGCGCGACGTGCGCGATCGCTTCGTGAAGGAAGTCTTCCCGAAGGTCGTGGTCACCGCGCCCGTGGAGCCGAAGGAGCGCTACTGAGCGACGCGCGCCCGTCGATCACGACGCGCGCCGACGTGGTGCTCGCGCTCGTCGCGTCGGCGGCGTTCGCGACCTCGGGCCCGCTCGGCAAGGCTGCTTCGTCGATCCCTGCGATCGTCGTCGCGTGTGCGCGGACCGGGATCGCGGGGGTGCTGCTGGCGGTGGTCGCGCCGGTCGTGCTGGCGCGCAGCGTGCGCGCGCTCTCTTCGAGGCAGCGCGCGGGCGTGGCGCTCGCGGGCACGCTGCTCGCGGCGCATTTCGCGCTCTTCCTCGGAGGCCTGGGCGCGACGTCCCTCGCGGCGGCGGTGGCGCTCGTGTCGCTCGAGCCGATCGCGGTCGTGCTCGCAGCGTTCTTCGCATTCGGCGTGCGTCCCACGCGTCGCGAGATGCTCGGGCTGCTCGTCGCGACCCTCGGCGCCGTGGTCGTCGCGACCGGCGCAGGCGAGGGCGAGCATCGTCTCGCGGGCGACCTGATGGTGCTCGGGTGCGTGGTGCTCTACGGCGCGTACGTGATGGCCGCGCGTGGCCTGAAGGACGCGATGCCGCCGCTCCCGTACGCATCGGTGGTGTACGGAACGGCGTCGCTCGTGCTGTTGCCGTTCGCGATCGTGCTCGGAACGACCGCGGCCGTCCCGGCACCGAAGCCCGCGCTCGCGGTCCTCGCGATGGCGCTCGTTCCGACGCTGATCGGCCACACGCTCGTGCAACGGATCGCGCGCCGTGCGCCGCCGGTGCTGGTCGCGCTCGTGTCACCGGGAGAAACGGCCGGCTCGCTCGTGATCGGGGCGGTCGTGATGGGCAGCGCGCCGACGATGCACGAGGGAATGGGGTGCGGGTTGGTGTTGGTGGGGGCGACGCTGGCCGTTACGGGGAAGAAACGGATCCGAGAGAACAGGTGATGGAAATGGAAATGAAAATGGAAATTCCGAGACGAGAGTCGCGTCTCGCCATTTCCATTTCCGTTTCCATTTCCGTCACCTGTTCTCTCCTCTCTCGTCTCTAATCCTCCAGCACCGCCACCACCGGCGCATGATCACTCGGCACCGCCCCCGTCTTCCCCTTCTTGCGGTAATCCCGATCGACGAACACGTCCTTCACGCGGTCTGCGAGCGCCGGTGACGCGAAGAGCATGTCGAGGCGCATGCCTTCGTTCTTGTGAAAGCAGCCCGCGCGGTAGTCCCACCACGAGAAGCCGATCGTATCGGGGTACTTCGAGCGATACAGGTCGACGAGCCCGGCGCCGCGGAGACGCGCGACGAGCGCGCGCTCCTCGTCGGTGTGGAAGATGTGACCCTTGAACCGCGCGCCGCCGTACGAGTCGATGTCGGTGGGGCACACGTTGAAGTCGCCGCCGACGAGGAGCGGGACCTCGCTGCCGCTGCGCGCGCGCAGCTCGACGTGCATGGCGAGGCTCTCGAGCCACGCGAGCTTCACCTTGTAATCGGGATGCGAGGTCGTCTTCCCGTTCGGGATGTACACGCTCGCGACCTCGAGGCCGTGCACCTTCGCGAGGACGAACCGCGCGCCTGCCTCGGTGGCGCCGGGAAGCTCGCGCATCACCATTTCGGGGCGCTCCTTCGCGAGCACGGCGACGCCGTTCCAGCTCTGCTGGCCCGAGAGCACAGCGTGATAACCCGAGGCGCGCAGGTCGAGGTGTGGGAACTCGGTCTCGACGATCTTCAGCTCTTGCAGGCACACGATGTCGGGCTGACGCTCGGCGAGCCACTCTGTCAGGCGCTGCGAGCGAGCGCGTATACCGTTCACGTTCCACGTCGCGAGGAGCACGCACCGCTCCTAGCGCGATCCGTGGCGCCTGTCACATGTCGGCGAGGCTCGCCATGCGCGGACCAGAGCCCTGCGCCGCCGCCGCGATCCGGCGGCTGTGCTCGTCGAGGCACTTCACGGCTTCGTCGACGCTCGTCGTCTGCAAGAGCGCGGTACGTGCCTTCGCGTCGAAGACCGAGCGCGCGAGCCCGGCGAGCACGCGCACCTCGCGTTCGTAGGCCTTCGGCGGCAGCAGCAGCAAGAAGACGATGCGCGCGGCGCGTCCGTCGGGCGCGTCGAAGTCGATCCCTTCTTGGGAGAGACCCAGCGCCACGACCGGGCGCGTGAGCCCCTCGACGGAGGCGTGGGGGATCGCGACGTCGTCACCAAGACCGGTCGGGGCCACCATCTCGCGCTCGAGCACGGCGATCAGCGCGGGCTCGACGAGATCGCCGATCGCGCTGCGCAGCGAATGACCGAGCTCCTCGATGGCGCGCGCGGAGGTCGCCGCGACGAGCTTCGGGACGAAGGCGCCGGTACGGACGAGCGTGGCGGCATCGTCGAGCGCTCCGGACGGTCCCGACGCCGGCGAGCGCGAGGTCGGGCCGTAGAGCAGGTACTTCATCATCGGACCGGCGAGCAGAGACGTGCCGATCGCCATCGTCACGAGCGCGACGAACACGCGGTCGTCGACGAGGCCGGCGTCGCGTGCGAGCAGCGCGAGGATGATCTCCATCGCGCCTCGAGCATTCAGACCGAAGCCGACCGCGAGCGACTCGCGCCATGGCATCCCGGAGATGCGCGCGCCCACGCTGCAGCCGACGACCTTCGCGACGGACGCGATGACGAACACGACGAGGCAGAGCACCACGTCGAAATTCGCGAGGAAGTCGACGCGCAGCGCGACCGACGCGAAGAACACCGGCGCGAACACGTTCGTGACGAACTGCTGGATCGTCTGCCGGGTGCGCTCGCGGAGGCGCGGCGAGTCGCCGACCATCACGCCGACGATGAACCCTCCGAGGACGGCATGGATGCCGATCGCCTGCGTCGCGCTGGCGCCGAGGATCGCGACCACGATGAGGAGCGACAGGATGCGCCCAGGCGCGAGATCAGGCTGCTGCTCGATCCGTGCGAGCACGCGGTCGACGAGCCTGCGCCCGAGGAGCAGCGCGCCGGCCGCGAAGAGCACCGCGAATCCGACCGTCATCGCGAGGTGCGCGAAATCGATGCCGCCGCCTCGCATCGGCCCGAGCAGGATGCTGAACGCCACCCAGCCGACGAGGTCGTTGATCATCGCGGCCGACATGACGATGAGACCGATGTCGGTCTTGAAGAGGCCGAGATCGAGGAGTGTCTTCGCGATGACGGGCAGCGCGGAGATCGAGAGCGCGACACCGATGAAGAACGCGAAGAGTCCGCGCTGCTCGGGGTGGGCGAGCACCGAGTCCGGCACGAGGTAGCCCACCACGAAGCCGCCGAGCATCGGCATGACCATGCCGAGCAGCGCGACCGTGAGCGCGCTGCGACCGCGTCGCTTCACGATGTGGAGATCGACCTCGAGACCTGCGACGACGAGCAGGAGCACGACGGCGATCGTCGTGTACCCGGACAGCATCGACGCGGGCACGCCGCCGGGAAGGAGGAACGCGTGCGCAGCCGGGGCAATGCGGCCGAGCCCGGTCGCCCCGAGCAGCACGCCCGCGAGGATCTCACCGACGACGAGCGGCAGCCCGAGAGCGCGCGCGAGCTCGCCCAGCAGGCGCGCTACACCGAGCAGCACCGCGATGGACAGCAGAAAAACGAGAGCGTCGTGCTCGTTCACGGCTCAGGCGCGACCGATCGCCTCGCACAGCGTTCGCGTGAACTCTTCGGTGCCGACCTGGCCGCCGAGATCGACGGTGCGCACGCCGGCTTCGAACGTCGAGAGGAGCCCCTTCTCGATCTTCGTAGCGGCGGTGTGCTCACCGAGGTGATGGAGCATCATGACGCTGCTCTGGATGAGCGCGGTCGGGTTGGCGATGCCCTGGCCCGCGATGTCCGGCGCGCTGCCGTGCACGGCTTCGAACACGGCGCACTCGAGGCCGATGTTGGCGCCGGGAACGATGCCGAGCCCCCCGACGAGGCCTGCGCCGAGGTCGCTGAGGATGTCGCCGTAGAGGTTCTCGGTGACGATGACGTCGAGCTTGTTCGCGTTGCGGACCATGTTCATGGCGCACGCGTCGACGATCACCTCGTAGGGCTCGATGCGCGGGTAATCGAGCGCGACCTTCCGGAAGCACTCGAGGAGGAGGCCGTCCGAGAGCTTCATGATGTTCGCCTTGTGGGCGACCGACACGCGCTTGCGGTTCATCTTCTGCGCGTAGTCGAACGCGTACTCGCAGATGCGAAGGCATGCCTTCGCGGTGATCAGCTTTATCGACTGCGCGACGCCGGGCATGATCATGAGCTCGAGGCCGGCGTAGAGGTCCTCGGTGTTCTCGCGGACGATGACGATGTCGGTGCCTTCGAAGCGTGGTTCGATCCCGGGCAGGCTGCGGATCGGGCGCACGTTGGCGTAGAGGTCGAGCGCCTGGCGGAGCGTGACGTTGACGGAGCGGAAGCCCTTTCCGATCGGCGTTCCGATCGGGCCCTTGAGAGCGACTTTGTTCCTGCGGATGGACTCGAGGACCTCGTCGGGGAGCGTGGTCCCGCGCTTCTCCGCGATGGCGGCGCCGGCCTCCTGGACCTCCCACTCGATCTTCACGCCGGATGCCTCGAGCACGCGTCGTGTCGCGTTCGCGACCTCGGGTCCGATTCCGTCCCCCGGAATGAGCGTGATCGTGTGGGCCATGGGTCGGTGGCCAGAGTACGCTGTGCGCTGCTCCGGTTCCAGAGATGACGTTCCAGAGATGACGGCCCCGACAGTTCGCTCGCTCCGAATCCGCGCCAATGAGCTCGAGCACCACGTTCTGGAATGGGTGCCGGCTGCGGCATCAACGTGCGCCGTGAGGACGGTCGTGCTCGTCCATGGCTACATGGACGCGGGCGGCACGTGGGATCGCGTCGCGCCGGCCCTCGCGGCGCGAGGTTTGCGCGTGCTCGCGCCCGACATGCGCGGCTTCGGTGCGGGCGCGCGTGCCCCTGCGGGGAGCTACTACCACTTCGTCGATTACGTCTTCGACCTTTCGGACCTCGTCGAGGCCCTGTCGCCCGGCGAGCCCATCGCCCTGGTGGGCCACTCGATGGGCGGCACGATCGCGACGCTCTTCGCAGGAACGTTTCCGGAGCGCGTTGCGCGCCTCGCGCTCGTCGAGGGCGTCGGTCCGCCGGACAACCCCGTCGAGGTCGGGCCCGTGCGGATGCGCGGTTGGATCGAGCAGGTGCGCGCGGCGCGTGCGCGAGGGAAGGGGAGGCCGACGTTCGCGCACGACGAAGCGCTCCGTCGCCTGTCCGCGAACCATCCGAACGTCGCGCCGGAGGTGCTGGAGCATCGCCTGCCGCATCTCGCGGAAGACGCCGGCGACGGCCGCATCGCATGGCATTTCGATCCGCTGCATCGCACGACGGCGCCGACGCCCTTCTTCGCGAAGCTCTTCGTCGAATTCGCGAAGAAGGTGACCTGCCCGGTGCTCTTCGTCTCGGGCGGCCCACTCGGCTACCACCCGCCGGACGAATCCGACCGCCTCGAAGCCTTCGCGAAGGTCACGCGCGTGGAGCTCCCGAGCGCAGGCCACATGGTCCACTGGACGGCGCCGGAAGCGCTCTCCCCGCTGCTGGCGCAGCACTTCGGTTGCGCAGGTGCTTCGGTCACCTAACTATCGCCGGCGGGGCGGCGGGGGTCGAAGCCCCTCCGCTGCGAGATAGTTAGACCACCAAATTGGTGGTCGAAGCATCCCGCGAACGGCGCCTTGAATCACGGCAGGCGCGTGCCGTTCTTGTAGCTGCCGAGCACCTTCCGCACGTCTTGCTCGCGGAGGATGTACGTCCAGGAGTCCTGCTCGACCTGGTTGTCGAGGAGCAGGCCGAGGTGGAGATGCGGCGTGCCGTTGCCGATGCCGGAAATGCCGATGCGCTCGCCGGTCGCGACGTGCTTCTTCGTCTCGCTGGCCTCGGCCTGCAGCGTGTCGACCTTCGATAAATGTGTATAATACACGTGCGTGATGCGGTGCTCGCCGTGCTCGCCCCACGGGATCGGCTCGTCGAGCGCGAGACGCACGCTGAACGCGGTGTCCTTGCCGGTGGTCCAGCGCGTGTGGCCCCACTCCGAGTAGTCCAGCGTGCCGGCGGCGAGCGCGAACACCTCGAGATGGTCGCCGGCGATGTCGAGGCCCGTGTCACCGGACCAGCCGCCGAGGTAGCCGCGCGGCATCGGGCTCGCGAGCGCGGCGTTCTTGAGTCGTGCTGAGGTCGTGGCTGAGGTCGGCGCTGCCGGCACGGCTGCAAGAGGGAGGAGGAACGAGACGACGAATGCGCGAAGAACGGCGGTCACGATCCTCCATCGGCCGCCGCCGATGGAGTGTGACCGTCGATCCCGCCGTCGCCGCGCGGGTCGCGCATGTGCCGCTTCGGCGAGGGCGGAAGTGGCTCGATTTCCGGGTCGACGAGGATGACGGGCACGCCGCTCGGATACCGCGACGGGTCGTAGCCGTTCGCCTGCGCGCAGGCCGCAAGGCCGAAAACGGCGCAAGCGAGCACCGCCGCGATAGCTCGCGCGCTCATGGCACCGCCCGCGTGCGATGGCTCGCTCGCCACGTCGGCCGATACAGCGCGTGGCATGCGCCGCAGCTCTTCTTCGCCTCGCCGAGGTCACCACGCTGCGCAGCGGTCGCGCCGGCACGGCTGATCGTCTCCCACGTCCACACCGCATCGGGCGAGGCCCGCGCGACGCGCTCGAGCACCGCCGCGAGCGCGGGTCCGTCGTCGCTCGCCGTCGCGATCGAGACCTCGCTGCGCATGATGCGCTGGAGCGGACAGTCCTCGCTATGAGGGCCGCAGTCCGCCGGTATCCGCGGGCCGGAAGGCGGCAACGGCGGCGAGAGCACCATCGCGCTCGCCGGCGTGTCGATCGGCACGATGTCCGGCGCCGTCGTCTGCTTCCACGTCGTGAGCATGTGGTAGTCCGGCGGCTCGCCGTGGCAGGTCGAGCAGTCGTGCGCGCGTCCGTCCACGCGGGCGAGCTGACCGACCAGCGCTTCGCTCATGTGACGCGTGACCTTCGCCGTGTCGCGACGGTCGAGCATGTACATCGTGCCGTCGTGGCAGCTGTCGCAGTACACGGGTGCGCCGTCGCGGAGCACGAGCGCGCGGACCATCTCGTTGTACATGCGCTTCGCGATCCGCTTTCGGCGCGTGTCCGCCGGGAACTGCTCTTCGGCGTGGCACCCGACGCACGGGACGCCGAGCGACTCCGTGAACGTGCGCATCACCTTCTGCTTCTGCGCAGGCGACAGCTGCTCGATCGGCGGCAGGCTCCGCACATCGAGACCCGCGGCGGCGAGCGCGGGCCCCATCTTCGTCGGCCGCACGTGATCCATCGGACCAGGGGCGTGGGCCTTCGGCGCGTACTCGGCCCGCGCCACGATGGGACCCTGCGCGACCGCCGGCGCGCACGCGGCCGTCGCCGCGCCGATCGCGACGCACGTCGCGACGAACCCGGTCCGCGCGAGCTCCCCCCACTTCCCCACGCGCCGAGCGTAGCTCAGCGCCGGTCAGCGCGGGCCTTTGAACCCCTTCACCACGTCCTCGAGGCGATCGTCCTCACCGTCCTCGAGCAGGCCCACGGCGAGCACATTGAGTCGATCCGGCTGCGCCAGCAGCTCCGCCATCTCGCGCAGGCGCGCCGGCGTGACCGCGGTGTTCGCGGCGAGGCGTGCCTCGGGCGTTTCGAAGCGCTCGAAGAGCAGCCCGCCCGCGTAGAAGCCGGCGAGGTCCTCGGGCGAGTCGAAGATCGTGCGCATCTCCCACGCGTTGCGGCGCCGGGCCTTGTCGACCTCGGCCTCGGTCGGGCCGTGCTTCGCGAGATCGCAGAGCAGCTCGAGGATCTCGCGCGTGACCACCGAGGTACGTGCATGCTGCACGCCCGCCATGAAGTCGAGCACGCCGTCGTCCTCGTACCCGTCGAACGAGGCGCCGACGTCGTAGCACAGGCCCTTCGAGTCGCAGATGCGGTGGTAGAGCCGCGTCGACATCCCGTCGTCGAGGATGCGCATCAGCATGTCCATCGCGGGCCGATGCTCGCTCGCCTCGGGCACGGCCCGGAAGCACACGCGCAGCTCGGTCTGGCTCGACACGTTCTCGACGATGTCGAGCCGCGGCTTCTTCTGGTTGTGCACCGGCGCTTCGGTCGTGACCGGCGTGCCCTTCGGGAGCACGGAGAAACAGCGCTCCGCGAGCGCGATCGCTTGTTTCGGATCCACAGCGCCGGAGAACGCGAGCACGCTGTTCGCCGCGTTGTAGTGACGCGCATGATGCGCGCGGAGCATGGGCAGCTCGAACGAGCGGACGCGCTTCTCGTCGCCGGTGATCGTGTAGCCGAGCGGATGCGTCGGGTAGATGAGCTGCCGCGAGAGGTTGTCGGCATCGACCTGACGGCCCTCGTCGTCGAGGTCCTCGAGGATCTCCTCGCAGACGATGCCCTTCTCGATCTCGATATCGCTGAACGTCGGGTGCGCGAGGACGTCGCCGAACAGCCGGCTCGTCTCGGCGACGGACTCCGCGGGCGCCGTCACCGAGAACACGCCGAAGTCGGTCTGCGTCGCTGCGTAGAGATACCCGCCGAGGCTCTCGAACGCGTGGTTGACCTGGTGCGCCGTCTCGAGCGTGGGCGTCCCTCGATACAGCATGTGCTCGAGGAAGTGGCTGAGGCCGTTGGTGGGCGGCGTCTCGAAGCGCGAGCCCACGCGAACGTACAGCGCGACGTGTGCCCGATGGAGCTGCGGCTGCGGCGCGACGACCACGCGCAGGCCGTTGGCCAGCGTCGCGATCTCGTATGGGCGCTCGTTAGGAACGCTCATCGATGCCTACGGCCCTTCGTCTTCCTCTTCGTGGGGCGCCGCGCCAGCGTCGGACTTCGCGCCCAGCACGTTGTTCTCGTCGATCTTGATCTCGGACTTCGACGTCTCGCGGAGGCGGCGCGTGTAGTTGCCGAGCGCCTCGGACTTCTTCGCGAACAGGAGCTGCTGCACGTACTGGTCGCGCTCCTTGTCGAATTCGTCCTTCGTCGCGGGCTTCTGCTCCTTGAGCTGCACGACGAGGAAGCCGTCGTCCGTGCGGAGCGGATCCGCCGTGACGTCGCCGGTCTTCGCGGAGCCGAACGAGAACGCCGTGACGGCCTGCGACGCCTCCCCCGAGATCGCGGGGATGGGATCGCCGCCGCGGTTGAACGCGCTCGAAGTGTTGAGCTGCGGGCGCTCCGGATCGGTCTCGGCGGTGTACGCCGGTGCCGGTGCAGCAGCGTCGGCTGCCGTTGCGCCTGCGTCGCCCGTGCCCGCGTCGCCCTTCGCCGTCGCCTTCGCGTCCGGCTTCGGAGCGGCGGGCTTCACGGTCGCGTACTGCGCGATGGCGGCCTTGATGGCGTCGTCGCCCGACTTGCCGGACTTCATGTCCGCCGAGATCTTCGACGCGACCTGCTTCGAGAGCTCGAGCGACTTCGTCTGCTTGTACGCCTTCGCGATGTCGTCCTTGGTGGCCTCGTCGCGCTTGATGATGTGGTAGCCGAACTGCGTCTCCACGAGGTTCGGGACCAGCGTGCCGGGGCCGACCGACTCGACGGCCTTCTTGAACGGCTCGACGAACTGCTCGACCATCTCGCCGGGGTACATGCCCCCCTTGTCCTTGCTGCCCGGGTCGTCCGAGAACTCCTTCGCGAGCTTCCCGAAGTCTTCGCCCTTCTTCACGCGATCGAAGATGCCCTGCGCCTTCGCCTTCGCGGCGTCCTTCTCCTCGGGCTTCTCGCCGGCGAATTTCACGAGGATGTGGCGGACCGGGACCTTGATCGCCGCGAGGTTCGTCTTGTCCTTCGCCCAGGCGTCGATGTCCTTCGCCTCGGACGGGATCGCGTACTTCTCGAGCCAGCTACGGCGGACGACGACGTAGTTGACCGTCGCGGTGGTGCGCTCGGTCTTGTAGCGATCGAGCGCCTCGTCTTCGGCGACGCGCACGGGCGCGCGGATCAGATCGCGCATCTTCGCGGCGAGGAGCTCGCGGCTCTGCCACTCGCGGAACTCCGTCGGCGAGCGGCCGGTGATCTGCTTCACCAGGCGCTCGTACGTCTTCATGTCGAACTGCTTGGTCTTCGGATCCTTGAAGCCGACGTTGACCTTGCCGTCCTGGACGCCGAGGCCCTGCTGCATCTGGATCTGATCGCTCGGCAGGCTGACGAGGATGAACCCGTGGAAGATGCTGTCGGTGATCTCTTCTTCGCTCACCGTGAGGCCGAGGCGCTGCGCTTCGGTCACGAGCAGCTCGCGCTCGATGAGGCCTTCGAGGACGATGCGCGACGCGGTCGCCTGCTTCATGCCCCCGGTGCCGCGCGAGAAGATCAGCCGGTAGGCGGCGCGATGCGCCTTCGGCTCGATGCACGAGCCGTGGATGCGAGCGGCGCACGCCTCGCTGACCGTACCGAGCTTCTTGCCCGCGCTCGGGTTGAACCCGAGGACGAACACGAGGATCATGCCGACGATGATCACCCCGTAGATGATCGACGTGAGGCCCTTCTGCCTGAAAAAGTTCAGCATGAGCGTCGGCGCTCATAACACGGCACGCCGACGGTTTCTATTCGCTCGGAGCGAGCGGAAATAGCGCGGCGATTAGGTCCGCGACGACTGAGCCACGGCTTTTTCGAGCCCTAGCGCGAATTTGAGGACTGGAACGGCGTCCTCGAGCGTTGCGACTTCGTGGGCGAGGAAGACCTCGTAGAACGTGTCGAGCGTACGCTCGGGATCCGCGGGGTCCTTCACGGCGTTCACGTTGGTCGAGACCTCGGCAAAGCCTTCGGCAAGCGCAGGCTCGGCGAGCTTGCGGACGCGCTCGAACAGCGTGCTCTCTTCGTCGCCCGGGAAGTCTGAGCGCTGGCCGCGGAGGACGAGACGCACGCGGACGCGCCCGTCGCCGAGCGGCCCGACGCGCACGCCGGAATCGAGGATCAAGTTTTCGCGCACACGCTCGGCGAGGACCACCTCTTCGGGCAAGGTCCTGAACACCTCGAACCCGCTCGCGATGAGCGCTTTCTTCAGCTGCTGGGGCGTGGGCGCGGTGGGCAAGGCAGTCACGGCTAGAGGGGCGCTTCCTGCGCGTTCCTGCCCTCGGGCCGGACGCGACTGTCCTACATTCTGGCGAAAGGGCCCTGTGCGTCAACACCTCCTTTTGTTGCAAACTTGCAAGGCGCTCGCCGGCCTTCGAATAGGCCGAGGACTTGCGTGATCAGCTGCCGCCTCTGCTACGCTGAGGGCGGCGCCGTGACGAAGAAAACGACCCCCACCCCCGCGCAAGGCATCAAGATGCCGAGCGGTGTCCACGCGATGCGCCGCGGCGGGGCGCGGCGTGAGGTGACCGAGCGGGTCAGCCTGAAGGCCGAGGACGGTGCGACCCTCGACGGCTGGGCGCTGAACGTCAGCCGCGGCGGCCTCCGCGCGATCCTCGAAGAGAAGGTCGTCCTGGGCCAGAAGTTCGACGTCGCGATCGGAACCGACGAGGTGATGCTGCGTCCGAGCCGCGTCGTCTGGGTCCAGGAAGAACCTGACGGCGTCATCGTCGGCCTCGAGTTCACGAGCCTCTCCGGCATGCACAAGTCCGCGCCGCCTCCTCCCATGGATGGCGCCAGCGAGAGCGACACGGAACCGCGCGGCGGCATCTCCGAAGAGGAGTGAACCCGTCTCAGCCCGCGCAGGCGAGCTCGAAGGTCGCGTTGCCCTTCGGCGTCGTGAACGTGGCGTTCTTCGTGCCGTCGAAGAGGATCTCGACCTTCACCTTCGCCTCGTTCGAGATCGTGATGCGCCCGCCGGCCTCGGGGCAACCGCCCTGGCAGCGCTTGAAGCCGGTGATTTCCGTGCGCAGGTAGCGATCGCGGACCTTGCCTTCGGACACGCCTGCGACGCCGAAGCAGCGCTCGCCGAAGCGCCACGTGACGACCTTCTCGTTCGTACGGGAGAACGTCTTGCCGTGCGCGGTGATGCCGGAGAGCGAGCCGGTCCAGCGCATCTCGCGATCGGCGCCGTTCGCCGTGATCGTCGCCGTGGCGGTCCAGTCGACGACCGAGCGATTGACCTGCAGATCGTTGCCGACGAGGTTCAGCGTGAGCTTCCCCGCGTCGGCCGCGTACGTCGCGACGATGCTGCCGCGCAGCTTGAAGATGCCGTTCGGCCCGGCGCAGTCCGTGAATGCGTACGTGACGGTCTTCGTGGCGTCGTCGCTCGTCACGATCAGGCATCCACGTGGAAAATAGAGCGCCTTCGCGCCGTCGCCGACCCCCGCCGTTCCGACGCCGCCGCTCACGAGCTCGTTCGTCGAGGCCAGCGAGAGCGAGCCGCTCGATGCCGTCGCCGAGACGAGCGACGAGGTCACGACCTCGGTGTCGACCTCCGCGGCAGCCGAGTCCGTTCCGTCCACGGCGAGGAGCTGCGGGTCGTCGAGGTCGACGGGCGGCTGTGGATCCGCGTCCTTCTTGCAGGCGGTCGACGCGAGCACGAGGAGACCGGTGAGGGCGACGGCGGACAGCGCGCGCATGCGGATTCTCCTTCCGACGTCGTCCATGGGCTGCACTCAACATGCCACGCGGAGAGCACCAATGCGATCGAATCGACCGCGAATTACACGGGAAAATGAGGCGCGACGGGCTGGACGCGTCCATGTCCACCGGACGTGCGTGCGTTCGGGCGCGGGCCCGCGGCTCGCGCGAAAACTCGTGATTCCCGCATCCGCCGCCGTGTGCGAGAAAGGAGGTGTGAGAAGGTCATGACGCAGGGAGCGACGCGCGCACGCGTGCTGCACTGGTTCGTCCGCGGAGGCGTTGCACGCACGTCGGACGGGAAGGAGATCGCGATCGACGTCGACCCGATCGTGATCGGTCGCGACGAAGGCGCGCAGATCCGCGTCGACGATCCCGAGGTGAGCGCGATTCACTGCGAGCTCCGCGCCGTCAACGAGGGCATCCTCGTGAAGGACCTCGGCAGCACCAACGGCACGTTCGTCGGCTCGGTGCGCATCCGCGAGGGCGTGGTCACGACCGCGGCCGAGGTGCTGGTCGGCCAGACGCGCATCGCGATCGAGCCGAGCGGCAAGCAGCGCGTCGACGTCGGATACGCCGATCGCTTCGGCGACCTCGTCGGGTCGTCCCCGAAGATGCGGCGCGTCTTCGGCGTCCTCGAGAAGGTCGCGAATACGCCGCTGTCGCTCCTGATCCTCGGCGAGACCGGCACCGGCAAAGAGGTCGTCGCCAAGAGCGTGCATGATGCAAGCGATCGCAAGGGCGGTCCCTTCGTCGTGCTCGACTGCGGATCGATCCCGGCGAGCCTCGCCGAGAGCATCCTGTTCGGTCACGAGAAGGGCGTCTTCACCGGCGCGACCGAGCGCAAGAAGGGCGCGCTCGCGGAGGCGCACGGCGGAACGCTGTTCCTCGACGAGCTCGGCGAGCTGCCGATCGATCTCCAGCCGAAGCTGCTCCGCGTGCTCGCGGAGCGCCAGGTGAAGCGCGTCGGCGCGAACGTCACCGAGCCGATCGACGTTCGCGTCCTGGCCGCCACACGACGCGATCTGGGCGTCGAGATGAACGCCGGCCGGTTCCGGAGCGACCTCTTCTTCCGCATCGCGCAGGTCCGCGTCGAGCTGCCCGCGCTGCGCGAGCGACTCGACGACGTGCCGCTCCTCGTCGAGGAGATCTGCAAGCGCGTGGGCAAGCCGCAGGCTGCGCCCATCGTCGAGGCGTGGATCGATCGACGGCTGGGCTCGTACGACTGGCCCGGCAACGTGCGTGAGCTCGTCAACGTCGCGCAGGTCGCCGCGACGCTCGCCGACACGCCGGACGCGATCGACGACGTGCTCACGCTCGCGCGCGACTCCGTTGCGGACGAGCCCCAGCGTGCGCAGACGGCGTTCGCCGAAGCGAAGCGCGGCGCGATCGCGGGCTTCGAGCGTGATTACTTCACGCAGCTCTCGCGTGGTGCAAAAGGCAACGTCAGCGAGATGGCACGGCAGAGCGGGATGGAGCGGCACCATGTCCGGGCCTATCTGCGCAAGTACGGCATCGAGAAGGGCTAAGCTCGCGTCCCGCCTCGCATGTCGTCTCGGTTTGCCGTCACTCTGTTCGTGAGCGCGACGCTGCTCTTCGCGTGTCAGCCCATGATCGCCCGGATGATCGTGCCGCTCCTCGGTGGGGCGCCGGCGGTGTGGATCCTGTGCTCGCTGTGCTTCCAGGCCCTCGTGCTCGGCGGATACTTCTACGCGCACGTCGTCGGCTCGCGGCTCCCCGTGCGCACGCAGGTCATGCTGCAGCTCGCGCTCGTCGCGTCGGCGTTCTTCGTGTTGCCGATCGCGGTCGACGAGCAGCTCGTGCAGTCGCTCACGGCGAAGAGCCGCTCGCTCGGCCTCCTCGTGGTGCTCCTCCGCTCGGTGGGGCTGCCGTTCTTCGTGCTCTCGACGACGTCGCCGCTGCTCCAGCGCTGGTACGCGGAGCTCGGTGAAACCGATCCGTATCACTTGTATGCTGCAAGCAATGCCGGGAGCATGGTCGCGCTGCTCGGGTATCCGTTCCTGGTCGAGCCGTTCCTCGCGCTGAAGGAGCAGAGCCGCCTCCTGCACGTCGCGTTCGCCGGCTACACGATCATGGTGGTCGTCTGCGCGATGACGGCGCTGCGGAAAAAGCATCCTCCGCGCATCGACGCGACGCCGGCACCAGCGGGCGTGACGATGTCCGAAGACGTGGCGCTCGACGTGGGCCCGGCGTCGCGCGCGCTGCTCATCGAGGACGACGGGCCGGCGTCGCGACGGTCGCCGGAGTCCGAGCGCGCCGCACGCGGACCGCAACCGGTGTGGCGCGAGCGCCTCGTGTGGCTCGCGCTCGCGTTCGCGCCGTCGAGCCTGCTCCTCGGCGCGACGGAGTTCGTGACCACGGATCTCGCGAGCGTCCCGCTGCTGTGGGTCGTGCCGCTCGCGCTGTATCTCGCGTCGTTCATCGTGGCGTTCGCGAAGAAGCAGGTCGTCACGCCGGCGATCTCGTCGCGCGTGCTGGCGGTGCTCGTCGCGCTCGTGGCGCTCACGAAGGTCTCCGAGGTCCACGGACCGGCGTGGGTGATCGTCGGGCTGCATCTCGCGCTGTTGTTCGTCGCGAGCGTCGTGTGTCATCGCGCGCTCGCGCTGCGCCGCCCGCATCACACGCGCCTCACCGAGTTCTATCTTCTGCTCTCGCTCGGCGGCGTGCTCGGAGGCGCATTCAACGGCCTCGTCGCGCCGATCGTGTTCGACGATCTGCTCGAGTACCCGATCGCGATCGCGCTCGTCGCGCTCGCGCGCATGGCGATCGACAAGATCCCGACCGACGACGCAGCGAAGCGAAAGCGCGACGTCGCGCTCGGGCTGGGGCTCGCCGTCGCGACGTTCGGTCTCGTGAAGCTCGGCGCGTCGACGAACGCGAAGCCGTCGCTCGCGGTGCTGTGGATGTACGTGCTGCCCGTGATGATCGCGTTCGCGTGGTCGAAGCGGCCGATCCGCTATGCCGTTGCGGTCGGCGGCATCCTTCTCGTGAGCACGATGCACGGCGGGCTCACCGGCAATACGATCCACAAGGAGCGAGGCTTCTTCGGCGTGCTGAAGGTGCGGCACGACCCGTCGCAGAGCTTCGTGCAGCTCGTGTCGGGAAGCGCGGTTCACGGTGCGCAGCACATCGACCCGGCGCTGAAGCGAACGCCGCTCACGTACTACTATCCGACCGGTCCGGTGGGAGACGTCCTCGGCCCGCTGCCGCCTGCACCGCCGGCGGCGCCGCCGCGACGTGTCGGCGTGATCGGGCTCGGCGTCGGTTCGCTCGCGGCGTATGCGCGACCCGGCGACACGTGGACGTTCTTCGAGCTGAACCCGCGCGTCGTGAACCTGGCGCAGAAGTACTTCTCGTACCTGTCCGACGTGCCGAACGGGACGCCGCTCGCGATCGAGGAAGGCGATGCGAGGCTGCGCCTACGCGAAGGCGAGGGCGGGCGCTTCGACGTGCTCGTCCTCGATGCGTTCAGCTCGGATGCGATCCCGCTCCACCTGATGACGCGCGAGGCGATCGCGATCTACCGGCGAGCGCTGCGACCGGGCGGTGTCCTGCTCGCGCACATCTCGAATCGACATGTGCTCCTCGAGCCGGTGCTCGCCACGCTCGCGGACGATGCGCACATGCTCGCCATCGGACGTGACGAGGTCGATGTGGATCGCGAGCACGAGTCGGAAAAGTCGAGCTCGCACTGGGTGTGCCTCGGTGAGTCAGCCGCCGTGCTCGACCCGATCCTCGCGAAGAACCCGCAGTGGCGTCGCCTGACGCGTCCGGCGAACCAGAAGGTGTGGACGGACGACTTCGCGAACGTGCTCGGCGCGATGCACTTCTGAGCCGACGCCCCATCTCTGGCGCGGCGCGCGCGGGCGAGGCCCGGCTTGCGCGGACCCGCTCCGATGCCGACACTTGTTGGATGGCGATCACCCTGAAGGTCTGGCTCGACCGAAGCTCCGTGCGGCCGGATGTCGATGGGCGGGGCTACCTGGTGGTGGAGATCGAAGCGAGCGGCGAGCCGCTCGAAGCCGCGCGTCCTCCGGCGACGACGGTGCTGGCGATCGATGTGTCGGGATCGATGCAGGGTACACCGATCGATCAGGTGATCCGCTCCGTGGACCGGCTGCTCGACGGGCTTCGCGCCGAGGACCGCGTCGGCGTGGTCGCGTTCTCGAGCGGCGCAACGCGGGTGGTCGCGCCGGTGGCCGTCGATGCGGTCGGCAAGAAGCTCGTGCGTTCGCGTGTGGCGCGCCTGTTCGCGGAAGGACAGACCAACGTCGAGGCGGGCCTCGATCTCGCGGTCGAGGAGCTGGGGCCCGTCGAAGAAGGAAGGCGGCGCGGCGTGATCGTGCTGTCCGACGGCGAGCCGAACCAAGGCGCGACGACCGCGGAGGCGCTGCGCGCCGTCGTGCGGAAGCATCGGCCGGGCACGTCGTTCTCGGCGCTCGGCTACGGCGTGAAGCACGACGAGGACATCCTGAGCGCGATCGGCGACGCTGGAGGAGGCGGCTACGAGTTCGTTCCGGATCCGGCGACGTGCGCGCGGGCGTTCGCGCATGCGCTCGGTGCGCAGGCCGACGTGGTCGCGGATGCGATCGAGCTCGCGATCGCGCCGGCGCCCGGCGTCGAGGTGGTGAGGATGCTCGGCGGCGAGGCGCTGCGCTTCGGGAGCGGCGGTCTGACGGTGTCGCTACCGGACATGGTGCCGGGGATGCGCCGGCTCGTCGTCGCCGAGATCGCGGTGAAGGCGCCGGGGCCGCAGCGGTTCTTGCTCGACGTCGCGAACCTCCAGCTGTCGTGGCGTCGTCCGGGAGGGACGGACGTGTCGAAGCTCTCGCAGCTCGTGACCGCGGAGATCTCGCCGCGTGAGCCGGTGATGGTGGGCGAGGCGCTCGCGCGCGTGATGCTCGTTCGTGCCGATCGCGTGCGTGAAGATGCGCGTGCGCTGGCGGACCGGGGGAACTTCCGCGGCGCCGCGACGTTGCTGCGAGGGCTGCTCGCCGAGATCGAGGGCGTTCCGAAGTTCGTGGTCGGCGAGGCGTCGCCGCTCGGTGAGGCGTACGAGCTGCTCGTGGACGAAGCGATGGCGATGGAGAGGAATCCGGACGAGGAGGCGTACAAGCTCTTCCGGAAGGGCACGATGGGCTCGAGGCTCGCGATGCACGCACCGCCGGCAGCGAGCTCACGAAGCATGGCGAGCTCGAAGCTGATGGAGCACACGGCGGGGAAATTCCCCGACGCGTACATCCGCGTGAAGAACGGCGCGCAGGCCGGCAAGCGCCACAGGCTCGGTGAGGATTGCGTGATCGGGAGGACGGCGAGCGCGGACGTGGCGATCGTGAGCGACATGGTCTCGCGCCGGCATGCCGAGATCTATGCGCTCGAGGGCGAGTTCTGGGCGTGCGACCTGGGCTCGACGAACGTGACGAAGGTGAACGGCGAGCCGCTGCGGAGCGTGCCGAAGAAGTTGAAGGAAGGCGACGTGCTGCTCGTCGGGGACGTGGAGCTGGTCTACGAGGAGAAGCCTTCTTCGCGGAGCTAGAGGGTCTACACGCATTCGTTCCACGTGGTCGAGCTCACGATCCAGTGCGTCGACCTTCGGGACGCACCACATCTTCTTCAGCCACGGCTTCAGCTGGTTTTCAGCGCGCCGGCGACGGATCGTCTCTGACGAGAGCTGAGTGCAGCCTCGAGCCTCTCCTCGCCGAAGCGCCGCTTCGTGCGATAGACCGCGGTCGGGCTACTTGCCCGGCAGGTTGCACTTCTGGACGTACGCGGTGCGCATCGAAGCTGTGGTGTCGCAGGAGGCTGCCTGGGCGAAGGTGCCGGACGTCGTCGCGTCGGTCGAGCATGTGCAGGTCGTCCCGTCGCACGTCATCTTGTAGACGGTGCTGCAATCCCGCAGCACCGTGCAGCCACCGTTCGCCGTGAACGAGTAGTTGAAGCCCACGCCTGGCGTGCAGGTGCTGGCCCCTCCGTCCCAGTCACCCGCATCGACCTCGCAATACGGGTACTGACCGCCGTTGCTGCCCGTCGGCGTGTACGTCACGCCGTAAACTTGCTGCTCGATGGTGCACCCCGTCCCTGCGTCGTTCGGATCGACGCAGCACCTCGCGTCGATGGAGACGCAGTATGAGAGGCCCTTGCAGATCACCGTTCGCAAGGTGGACGCCGCGCCTGCGGACGCGCAGCTCGGGGAGTTGGGCACGGGGGTGCCATAGCCCTCCGAGTCGCAAAGCTTACCGGGCGGGACGATGACGAGGGCGGAGAAATGCCGAAGCTCGAACGCGTCTCCCACCGCGGCGAGCGTGAGCGGCGAGGCAGGGCCCTTCGTCGTCCCCGTGCCCGCGAAGCTGAGGATCGCAGATACCGCGCCCTTCTTCTCTGGCTTGACCGTGACCGGATCGACGAAGCGCGTCCCCTCCGGCCCCATCTGCACGACCTCCGCGAACTGACCCGCAGGCCATCCGATGTCAGCGGGCGTCGCGGGCGCGAGGGTGATCGTCGTTCCCGCGGCACTCGCGGGAAAGGTGAACGTGATCTTCGTCGCGGATCCGTGGAAATCGACCGCGCCGCCGCCAGCGGGCACGGTGAATGTCACGGCGCCGCCTGCGTCCGTGCCGGTGTCGCCGGGCCCACCGTCAACCGCCCCGTCGGGGACGGGCATGCCCGTGTCGGTCGACTGCGCATCGGCCGATGCGTCGGGCGGCGAGCCCACCGCGGGATCCTCGCCGCACGCTCCAAGCGCTCCAAGCGCCCCGGCCGCCGCGACGAGGGAGAGAAGAGTTGCCATGCGGAGCTTCGAGTTCATGATTTTCTTTCTCGCAGAACCCTCGCGGTCACCGCTTCGTGGGCCTGTCGTGGGGAGTGCACCCCGATTCGCGCTCCCTGCCTATCGCATGCTCATGTGAGACGCCGTTCAGCGCACGATGCCGCGCTTGTAGGCCTCGGCCGTCGCCTCGGCTTTCGTGCAGACTTCGAGCTTCCGGTAGATGGCGCGAATGTGCGACTGCACCGTGCTGATCGAGATCGCGAGCGCCTTGCCGATGAGCGGATACGAAGCCCCCTTGGTCAAGAGGTCGAGCACCTCGCGCTCGCGCGCAGTGAGCGCAAACGCCTTCGCTTGCGGAGGCTGGCGGAATTCGAGCAGCACGCGTCGCGCGATGCTCGGCGACATCGGCGCGCCCCCACGGTGTACTTGGAGAATGGCTCCTGCGAGCTCGGACCGCGGTGCGTCCTTGAGGAGATATCCGCTCGCGCCGGCCCGCAGCGCGCCGTAGAGGCTCTCGTCATCTTCGAAGACCGTGAGGACGACGATCTCGAGGTCGGCCCGCGCCACCTTGAGCTTGCGAATGAGCTCCTCACCGCTCATGCGCGGCAGTCTCAAATCGACCAGCGCGACGTCGGCGTCGAGGCCGCGCTGAATCGCGGCGAGCGCCGGCTCTGCGGCGCCGAACGCCGAAGCGAGCGCCAGATCCGAACGACCCTCGAGAAGCAGGGCGAGATCCTTCGCGACGTCCGGATCGTCCTCGACGAGGAGCACGCGGACCGGCGAAGAGCGCAGGCAATCCGTGCTCATGGAGTCTGCGCGTCCGTCAGTCGCGGCGAGGAGGTGCACACGAGGCTGCTCGAGGGAATGGAGACCACCACGCGCGCCCCTCCCTGCTCTTTGGTCTCGAGCTGAAAACTTCCCGCGAGGCTCCCGATGCGTCGCGCCATATTTCCGAGACCGCGTCCCTCCGTGACGTCAGGCGAGAGTCCCGTGCCGTCGTCCTCCACCACCAGGTCGCAGCGCTCGTCGTTCACGATCATGCGGATCTCGATATGCCGCGGAGATCCATGCTTGATGGCGTTGTTCACCGCTTCCTGCACCACCCGTAGGACCCCGAGACGACCGGCCGGCGTGATTCGCGGGGAGAGATCGCCTTCGGTCGTCATCGTGAAGTCGACGCTCGCTGCGGCGCAGTGATCTCCGACGTGACGTCGCACCCTCGCGACGAGGCCTTCCCACGACGCCTCGCCGGGGTCGAGGCTCCACAACGACGCGCGCAAGTCGCCGAGTCCTTCACGAAGCGTCGCATCGAGTGCGTCGAGAGTGCCTTCTCCCGCGCTGCCGGTCGCGGACGACGGATGGCGCAAGCGTCGTGCCATCGAACGCGCGGCGGTGAGCGTCGCGCCGATGCCGTCATGGAGCTCCATCGCGATGTGGCGCCGCTCGTCTTCGGAGCGGGCGAGCTCGTTCGCGAGTGCGCGTCGCGCACCATCCCGCGCCAGCGCAGCGCCGATCACCCTGCCGACGAGCGCGAGCGCATCATGCTCCGGACGCGTGAGTCTGTGCGCGGCACGATGGAGCGTGAGGGCGAGCGCGCGGGAAGTTCGTTCGCAGGGCTCCCCATCTTCCGAAGGCACCTCGACGAGCAACTCGAAACCGAGCACGCGGAGAGCGTCAACGGCAACGGGATCGGGCACGTCGACGACGCGGATCGCGCCTGATTGCCGGAGCGAAGCTTCGACTTGGCGAGCGGAGGTGGAGTCGAGAGTCTCTCCGAGCGTGAGGATCTGCACCGGATTCGCGTTCAGCATCGCGCGAACTTCCTCCTCGACCCGTTGCACGCGCGAAGTGCCCGCGAGCTTCGCTGCCAGCGTCGAGCACTGGCGAAGGAACGCGTCGCGATCGCGCGAAAATGCCCGATCGATCAGCACCTGCGACCCTCGCCGCAACGGCTCGGTGAGAACCACCGCGACGACGATGCCGAGCCACCGCCCCGCCTCGCTCGTGGTGCCCGTGCGCCATGCGAAGAGCGCCTGAACGCCTAGGGTGACGGCGACGCAGACCATCAGCGAGGTGACGACGGCGATGGCGTAGGGCCCGGCTCGACGAGCGATGCCGTCGAGCGAGAACAGACCGTAGCGCGCGACCACCGCAGCAAAACCGATTGGGATGAGCAGCGGAAAAGGAAAAAGGACGGCGCTCAGGATCGGAGGGGACCATCCGAAGACGTGCTGGGGGATCTCCAAGAATAGGATCGGAACGAACATCCCGACGCCGCTGCACGCGAGCAGCCACGTCGCTTGGCGGCGGGCAACGCTGTCGGACGCCTTCCTCCGTTGCCACCCCAGCCCGATGACGATCGCGAGGGCGAGCAGGCTGTCCCACAGGATGATCGAACCATTGCCGTGCAACACGATCGGCGCGCCGATGACGTGCATGCTGTTCAGCACCGACAAGAGGGCGCAAGGAACGAAGGTGCCGAGCACTCCCCAATGCACGAGAGGTCGATCGACGAGGCGCGAGCGCGTCGGGTAAGACCATGCGAAGTTCGCGAGGAGCGCGACGCCCGCGGCGCCGCTGCAAACGTCGAGGAGGCTGGACACCGGGTAGAGCCACAACGGCCAACCGGGTGACGGCCACTCGATGAGCCAACAAGGTCCAAAGAACGCACAGCTCGCAACAATGATGCGTCTGGCGCGTTCGTCCTTGGACAATCGACTCGGTCTTCGCACGAGAAGTGCCGCAACACCGAGAAACGCGAACGCCGTCGGCAGATGCGTTCCCATCCCCCGTAGCTGGCGGAGGGCTGCGGGGAAGCTCGGCGCGGGGAGCGGGACGATGTCGACGTTCCTGTCGATGTCGCCCCGACGGATCCGCATGGGCACATGCCCGCTCTCGAGCGCGCGGTGGAGGCGGTAGTTCCACTCGTAGACCTCGCGCTCGGTCCAGGGCGCGACCCACGTGATGAGGCCCGGGTCCTTCAGGATCTCGTCGCCGACCGCGATCCCCGCCCGATCCGCAGCCCCATCGGGGTCGACTTCAGTGACGATGCGGCGCGACCCCGAGACCCGGTCATCCATTCCGAAGTCGGTCGTCCAGAGCTGGCGAACCGTCACGACGATCGCGAGCAGGATCGCACCATAGACGAGCATCTGTAGTGCGCGCGGACTGCGTGTCACGATGCCCTGGATGGAGGAAGGTGCCCGCGCACGACTCGCTCGCGAGGACAATCTCCCATGCTCTCACGTTTCCGACGCGCAGTCTCACGCGCCCCCTCGCCGTGGAGGGCCGGCGCATCGAGACTGGAAGGCGGAGAAGCTCTCGCTTCTACAGCGCTGAAAGGCTTCGCTGATTCACGCTCAGAGCGCGACGCACCAGGCGCCGATGGCTTCGCCTTGCTGATTCTCCGTCGGGGGTAGGTTACGAATCGCGACCCCGGGGCAGCCGTTCTTCGAGGCCTTCTCGATGTCCGCAAGCTGGTCCCCGCGCCGGCAGGGCGACACCGGCTTCGCGAGCGCGTGGCGGTGGAGCGTCGACTCGCACACTTCGGCAGGAAGCAGGGCCGCCGAGCGCGATACCGCGGTATCCGTAAGACCCTATTCGACGTGCGATGCGCCGCAGCCATCGTCGATCTCGAAACCACTCATCGCCGATTGCCGCCGCTGCATAACCGCAATTTGAGCCTGTATTCAAAGCGTTTGTCGCTCTAGAACGTGCCGCCGAGGCCGACCGAAGCGCTCTTCGTGATCGGATCGATCGAGGGCGCGACGGAGGTCACGCGCGGCCTGTCGCTGACGTGCTGCTCCGCGGCGCGGGCCGGCTCATAGGCGAGCACGGATGCGTCGACGGCGACGGCGATGCTGACGCCGACGAGCGCACCGATGACGAGCTCGTCGAAGCCGTGGAGGAAGCAGGGACCGAGGAAGTCGCCGGACTCGCGCTGCTCGTGGCAGGTCCCGGCAGCGGAGAGCCCGAGGTATCCGCCGACGACGGGGAGGACTGTGCGTAGGCCGAGGCTGGCGAGCGCGGCGTAGGGACGGTCGTGGACGAGGTGGACGATCGGAGCGCCGAGAACGAGCCCGCCGATGCCGACGCCGAGGGGCGCGGTGAGGAGGGAGGCGCCGTCGACGATGAGGGTTTGTGCGCCGTACCAGTGGGGGGTGGAGGAGGCGGGCGCGGGCTCGTCGGGCTCGTCGGCGTGGGCGGTGCGGGGGAGGGCGACGGCGAGGGCGAGGAGGACGGCGGCGAGGGAGGCGCGGCGAAGGGAGGTCATGGGCGGTGGTAGGCAATGGGTGTGCCTCGCGGGAAGGGCTATTTCGGCGGGGGATCGTGGCGGGGCGTGAACGGGTGGGCTCCACACAAAGAGAACAGGGAACAGGAACAGGAACAGGAATCGGAATTGGGATTTTCGCGAGGGCGCGTGTCTCGGAGTTCGCGGTCCTGTTCCTGTTCCCTGTTCCCTGTTCTCTTTTGGGGGACGGGGCGCGCGGGCGGGCGACGGCGACGGGCGGGCGTGAGGGCGTGCGAGCGAGCTCTTGGGCGCTTGGGCTTGGGCGCGTGCGCGAGCGAGGACGCGTGCGCGTGCGCGAGCGAGGGCGCCAGGGCGAGCGTGTGCGGACGCGTCAGTGCGAGCGCGGCGTTGGGGAGGTAGCGCGTTCGCGAGCGATGGCGGGCGACGGCGACAGGCGGCATCGCGGACTCGCCGCGCGAGGGCCAGAGGAAATCGGTGGGGAAAACCTGGCCTCGACCCTTGCGGGCGCGTTCAGCTGTATTACAGTTGCCCAATCAGACATGGGGGAGCCGACGAAAGAGGTGCGGTCGCGGGCTCCGCGCTCGCGGGGGCCGCGAAGGAGCCCCGCCCGACGCGTGCCGGTGCAGCTCGAGATGCTGCCCATCGTGAACGCGCCCGTTCGCCGGCCGGGGCGTGGAGGTGCGCGGAAGGGCGCCGGGCGGAAGCTCGCGCCGGGGAAGCGGCCGTCGGTGCCGCATCGCGTGAGGCCGCTGCACGAGGGAGCGCATCCCGTGCACGTCACGCTGCGCGCGCGTCCCGGCCTGCCCTCGCTACGCAGCGAGCGTATCCACGAGATGCTGCGGAGAGTGCTCCAGCGACAGCGTGACCGCCGCTACACGCATTCGTTCCACGTGGTCGAGTTCACGATCCAGGACAACCATCTTCATCTCATCGTCGAGGCGGTCGGCAAGGAAGGCGCGCACGACTCCCTTCGCTCCGGCGTGAGTGGCTTGGTGATCTCGTTCGCGAAGCGGCTGAACGCGATCTTGGGGCGTAAAGGCAAGGTCTGGGGCGATCGCTGGCATGGCCGCGAGCTCGGCTCCCCGCGCGAGGTTCGCAACGCGCTCGTGTACGTGTTCCGCAACCTCGCGAAGCACGGCACGCGGATGTTCGGCGACGACAACATCGACCGCTTCTCTTCGGCCACGAGGTTCACGAAGTGGACGCGGTCGCTGGTATGGCCCTTTCGCGATGGCGAAGGTCCATGGCCGGAGGCGTCACCCCGTACGTGGCTGCTGCGGACGGGATGGCATGTGCATCATGGTTTGATCGATCCGAGGGAGGCGCGGCGGATGGGGGAGTGACGTGGGATGCGTGCGTGGCGAGGGTGAAGCTCGGTGAGAACAAGTGCGCGCCTCCTTTCACCGGAGCGGAGTTCGAGATCCGCTACGGCACGGGCGTCGACGTGCTCGCGGAGCTCATCGATCTCGGTCTCGCACGCGGCCTCATCCAAGAGTGCGGGAACCACCTCTCGTTCGCCGGCACGCAGCTCGGCAACGGGCGCGAGAAATCGCGCGACGCGCTCGCGCAGACGCCGGAGCTGCAGAGCACGCTGCGGCAGGCCATCTTCGCGTCGGGGCCGGTGCGTCCGGGTCGCCGCGACGCGGCGGCATGAAGCTCGGTATCTGAACACTCCCTGCTCTGGGATGACCAGGCGGCCTCCGATCGAGCGGGTCTCGGTCGCAGCCGCCTCGTCTTCACGTTCTGGCTCCGTGCGACTCGCCGTGACGTGGCCGAGTCACCTTCGCCGCGCTACCCGTTTTCCGTCCTTTGAGTCGTCATGTTGGTCGGCTCGGCACTGGCCGGCGCGCTGTCGCGGCGCCGAGCGCGGAAGGTGATGCTGGCACCTCTCGCGAGCACGCACGGGCCAGAAGTGCAGGCGCCCTATCGATAGCGCAATTGGGAGCTTTCTGTTTCCCGAAGCTCCGCGCGAGCCGCGTCGCTCCGAAAAACGCTACCGCCTGAGCGACGAGCCCGAGCAAGTGACGCAGCCGGCGAAGGAACCGGAAGCCTCCCCCAAGTTTGGGCTACAGGAAGAGCATGGCCTATCGCGATCTCGTTCCCTCAAGTGTACTCGTCGCCGGTATCGGTCCGCATCTCGTCGGTGCGGCTGCCGATACCGGCAAGCTGCTGTGGAAAGCGACGATTGGCTCGACGAAGGACAAGGACGTCCTGCGCATCGCGCTCGACGAAGAGAACGTCATCGCCGCCCGAGGGAACGAACTTTGGTGCCTTCACCAACGCAGCGGGAAAATCGAGTGGAAGGTCCAGAGTCCCATCGGCGCGACCACCGTCCTTACGGACGGCGGTCGAATCTACGTCGCGTACGGGGGGGAGGTCGCCTGCTTCAATCGGGAAGGACAGCTTCTTTGGCACGAGCTACTTCACGGCGCCGAAGGGGCCGTCACACTCGCAGCCGGCGGTGTCGTGGTGCACGCGGACTACGTTCGCTAACTCACCTTCGCGCGCTGAAGCGAGATCCTGCCGCGGGTTCCCGCGGCGCTGAGCGTCAAAACCGCGTAGGCGAGCACAAGTGCGCCCCTCCCTTCACCGCGCCGCCGCGACCGCCCCCTCAAGACGCGCAGCCCACGCGCAGCACCGCCCCTCTCTCTCATACGTCACCCGTAAAAAATCGCGCTTCGTCGCTAATCGCGCCGACGTTTCAGCAGCGCTTGCGAGACGCCAGGCCTCGAGCACGTCGCCCTCAGCGCCCGCTCGCCGTGTAATGCGCCGCGACCTGGGCGGCCGTGAGCGCCTTGGCGTAGACCGCGACCTCGTCGATCGCTCCGTTGACGGAATCGCCGTCCGCGTTGAACGCGCCGAAGGTGACGATGGGGTTCTTGGAAGGCGAGGGCCGGAGGTCCGTCTGATGCACGACGCGGACGCCGTCGACGAAGAGCGAGACGAACGAGCCGTCATACGTGCCCACGACGTAATGGAAGACTCCCAGCTGTGGGACCGGTACGGAACCCAAGACATCGACGGAGGCGACGTAGCGCTCGGCCACCATGGCGGCGGTGGACTGCGTGTAGACGCCGAACGATTCCAGGCCGCCGTCGAAAGACTCGTATTTACTCGCGAGAAAGCGAAACTTCTGGTCGACCGCGTTCGGCCGATACCAGAGCTCGAATGTGAATGGCTTGCTACCGTCGAGGCCGGCGATGACGCCGAGAGACACGGCCCCCTTCGACGTGCCATCCGTCTCTATCGCGCGGCTGCCGGCAAAGGCACCCGCGACGCCGAAATGAACGCTGGCGCCGTACGTCCCGGGCGCGCCCGCGGTCTCGTTCGTGGCGAACTGGGCGCCGGTTGCCTCCTCGAGGCGTAAGTAAGCGATCGGGTCGTCCGCCAGCACGGCTGCGACGTAGCGTGCGCTGAGCGTCGAGCCGTCGCCGTCGGGTTCTTCGGTGGCGTCCGCCGGCGCGTCCGCGAAGGCGTCCGCGAAGGCGTCGCCGTCGGCGGCCGCGGCCGCTTCGGCGCCGGGAGTGGTGCCGTCCGCGAGGTCCGACGTAGTCACCAGCAGCGAGCAGGCCCCGAGCATCGCCACAGCGAGAGGCAAGGCCAAGTACCGCACACGTGATTGCACATCACGATGCTACCAGACGCGACGCGGCAGAGACGTTGCGGAGCTCGCTTCACGGACAGACGACGCCGCCATGGCAGTCGTCCTTCCAGTCCGCGCCGCAGCCGGCGTCGGATCTGGGCATCAGGTCCAATTTGCCGCCGAGCTTCGCGACGACTGCGTCGAACTGAAGGACGATCGAGAGCGCGTCGCATTCGAGGCCTGCGAAGTCGCTGCTCGGCAGCTTCATGGAGTCGGCCGCACTGCAGATCGCGTTTTTGACGAAGCAGTACGGGACCCGCTCGGCGCAGAGGTCGGTCGTGCCGCCGACCCGGGTGCTGCCGAGAGCCGCCAGCAAGTCGCTCGCGCTCGTACGGCCCGCGAGGACCGCATCGTCGAGGCGGAACGAGCTCGCCTTGCCGCCGTTCCCCAGGATGTTTCCTGCGGTATCGGTCTGGAGGACCTCTCCGTTCTCGCCGAGCGGGACGACATGCGCGACGAAGATCGGGGAGCCGACGGTCATGATCTGCGACCCCAGGAAGAGCGGCAGGAGCTGCGCGCTCTCGCCGGGGTTCGTGCGGCCGTCGAACACGAGCTGGAAGTTCGTGACCCAACCCGTCCCGACCGCGGGCGGCGTGCCGTTGGCGGAGGACCAGACGTCCGTCCCGTCGAACTTTGCCGGATAGGCGGCGCCAGCGTCGAACTGCGCCTCGTTGACACTGCACGCAGCTCCGTCGACCTCGCCTCCGTCGGCATGAGGCACGTGAATCCCCGGCGACACGAAGCCGGAGATGACGACATCGGGATCGTTCGCCAGCCCGTTGTAGTTCGACACGATGTAGAGGAGGGTCTGTCGGCCGCAGCTGATCGCCGAGCCGAAGCTGACGTCAGGGCTCACGAAGCCGGGAATCGAGGAGAAGGTCTCGACGAGGTGGCCGAGGGCGTTGTCGATGCCGCCGTCGTCGTCGCAGCTCCCCGCTCCCGCAGGCGTCGCGGGAGAGACACAGCTCACGCCGCCCTCGTGCAGAGAGTCGTCCGCTGGATCGCACGTGCAGACGCCGTCGAGGTCGAAGCCGGCCACGCCTCCGTTCTTGCGGTTCGCGCGGAGGCTCGCGTTGCGCATCGCGAAGACGATGGGCTTGAGGTCCGCCTGGTCGCCGGCCTCGGACCGCTCGACCGGCACGATGGCGTTCGCGCACCTGGTCCTCGCGGCCTCGATGACATCGGGAAGCTGGATGATCGTCCCGCCCTCGGACTCGACCGTGCTGAAGTCGTGATCGTCGATTCCGACGATGAGCTGACATGCCAAGAGCGGCATCAGGACCGCGGTGGCGACGACGAACCCGCGTACGAGCTTCATGGGTCAGAGCTCTCCGGTGAGGAGCAACGCTCCGCCGCTGGCGATCGGCGCCGGCAGGATGCGCACTCTCGTGGCCGTCGGGGATGGAGCAAGGGCCTTGCTGGGCCGAGCGCTGAGCACGAGAACGACGCCCGAAGCGACGAGGAGCGCGCCGACGCCGACGGTGATGTTCGAGAGCAAGGCGAAGGTCTTGGCCGACGAGAGCGAGCTCTCCGCCTGCGCTCGGTCGTCGCCGGTCTGGCAGAGATCGTTCGGGCACGGGCGTCCGACCGCCTTGTTCTTGTTCGCCGCGATCAGGCCGAACGTGAGACCGACGCCGACCGCCACGACCCCGACGCCACCGAGCGTGAAGCCGACGGTGCGACGACCGCGCAGCGCGGCGAGGTGCTCGCGCTCCGCGGCGCTCTGTGTGGCGGGATCGACCGGCGCGTCGTCGAGGGCCTCGATACCGATGGTTTGACGATCGGCGACGTCCTTGACGACGAACTCGATCGCGCGCGGCAGCTTTCCGGGCGCCGTTGCTTCGAGCACGTGCTTTCCGGGATCGATCGGGAGCGCGATGCCCCACGACGCGGCGGCGATGGGCGGTCCCTTGTCGAGCCGCAGCGAGAGCCCTGCGACCTGGACGTCGGGTGGCACGAAGATGCGAATGCGCGAGAGGATCGGAAAGAGCTTCGCTTCGTGCTCGCGCGCCAGCTTGACGCGATCTTCGCGTCGCCCCGCCGACTCCGCCTCCACCTGGCGGAGCTCCGCCCACGCGGTCGCCGGCTTGTTGACGAGCTCGTGACAGAGCGCGAGGTTGAGGAGTGTCCCGGTCGCCGTGTTGTCGAGGTCGTGGCTCGCCTGCAGCTTCTGGCAAGCGAGCTCGTATTGCTTCTCTTGCATGAGGGCCTTGCCCTCGAGAAAGAGCTGCTCCGCGATCGACGACGAGCCGCCCTGCGCGAGCGCTCGCGGTGTGGCGAGCAGCGCAGCAACGGCGATCAGGCAGGCCGCGTGAGGGTGCATGGATGATGATCAGTGGCTCGTGTCCGTCGGACCGAGGGGCGGCGCTCCGCTCGGCGTGACGGAGGCGGGGGCGATGGGGGTCGGGGCCGGAGGTGGGCTACTTGCCGTGGCCGCGGCGGGAGCAGGTCGTTGCGGATTGATCGGACGCGGAGGCGCAGCAGGCGCGGGACGCGCGCCGCCGGGCTTCGTCGTCGTCGTCATCGTGGGTGACGCGGATTCGCTCGGGGGCGGCGGGACGGAAGGCTCCGCCGAGACGACCGGCGCCGCAGCGATCGAAGGGGGCGGTAGCGGTTCGGCGGCGCTGCGCGCGGTGGGCGTGGCCTCCGCCGACGCAACCGGTGCGACGCGGCCCGATCGCGCGACGGCATACAGTCCGCCCACCGCGATCGTGGCCATGACGGCAGCCACCACGAGCAGCAGGAGGAGGCGACCGGGCTTCGCGTGCTGGGGGGCGGTGATCCAGGCCTTGTCGGTCGCGGCGTCGACATCGACACGCGCAGCGCCGAGCACTCGGCCGCTCGAAGGCGCCGCGGCGAGGTGGACGCGTCGATTCGACGACGTCGGCGCGCCGGACAATCGGCGGATGCGGCCGACCGACACGAGACTGTCGCCCGCGCGGAAGGGCTCGAGCGCGGTGGCGAGCTCGGAGACCGTCTGAAAGCGCTGCTGCGTCTTCTTCTCGAGGCAGCGTCGTACGACGGCGTCGAGCGCTTCGCTCACGTCGGGCCGACGTGAGCGCAGGGGCTGGGGCTCGTCGGCGGCGATCGCCGAGAGCAGCCCGCCGGCAGTCTCCGCCACGAACGGGAGCTCATTGGTCAAGAGCTCGTAGAGGATCACGCCGAGCGCCCAGATGTCCGTTCGGAAGTCGACGTTCTTCGCGCTTCGGATCTGCTCGGGGGACATGTACGCGGGTGAGCCGAAGACCGAGGACGTCTGCGTGAGCGAAGGCTTGTGCGGCCCGGCCTCTCCCATGGCCTTCGAGATGCCGAAATCGAGGACCTTCACGAGCGCCGCGCCGTCGAGGCGCGGCGTGAGGAAGAGATTCGACGGCTTCAGGTCGCGGTGCACGATCCCGAGGGCGTGTGCCTCGGCGATGCCGGTGCAAGCCTGGAGCACGTACTCGACCGCATCGCGGATCGAGAGCGGGCCATGCTCGCGGAGCTGGTCGGAGAGATCGCGCCCGACCAGATACTCCATGAGGATGTAGGGCGACCCATTCGGGAGCTGGCCCACGTCGCTCACGCGGGCGATGTGCTCGCTCTTGATACGGACGGCGGCGCGAGCCTCGCGCATGAATCGCTCGACGGTCTCCGCATCGGACGCGCCGGTGGGGAGCAGGCACTTCATCGCGTAGGGCTCGCCGAGCTTCATGTGGGTCACGAGAACCACGACGCCCATGCCGCCCATCCCGAGGACGCGCTCGACGCGATACTTCTCGGCGATCACGTCGCCGGCACGTGGAATCGCGCCGGACTTCGGATCGTCGGCAGGCACGGGCCCCACGCGCGCCATCGTCTGCTCGTCGCGGGAGTCAACGGCCACTCGCAGAATATAGCGCGATCGCGGGTTTGCTGAAGGCGTCTCGGCAAGGGTCGTGGCCGAGGGCTGCGGAGCACGACCTCCCGGAAATGAAGTAGCGAGCTCGCGGAGATCGGAAGCCCGGCGCCGGAGGTCAATCGGTTGTCGTGCGGTGTCAGTGCCCGCGTTCGCCGCCCGGGTCATCTCTACCCGCATGAACACCGACGCTCGCGCGCTCGCCACCGCGAACCTCCCTCCCGCGGCTCCCGCGCTCGCCCGGCAGCACTACGCCGACTCCGAGGCGTGGCGTCGCTACCAGCCGTTCTTCCCGGCGGCGATGCGCTGCACGCCCTCCACGACGCCGGTCGAGGAGTGGTGGTCGTGGCGCGGCCTCGACGTGCACCTCGATCGCTCCGCGGTGCCTTCGTCGCCGCTCAAGGTGATCGTCCTCCACGGCGCCGGCGCGTACGGCCGCGTGATGGCGCCCGCCGCGGTGCTCGCGAGCCAGCATGGCTTCGAGACGGTCTGCCCCGATCTCCCGGGCTACGGCCTCACACGCGTGCCGTCCGAGCAGTTCGTGTATCCGCTGTGGGTCGACTGCATCAGCGACCTCATCGATGCCGAGCTCGCGCGCGACGGCCGGCCCGTCGTTCTCTTCGGTGTCAGCCTGGGCGGCCTCCTCGCGTACCACGCGGCCGCACGCTCGCGTCGCGTCGTCGGCGTGGTCGCGACGACGCTCGCCGACATGCGCGAGCCGGCGGTGCGTCAGGGCTTCGCGCGCACGCCGCTCCTCGGAAACGCGGGCCTCTGGCTCCTCCAGCAGCTCCACGGCGTGACCGACGGGCTGCCGCTCCCCATGCGTTACATGTCGAAGATGAATCGCATCTCCAACAAGCCGGAGCTCGCGAGGCTCTGCGAGACCGATCCGCTCGGAGGCGGGAACTGGGTACCGGCGCGCTTCCTCCGCACGCTCGTCGAGACCGCGCCGGACATCGAGCCGGAGGACTTCGAGGTGTGCCCGGTCCTCCTCACGCATCCCGGTGTCGATCGGATGACCGAGATCTCGCTGAGCCGGCGCTTCTTCGATCGGCTCGCATGTCCGAAGCGCATGGTGGTGCTCGAGGGCGCGAGCCACATGCCGACCGAGCATCCCGGCGTCGACCAGCTCGAGCGCGCGGTCCTCGATTTCGTGGGCGCGATCGCCGCGGAGACGAGGACATGACGCGCTGGTTGGCCCTGTGCGCCGCCGTGTACGCGCCGCATCTCGTCGAGGAGTCGCTCACGCGCATGTACGACGATCGCCTGATCGTCGCGGCGTTCCAGCCGCTGTCCGGCCTCTCGGCGCGGCATGCGACGTACCTCGTGTTCCAGATCATGCTCGCCGTCGCCCTCGGGATGACGCTGCTCTACACGCTCGGAGGACGCGCACGTCTCGCCGTCATGGGGAGCCTCGCGCTCGCGCTCCTCGCCGAGTCGCATCACGCGATCCGCGCGCTCGGGTCGCTGCATTACGACTCCGGGCTCGTCACGTCGCTGCCCATGCCGGTGGTGGGCGCGCTCCTCGCGGCTGCGGTCGCCCGCGCCGCCGTCGCTCGTTCCGGCACGCCTTCGATCTCCGCAGCCGCAACCGCTCAGCAAGCCGAGGTGCATCCGTGATCGACTACGTCATCGGTGGAATGGGAATCGGCCGCGTCGTCCTCGGCCTCGCTCCGTTCGTCGCCGCCGAGCCGAGCTCTCGGCTGCTCGGATTTCCCGCGCAGCACGACAACCCGACGGCGCGCCTCATGGGCCGGCTCTTCGGCGTGCGCGACGTCGGCCTCGGCGTGCTCGTGTTCTACGGGCTCACGCATCCGGCCGTGCTGGCGTTCCTGCTGCTGTTCAACGCCATCACCGATTTCGGCGATCTGTTCGCGATCGGGATCCCGCTCGT